>JAKISI010000009.1 GCA_021648685.1 Candidatus Polarisedimenticolaceae bacterium
ACTGAAAGCACAAGGCATCCACGACAGTTGGGAGACGATCCGTCAAAAGCTGAAAAACCAGCAGCGCATTACCGTGAGCTTATCCTGTGAAGCGGGCAAGCGACTGCATATCCGCAAGGCCACGCGTGCAGAGCCGCATCAGAAGGTGATTTATGAACGCCTTGGGTATCTCTTCGCAACCTGGCTCCGTTCAAAAAAACAGCGGCCTGATCTTCCAAAAAACAAAATAGTTAAATTTGTAGTGCCATAAGAGGCGCTGCGTGCAGGCTAACCGTCTGTTTTTTAAAGCATTGTTGTCAGTGAAATCGGAAGATGGGTTAACTTTGAAGCCGAATGAATCAGAAGGCATGAAGCATGTCAAAAAAACAAAGGGACAAGATGATCCGTATGTTTGCAGGGCTGGCTTTTTTGGTTCTTGCCATCATGGTGACGCAGATCTAATTACTGGGCAGATCGCTTTGATAACACAAATCAGGCCGGGGAGTACCCGGCCTGATTTGTGTAGATACCCATGAAAACAGTTAATCCTCGCGTGAGGTCACTTCCAGCAGATGATAGCCAAACTGGGTTTTTACTGGCCCCTGCACCGTGCCGACCTCTGCACTGAAGACCACTTTATCAAATTCCGGCACCATCATTCCCGGCCCAAACGAACCCAGATCTCCGCCATCCCGACCCGAAGGGCAGCTGGAGTGCTGCTTGGCCAGCTCAGTAAACTCTGCCCCTTTGGCAATCTGCTCTTTGAGTGAACTACATTTCTCTTCTGAATCCACCAGGATATGTCGTGCTGTTGCGCTTGGCATGGCTCTCTCCACTTAGCGTTAAAAAAAGGCCGGCATTGTAGCAGGCTATTGCTTATGGTTCTAACTCATACGCATAGCTGTTGACAGAAACGCCATCACCCAGCATCAGGCATTGCAGCTTTTGGGGCTCTCTTGCCTCCCCGTACGGACTGAACTTCTCTTTTGTACTTATATCCAGGTAGAGCATCCTCCTGGCACCCGCTTTTTTCACAGTGACCCACTGGAATCGGTGCCCTTCAACACGCACATCGCTGCCGTTAAGGTAGGGCTTTTTCTGCTTCCAGTAGGAGAGGCAGCCTTTAATCGCCCGTTTCTCTAGCGTGGCATCCGAGGGGCCGCTCCTATCTTTTATCTTCTCCCTGGCAACGGTGCTACAGGCAGAGTCAGAAAATACCGTGTTCCCCTCTTCATCTTTGCATTGATAGATTTTGCCAACGGCGTGAGATGCAAAAAGCAGCAATATGCTGGCCATGATGATCCGTTTTTTCATGGGTATATACCTGTAATGGCGTTCCTGTTTTTACCTGCTGGTTAAAAATTTAGGGTTATTTTTTACGCTGCCTGCTGCCCAAAATCAGCTTCTGCCGCTCTAATACATGGGTAAATTCCTGAGCCGACAGCGGCTTATAAAAAAAGAAGCCCTGAAACTCATCACACCCTTGCTCGCAAAGATAGGCCAGCTGTTGCTCATCTTCAACGCCCTCTGCAATCACCCGCAATTTTAAGGAGTGCGCCATGGCAATGATGGCTTTAGTGATGGCCATGTCATCTGCATCACCCGGGATCCCATTAACAAACGAACGGTCTATCTTCAGCGTAGTCAGTGGGAAACGCTTCAGGTAATTCAAGGAGGAGTAACCCGTTCCAAAATCATCCACAGAGAGTGTAATGCCCATATCACAAAGCATATCCAGCATCTCTATGGTCTCATCAAGGTGCCGCATAAGCAGATTTTCTGTCAGCTCAAGCTCCAGATATTGAGCCGAAAAGCCGGTGCTGCGCAGGGTTTCCTTCACCATTGAGACCAGTCTGTTTTTTTGAAGTTGACGGGGGCTGAGGTTGACTCCAAGCCGCAAGCGGGGGAAACCGGCATTTTGCCATGCCTGCGCCTGTGCACAGGCTGTTTTCAGTACCCACTCGCCAATCTCTACAATCAGCCCATTATTCTCCACAATAGAGATAAACTCGAAGGGTGAAACCGTGCCAAGCTCCGGGTTATCCCAGCGCAACAGCGCCTCCATCCCCACAATTTCACCACTCTTTGCATCTATTTGGGGCTGATAGCTGAGCCAAAACTCATCATTCTCCAGCGCTTTGTGCAGTTTGCTCTCCATAGTCAGCCTGCGGAGCGCATGGGCATTCATGGATTGGGTGTAGAAACGGTACCTGTTTTTTCCGGCACGTTTTGCTTCGTACATCGCTGCATCAGCATTTTTAAGCAGTGTATCGACTGTCTCCCCATCGTCAGGGTAGAGTGCTATGCCAATACTGGCGGTTACAAATACCTCCTGCTCCCCCAGCAGGACAGGCAGCGCCAATGCATTTTTAATGCGCTGCGCAACCTTGGCAACATCGTCCGCTTCATGCGCAATCGCCAGCACCACCGTAAATTCATCACCGCCAAAGCGTGCCGCCTGGTGCCCATCACTCGAAATCGCACCATGTGTTACGCGATCACTCTCCCGGATGCTTTGCAGCAGTCGCTTCCCAACCGTCACCAGAAGCTGGTCGCCTGCTGAGTGCCCCAGTATGTCATTAATGCGTTTAAACTCATCCAGATCCATAAACAGGGCGGCAACCCGCCACCCCTGACGGCGTGCAATGGTGATAGCCTGCGCCAGATGCTCTTTGAACAGCTCGCGATTAGGCAGCCCCGTTAAACCATCAAAATAGGCCAGGTGCCGAACCTTCTCCTCTGCTGCACGTATATCATGAAAGGCCTTGCGTGCACGCAGGATGTGCCTGATCCGGTGGCTGATGATGGGCCAGTTTACCGGTTTGACCACAAAGTCAGTGGCTCCCACCTCGAACGCCCTGTTGATAGAGGCCTCATCTTCCAGACCCGTTAGCACCAGAGCCGGGGGATTTGCCTCACTGGTTATATGGCTAAGCCTGCTACAGAGCTCAAAAGCATTCGATTTTGGCAGATCGACACTCAGCAGTACGATATCAGGCACTAGCTGCTCAAATCGCTCCAGTGCCTGCGCACCATCTTCAGCCCCCGCAACAACAAAACCGGCATCAGCCAGCACCTGCCTGGCATGCGCCAGTGCTTTTGGATCATGATCGACAACCAATACCGTAGAGGAGGTCTTTTCTGGCATCTGTTTGCTCATCCCAGATCACTCTTAAGTCACTACAAGTGCAATATAAGGCGCATCTGAATCAATCTGGTTGAATTTTTTTCAAGATTTTTTGGCTAAATAATCAGCCGTCTACCCTGTTTTCGGCCAACAGAGAGAGAAATGAAGGGAAAGCTTGCTGTGATTTACAGGCAGGGAGGGGGTTAAGGTCAGCCGCGGTGCTCGTTCTCTTGCGCAGGGAGGGCCGAATCACTATTGATTTGAAAGGTGCCGGTAAAGCGCTGGCCATGGGTTCTTACCGTCCACCATGTATAGACGGGGGAACCCAGAATAGCAAGCAACAGGCCGGTGAAGGCGCCCGCTACGGGTGCCCCTGCAACCAGATTCAGCAGGCCATAGGTGTTTCCCAGCGAGGTTAACAACAGCAGCGGCACGGCAAACAGCCCGGCACAAAAACCCAGCAGCACGGTGAGCTTAACCAGTGAGCCATAATTGAGCCGAACCCGGCATTCGCCATATATTTTATCAGTCATATCAATTTATCAGCGGTCAAATTCCAGGCGTTGGCCAAGGTGGGAGTCATCCAGTTTCCCTTGATGGTAGGCCAGATGGCCATTCACAAAGGTGGAATCAATGACGGAGCGAAAGAGCCGTCCCTCTACCGGCGACCAGCCACATTTATAGCGCACATCCTCCCGCTCGACACGCTCACTCCGCTCCAGATCGAGCAGCACCAGATCCGCCCAGTACCCTTCACGGATATAGCCTCGCTCCGGGATATCGAACAGCCTTGCCGGGGCATGGCTGGTCTTCTCTGCAATCAGCTCCAGTGAGAGCAGCTTGTCATGATACATCTCCAGCACCATCGGCAAGGCATACTGCACCAGTGGCAGCCCGGCGGGGGCACTGAAGTAGCGGTTGAGCTTCTCTTCCAGGGTATGCGGGGCATGATCTGTGGCGATCACATCAATCCGCCCATCAATCAATGCCTGGCGAATGGCATCCCGATCCTGGCGCGTCTTGATGGCCGGGTTGCACTTGATAAAGGCCTGCTTATGCGCATAGTCCGATGCATCAAAATAGAGGTGATGCACACAGGCCTCGGCGGTGATCCGCTTGTTATCCGGCGCCCCTTTCTGAAACAGCTTCATCTCCCGCGCGGTGGTGAGGTGCAGCACATGCAGACGGGTGCCGTGCCGCTTGGCAAGACCGACCGCAAAGGAGGAGGAGCGAAAACAGGCCTCTTCGCTGCGGATCTCAGGGTGTGCCTCCATCGGCACATCCTCACCAAACTGCTCACGGAAGGCTTGCTCGTTGGCCTGGATGATCGGGGTATCTTCACAGTGGGTAGCGACCAGTATCGGCGCATCACGGAAGATCGCCTCCAGCGCCGCCTCGCTATCGACCAGCATATTGCCGGTTGAGGCTCCCATAAAGACCTTGATGCCGCAGGCCTGCTTTGGATCGAGCGCACGGATTACATCGATGTTCTCATTGGTCGCCCCCAGATAGAAGGCGTAGTTGGCCAGTGATTTTTTGGCTGCCAGCAGATATTTATCCTCCAGCGCCTGTAGCGTGACGGTCAGCGGGTTGGTGTTGGGCATATCCATAAAACTGGTGATGCCACCGGCCACCGCCGCTCTGGACTCGGTGTGCAGATCGCCCTTGTGGGTCGCCCCCGGCTCCCGAAAGTGAACCTGATCATCAATCATGCCCGGCATCAGCACCTTCCCCTCGGCATCGAGGATGATCTCTGCCGGTCTGGCACTGAGGTTGCTGCCAATCTGCTCGATGCGTCCATTACGAATCCAGATATCCTCTTCGGTAATCCGCCCATCATTGACCACACGGGCATTGAGTATCAGCGCATCTTTCATAAGGGTAGCCTCAGTTTTTTATCCCGGTTGTTTGACTAAACCGGCCAAAACAGCCGGGATAGGGCACTCAGTCATAGTCACGATCTTTCCAGCTTCGCAATGCGCTAAACAGCTCCACATTGCCGTTTAACGGCTTTTGCGCCCACGCTTCTGCTGCAACAATCACCGTGGGGTTTTGGGTGCGCAGAAAGGGATTTGTCTCCAACTCCAGCGAGAGCAAGGATGGCACACTTGGCCGCCCATGGCTCCGCATCACTCGCGTTGCCTGCTGCCGCTCCTCTATCGCCTGGTTTTCGGGTTCGACCAGATACGCAAACCCCAGATTATCCTCTGTATATTCATGCGCGCAATAGAGCAGCGTCTCTTGCGGGAGCTGGGCAATGCGTTGCAGTGAGGCAGCCATCTGCGCCATGGTGCCATCAAATACCCGCCCACAGCCACCCGCAAAGAGGGTGTCGCCACAAAACAGCAGACCATCACCCGCGTAGGCGATATGCCCTGCGGTATGACCCGGTATCTCAAAGACCCTGAGCGGCTCGCTGCATCCGGGCAGCTGAACCTCATCACCCTCCGCCAGTGGATCAGTGACCCCTGGGATGGTCTCACCTGCTGGCCCATAGACCCTGGCGTGCGGGAATGCCGCCTTCAACCGGCCAATCCCCCCCGTGTGGTCGTGATGGTGATGGGTGATCAGGATGGCATCCAGGCTGAGTGATTCACTCTGTAGCCGCTCCAGCACAGGGGCGGCATCACCCGGGTCGACCACGGCCACCTGCGGGCTTTGTCCACTCTTGAGCAGCCAGATGTAGTTGTCGGCAAATGCCGGGATGGGGGTAATATCAAACATAGCGGTTATTTATAGAGCTCTTTCGGGTCGATGAGTGGTTCACTGATCACCTCCAGGCGATCACCTCGAATGGCATTGTAGAAGCAGCTGCGCCGCCCGGAGTGACAGGCCGGGCCGGTTTGATCCACCTGCAGCAGGATGGTATCACCATCGCAATCCAGCAACAGCTCTTTAAGAATCTGCACCTGCCCGGAGGATTCACCCTTGCGCCACAGCTTTTGCCGCGAACGCGACCAGTAGCAGACCCGCCCCCGCTCCAGCGTCTCGGCCAGTGACTCCCGGTTCATCCAGGCCATCATCAGCACCTCGCCACTATCGTACTGCTGGGCAATCGCAGGGAGCAGCCCATCCTGATTAAACGGCAGCGATTGTAACGCATCGGCCCAGGCCAGGCTCTCTCCCTTTTTAAAGGATTCGGTCTCTTTCAGCATGATCTCTCTCACGTAATGCAAATTATTCCTGAGCGGCACATTCTATCCTGAACCGTGGTGCTGATATACTTGAGTACCCAGTATCCGATGAGAACCAGATGCAGATCTATCGCGTAGCCTTTATCAATCATGGCAAAATTTACGAGCTTTATGTCCAGACCGTGCGCCAGGCGGAGCTGTTTGGCTTCATTGAGTTTGAGGATATCATCTTCGATGAGTCCAGCGGCATCGTCATCGACCCGGCCGAGGAGAAACTGAAGGATGAGTTTGCCGGAGTCAGCCGCACCATGGTGCCCATCAATGCGATCATCCGCATCGACGAGGTAGAGAAGCGGGGCACCAGCAAGATACTGGATCTGGATAAAAATGCCAATGTGACCCCCTTCCCAACCCCCGTCTGCCCGCCAGGACGCAGCAACGATACCTGACTATGGTCTCTGGCAGACAACTCGCGATTCAGGAAATCGGCAGGAGAAACAGCTCCCCTTGCCCTCCTGGCTGCTGATCTCCAGCTTGCTGCCGTGATGCTGCAGGATATGCTTCACAATCGCCAGGCCCAGCCCAGTGCCGCCCAGGTCGCGAGAGCGTGCCGCATCAATGCGGTAAAAGCGTTCAGTCAACCTTGGGATATGGCGTGCCGGAATCCCCTCCCCCGTATCCGTTACGGAGAATTGCGCCTCTTTGCCCTGCATGGCCCAGTCGATATGAACATGCGCTCTGCCTGGCGTATGGCGCACGGCGTTGAATACCAGGTTGGAGAAGGCGCTTTGCAGCTCTTTTTTGTCCCCCCGAAGCAGCAGAGCCGGATCTGCAGTGAGTGATATCTGGTGCCCTGCATCGCCACTCAATGCCTCGGCTTCATCGGCAATGCGAGCAAGTAACGCTGGCACATCGACAATCTCCGCCACGGTTTTTTTACCATCCACCTCCAGGCGAGAGAGCACCAGCAGATCACTGATGGTGTCCTCCATGCGCTTGGCCTGCCGCCGCATCAGGGGGATGAACTCGCCCCCTTTTTCACTGTATGTCTCCTCCATCGTCTCAAGAAACCCCGAGATAACCGTCAGTGGCGTACGCAGCTCATGTGAGACATTAGCAATAAAGTCACGCCGGGTGTGATCCAGATGGTAGAGCCGAGTGATGTCCCTCACCACCACCAGTTGCTGGTTCTCTCTCTTTCCAAAAGGGGTGATGAACAGACTTAACACCTTGGTTTTATCTGTATGTGAAGCAAACTCAAGCGGGTTGCTGTGATCACCATGCGCCAGATAGTCTGACAATATGGGGTGCTGCAAAAGCCGGGCAAAGTTTTTCCCCGCAACCTCAGGCCAATCCAGCCCAAGCAGCATGCTGCTTGCAGGGTTGCACCATGCAATATTACCCTGCCGTTCAAGAATAACCGTAGCATCCGGCAGTGCCGTAGCGGCTTCACGAAAGCGGCTGAAATACTGGCTTAGCCGCCGTTTGCGCTTTTGGCTCTTGATCTGCAGCGTCCTGATGTGCTCATTCACATATCCCCAGAGCGTACCGGAGCTGTTGACCGGGAAACTGCGCCCCTCTTTGAGCCGGTAGTAGAGCTTCAATAGCTGGATAAAATGCCCGCACAAAAAACAGATCAGACCCAACAGCAGCATCAGGATAAGCTGCTGGCTCAAGAGGCCAATCAGCACCGCAACCGAAAGAGTAGCGGCCAGGCGGATCAGTTCAATTTTGATGGGTTTAGGCAAGTATGCGCTCTAATTGGTGGTCAATTCATTGGATTATATCGGTTAAGCAATGATAGACAACCCGCAGCCCCCGGAATGCGTTCCTACCACATTGTCATACGCCTGAAACATAACTAGGGTTTAATAGTTGCTTTTGGATAAATCACTGAGACATGAACACCCCGACTGTCCTTATAGTTGAAGATGAATCTGCGGTAAGAGAGATGATACGCTTTGCGCTCCAGCAGCAGGATTTGAATGTGCAGGAGGCGACAGAGAGCATCACCGCCGAGCAGATGATTGCTCGAACCCCGCCAGACCTGATCCTGCTGGACTGGATGTTACCGGGAAAAAGCGGCATTGAATTTGCCCGGCAGCTTAAATCCAGACCAGAGACTGCTGACATCCCCATCATCATGCTCACCGCCAGAGGTGAGGAGAACGACAAGGTGCAGGGGCTGGAGAGTGGTGCCGATGACTACATCACCAAACCCTTCTCAACCCGCGAGCTGATCGCCCGCATTCGCGCCACCCTGCGCCGCGCCGCATCAACAGATCATGTAGAGGAGATCGAGATCCAGGGGCTGTCACTGAACCTTGCCACCCATCGCGTGATGGCTCAAAAGAGGGTGGTGGATCTTGGCCCTACCGAGTTCCGCCTGCTGCATTTTTTTATGACCCACACCGAGCGCGTCTACAGCCGCGCCCAGCTGCTCGACCAGGTCTGGGGCACCAACATCTACGTTGGAGAGCGCACCGTTGATGTCCACATCCGACGCCTGCGCAAAGCACTGGAGCCTGGCGGCCATGACTCACTGCTACAGACTGTGCGTGGCTCGGGATATCGCTTCTCCACCGAAAGCTGATCTTCAGTGTCATCAAATTGTCATCAAATCTACATCTAACGGTCACCTTCCTGGCCTAACATTGTGCATGAACACAATGAAACAGGAGGAGACCCTAACCATGTTCAAGTGCAATAGACCACAACCTCAACCCACGATAGATGTACTGATCCGTTACCGTGGCCGACGCAGTTTTCACGCCACTGCACAGCAGATAACCGAAGATGGCATGTTTCTGAACACACAGCTGCTAAGCCTTCCGCTCAATACCGATATTGAGCTGCAGTTTTCCATTGGCGGTGGCAACTACCGCATCCCGGCGGTTGTAATCGATGACTGCTCCCAGGGCATCTACGTTGGCTTCTATGCACTGCAGGCCGACATCTGCCAAACCTTCCACAATCTACAGCAGCGCACCCCCACCGCCCCCCTGCCTGCCGCAGCATAGATCGTTCACAAACAGCTGAAACACCATCCACCAGGCTCATTATGGGCATGGTGATTTTGTGCGTTACAACAAATGAAAGCACCGCTTGTCTGCTGTAATATTTCTGTAACATTAATGCAACATAATGGCCGCTCAGCTTTACTGCCACCCTCACTATTTCCTGCAGATACTATCGGGGACGCACCTGTTGGCTGGCTTTTACCGCTCAATGAATCCATTTGTTTGGGGAGACCATCCAATGAAAGCCAAATTTATTTCCATCACCCTGCTAAGCGCAGGCATCGCTCTTGCGGCCCTGAATGCCGAAGCACGCACCCTGATTCAGAACAAAGGCTCCGACACCCTGGTAAATGTTGCCCAGGCCTGGGCCGAGCAGTACCGTGAAATAAACCCCGAAGTGGCTGTTGCAGTCTCCGGCGGCGGATCTGGCACCGGCATTGCTGCCATGATCAATGGCACCGTGGATATTGCCAACTCTAGCCGCAAAATGAAAAAAAGGGAGCTGGCGCTGGCCAGGAAGCGGGGACGCGACCCCGTGGAGCATGTAGTGGGATATGACGCCCTGGCCATCTACCTGCACCCCAATAACCCTGCAAAATCCCTCACCATTGCTCAAATTGCTGACATCTACGGTCGCAAGAGCAAGATCAAAAAATGGACAGATCTGGGCCTTGAAGTCCCTGGCTGCAAGGAGCAACAGATCATCCTGGTCAGTCGTCAGAACAACTCTGGCACCTACGCCTATTTCAAGAAGGCGGTGCTGGGCAAGAAAGGTAAATACCGCATGGGTACCCTGGATATGCACGGCTCCAAGGATGTGGTGGAACTGGTTGAGAAGACCCCCTGCGCCATCGGCTACAGCGGGCTGGCCTATGCCACCGACCATGTCAAGCTGGCCTGCATTGCCAAAGACGCTGAATCCGCCTGCGTAGTCCCCAGCGTGGCCGCCGCAGGCGATGGCAGCTACCCCATCGCCCGCCCGCTCTACATGTACACCAATGGTGAACCCAAAGGCGAGATAAAGAGCTACATGGACTGGATCTACGGTGAGCAAGGTCAATGTATTATCGTGAAAAAAGGCTATGCCCCGATCAGCGATGTGAGCTGCAAGTAAACCTCTCCAAACATTTTAGCCAGGAGCCAACATGAGTCATTACGAACAACGCCTGGAGCGGGATCTCAACCAGATCCGAAAGCAGGTGGCCGAGGTTGCTGAACGGGTAGAAACCGGGCTGAAGGATGCCATGCATGCGCTCCTCTCAGGCAACCAGAAACTGGCCTACGCCACCATCCTGGGCGATCTCCCCATCAATCGGCGGGTACGTCAGATCGACCAGCTCTGCCACAGCTTTATCGCCCTGCATCTGCCCAGCGCCGGGCATCTGCGGCTGATCTCTGCTGTGATCCGCATCAATATCGAGCTGGAACGCATTGGTGACTACGCGGTCACCATCTGCCGTGAATCGGTGCAGATGTCGCAGCCACAGCAGGGTGTCCTGACCGACAAGCTGGAGCTTATATCCGAAGAGTCACGCCACATGCTCTCCCAGGCCATCACTGCTTTCAATGAGGGAAATGCGGAGGCCGCCAGAGCGACCAAAGGGATGGCGACACAGATTGATCACCTCTTCAGCTCCGCCTTCTCTGACCTGACTGCTGAAAACAGCGGTTTTGCTCTCAAAGACCTCATGCGGCTGTTCAACATCTTTCACCGCCTGGAGCGCGTAGCCGCACAGGCCAAGAATATCTGTGAAGAGACCCTGTTTGTCGTAACAGGTGAGACCAAGGCACCCAAGGTCTACCGCATCCTCTTTCTGGATGAGGAGAACAGCGGACTGAGCCAGATGGCGGAAGCGATTGCCCGGCGTAACTTTCCCAACAGCGGTCACTACAGCAGTGCCGGGCGTCATGCCAGCAAAGAGCTCAACCCCGCAGTCACTGAATTTATGCAGCAACATGGTTTTGATCTTAGTGAGGCGCACCCCAAGCCGCTGGATATGACCACCAGTGAGCTGGGCGAACTGCATGTCATTGTCAGTCTGGAGGGGGCGGTAAAAAACTACATCACCGAGATCCCCTTTCACACGGTTGCCTTGGAGTGGGATGTGGGCACGCTGCCCGCAGGCCTGGATGCGGAACAGACCCATCAGCGGCAAGAGGCCCTCTATCGTGAGATTGCTGTACGCATACAGGATCTGATGCAGACACTGCGTGGCGCAGAGGCCTCCTGACATGTCTCATAATCACGCAATTGACCGGCGCAACCTGGATTGGTACATCGACAAAGCCGTTCAGGTACTGGTTTTCATCGGCGGCATCTCCGCCGTCGTATTCATTGTCGGCATCTTTCTCTTTATCACCAAAGAGGGGATCGGCTTCCTGATCAATACGCTCGACCTTCAGGAGTTCTTCGGTTCACCCTACTGGGAGCCGAGCGATGAGGATGCACCGGAATATGGCATCCTGGCGCTGATGGCCGGCACCGCCAGTGTCACCGGGCTGGCGATGCTGATTGCCATCCCCTTCTCACTGGGCAGCGCCATCTATGTCGCAGAGTTTGCCACTGGCAAGACCCGTGAGTGGCTGAAGATCCTGATTGAGCTGCTGGCCGCCATCCCTTCCGTGGTCTGGGGCTTCATTGGTTTGACCATCATGAACCCGCTGATCATCGAACTGTTTGATGTGCCGGTAGGGCTCACCGTACTCAATGCCGGCATCATACTGGGGCTGATGGCAGCGCCAATCATGACCTCCATTGCCGAGGATGCCCTCAAGGCCGTGCCGGATCGCTACCGCGAAGCAGCCGAGGCACTGGGGGCGACCCGCTGGCAGATCATCTTCAAGACGGTGTTGCCTGCGGCCAAGAATGGTCTGCTGGGCGCGGTGCTGCTCGGTGTCGGGCGCGGCTTTGGTGAAACCATGGCGGTGCTGATGGCAACCGGCCATGCCGTCAACATCCCCGGCAGCGTCTTCGACTCAGTTCGTGCACTGACGGCTACCATCGCCGCCGAGCTGGGCGAGACTGCCGTCGGATCAGATCACTATCAGGTGCTCTTCACCATTGGTCTCTTCCTCTTCCTGATCACCTTTCTGATCAACCTGACGGCTGATCTGATCGTGCGTGGTATTCGCAACAGCTAATGAACTGAGAGACTTATGCGGCATTGCAGGCGGAGCTTTAGCCCCGCCAACAGCATCCGCTGTCACTGCTGACCCCCAATTTGAATGGACAATTCTATGTTTGCAGCAACCGAACTCAACCGAAAAAACCAGCGTACCGAAAAACTGGTGCGCATACTCTTCGTTCTGATGGCTGGCCTGTTGATCTTGCCGGTGCTGATCATCCTGACCACGCTGGTCTACAAGGGCGGAGGCATCCTCTCGATTGACTTCCTCTTTACCCACCCCACCAATGGTATGACCGAAGGAGGCATCTTACCCGCCCTGCTGGGTACCATCTGGCTGGTCGTGGTGGCGCTGCTCATCTCGGTGCCACTGGGTATCGCCGCAGCCATCTACCTCAGTGAATATGCCCCGGACAACTGGGGTACCCGGCTGATCAATCTGGCCATCATCAACCTGGCCGGCGTACCTTCCATCGTACACGCCCTGTTTGGGCTGGGCGCCTTCGTGATCTTCTTTGAATTTGGCACCAGCATTCTGGCGGCCAGCCTGACGCTGGCCATCATGACGCTGCCGGTGGTCATCGTTGCCACCCGCGAATCGCTCCAGGCAGTGCCACACGCCTTCCGTGAGGCCTGCTGGAATATGGGCGCCACCCGCTGGCAGACCATCCGCCGCGTGGTACTGCCCAATGCCATCAGCGGCATCCTGACCGGTGTCATCCTGGAGGTCTCCCGCTCTGCGGGTGAAACCGCCCCAATCATGTTTACCGGCGCAGTATTCTTCAGCCCCTTTCTGCCGCAGGGGGTCATGGATCAGACCATGGCCATGTCGCTGCACCTGTTTGTGGTCTCCACCCAGGTGCCCAACGTGCCAGAGGACCTGCCCTACGGCGTGGCGCTGGTGCTGATTGGCATGGTGCTGATCATGAACAGCGTCTCCATCGCCTTTCGCATGCACCTGCGAGGTAAGAAAAAATGGTGAACGACACCCGTCCAGTCAAGCTGGAGATTCGGAACCTCAACATCAGCTATGGTGGCCAGGCAGCGATCAGCGGGGTCAACCTGAGCATCCGTGAACATGAGATCTTCGGCATCATTGGCCCGGCCAATGCGGGCAAGACCTCATTCCTGAAGGCGATCAACCGCATGGATATGTTCGACCGCAAGATGCGGGTCGAGGGCGACATCCTTTTTAACGGCCAGAATGTGCGGGAATGGCGCAACATTTACGCTCTGCGCTCCCGCATCGGAGTGGTCTTTCCACTGCCGGTGGGTCTGCCGATGTCGGTCTACGACAACGTCGCCCTCTCTGCCCGGCTGCGCGGTATCAAAGAGAAGGCCGAGCTGGATCTCATCGTGGAGCGCTGCCTCACCCGCGCCGCCCTCTGGGATGAGGTGAAGGATCGGCTGGATACACTCGGCAGCCTGCTCTCCGGGGGGCAGCAGCAGCGACTCACCATCGCCCGTGCACTTTCACAGGAGCCGGAGCTGCTGATGCTGGATGAGTTCTCCATCGCCGTTGACCCGGTCACCACCATGCGTATTGAGGATGTACTCAAAGAGCTGAAGAGTGAGATGACTATCATCCTGGTCACCAATCTGGTGCAGCAGGCCCGGCGGCTGGCTGACCGCACCGCCTTCTTTCTGGATGGGGAGTGTGTGGAGATTGCCCAGACCGAGGCACTGTTTACCGGTCAGGCCAGCGACCCACGTACCCAGGATTATGTCGAAGGGAGGTTTGGCTAAGCCATGAATATAACCACCAAAGAGAAGCCCGTAGAACTTGCCATCCAGGCTCGCCAGCTCAACCTCTGGTACGGCACCTTCCAGGCACTGTTTGAGGTTGATCTCAATATCAAGAAAGGGATGATCACCTCCCTGATCGGCCCCTCAGGTTGCGGCAAATCGACCTTTCTGCGCAGCATCAACCGCATTAACGAGCGGCTTGGTTATGTCCGCATCAGTGGTCGCGTGGAGGTCTTTGATCAGGACATCTACGCCCCGGAGGTAGAGCTGATCCAGCTGCGTAAACAGGTCGGCATGGTGTTCCAACGCCCCAACCCACTGCCCACCTCGATCAGAGAGAATGTCCTGTTCGGCCATAAGCTGCACAATAGCAAGAGCGGCAGCCGTGCAGAACAGGATGAGATCGTAGAGAGCGCACTACAACAGGTGTTGCTGTGGGATAAGGTCAAAGACCGACTGCACCACAAGGCGACCAAACTCTCGCTGGAGGAGCAGCAGAAGCTCTGCATCGCCCGACTGCTGCCGGTAAAGCCCGGCGTCCTGCTGATGGATGAACCCTGTTCGGCACTTGATCCCAAAGGCACCGAAGCGGTCGAAGAGCTGATCTGGGAGCTGCGTGGAAAGTACAGCATTCTGATCGTAACGCACAACATGGCGCAGGCACGCCGCGCCAGCGAAGAGTGTATCTTCATGCTGATGGGCAAGGTGGTGGAGCACAGCCTCACCAGCCAGATGTTCGTCACCCCGGCACAGCAGGAGACGGCCGACTATATTGAGGGGCGCTACGGGTAGCTCAACCCCTCTCCCGCTTTTCGGTCTTAAAAAAGTCCCGAGTCAGGGCAAATACCACCGGGCTCAAGAGCAACAGCGCCAACAGGTTTGGCAGCGCCATCAGGCCGTTGAGGGTATCGGCAACCAGCCAGATAAAACCCAGATTGGCCGTGGCACCAATCGGGATGGCAATGATCCAGAGCACTCGGAAGGGGATGATGGATCTGACGCCAAACAGGTACTCCACGCACTTTTCGCCATAGAAGCTCCATCCCAGCAGGGTGGTAAAGGCGAAGATGCTCAGCCCCAGGGTCACCACATACCCCCCCACGCCGGGCAGCGCCTGCTCAAAGGCGGCCGATGAGAGAGCCGCTCCGGTCTCACCACTCGTCCAGGCTCCGGAGATTACAATCACCAGCCCGGTGATGCTGCATATAATAATAGTGTCGATAAAGGTGCCCAGCATCGCTACCGTGCCCTGTCTGACCGGGCTGTCAGTTGCGGCAGCAGCATGGGCAATGGGCGCACTGCCCAGCCCCGCCTCGTTGGAGAAGATGCCGCGCGCCACGCCCATCTGGATCGCCAGCATCACCGAGGCACCCGCAAAGCCTCCGGTGGCCGCCGTTGGAGTGAAGGCATCGGTGACAATCAGAGCCAGGGCTGCGGGGATCTCTGTGACGTTGAGGATCAAAATAATCAGGCCGGCACAGAGATAGGCCACCGCCATAAAGGGCACCAGCCTGCCTGCCACCTCGGCAATACGCCGGATGCCGCCGATCAGCACCAGCGCCACCAGCGTGGCCATCACCAGCCCGGTAACCCAGTGCGGGACACCAAAAACACCTGAGTTCAAGGCAGCAGCCACAGAGTTGGCCTGCACGGTGTTGCCAATGCCAAAACCAGCCAGCGCACCAAAAACGGCAAAGGCCGCGCCCAGCCAGCGCCAATTGTGGCTCAGCCCGTTTTTGATGTAGTACATGGGGCCGCCCACATGGTTGCCCTGCTCATCAACCTCCCGGTAGTGGACAGCGCAGACCGCCTCTGCATACTTTGTGGCCATGCCCAGCAGTGCCGTGCACCACATCCAGAAGAGCGCACCTGGGCCGCCGATGAAGATGGCAGTGGCAACACCGGCAATATTACCGGTTCCAATGGTTGCGGCAAGCGAGGTCATCAATGCGTTAAAGGGGCTGACATCACCCTCTCCTCGACCCTGCCGCCCCGCCCAGAGCATACGAAAACCGTACTTGAGCTGACGCAGCGGCATCGCTTTCAGGCCGATCATCAGATAGAGGCCGGTGCCAAGGATCAGCACCAACATATATTTGCCCCAAACCAGGCCATTCAGTGCCTCTATCAGGTTGGCAATCATCTCCACATTCAACATCTCCCGTCATAAGCCGCAATCGGCTTGTGGGTTGTCACAAAAAGGGCTAACTTGTAGCCCTACAGAATAAAACAGTGAGTCCTGTGAAGCGACCTGATTTCTCCAAGCTGCTCCCTTTTTTGCTGATAGCAGCCACCCTGGCCGGGTGTAGCTCTCTGGCCTCAAAAACCGAGAAGATGGCGGACAGCATCTCCCGTGCCATGCTCAATCAGGATGACCCGGACATTGTACGCGCAGGGGCACCCGCCTATCTTTTGCTGCTGGATGGAATGATCGAAGAGGCTCCGGATGATCGCGCACTGTTGATTGCCGGTGCACGGCTTTACGGTGCCTATGCGGCGGGCCTGGTGAAAGATGCCACCCGGCGCAAGCGGCTGAGCACAAGAGCCAGGAATTATGCCCGGCGCGCACTCTGCGGCATGCAGCCCATGATCTGTGAGCATGAAACCAAGCCGTTCAAGGAGCTTGCCCCCTATATCGAAGCAATTGGCCCCGCAGACCTGAAGGCGCTCTACACCTACGCAACCAGCTGGGCAGGCTGGATCCAGGCACATAGCGGCAACTGGGAGGCCCTGGCCGATCTCCCCAAGGTGGAGCACATCCTGCAGCGGGTCATCACCCTGGAGCCAGAGCATGACCGGGGGCGCGCCCAGCTCTATCTTGCTGTCATGCATACACAGCTGCCACCGGCCATGGGCGGCAGGCCCGAGGTGGGAAAGGCACACTTTGAGCAGGCAATTCAATATTCCAATGGCAGAGATTTGATGGCCAAGGTTGAGTTTGCCCGCCGCTACGCCCGGCTGCTGTTTAACCAGCCACTGCACGACCGGCTGCTAAACGAGGTACTGGAAGCCGACCCAATTGAACCTGAACTGACCCTGAGCAATACCCTGGCACAGCAACAGGCACGAGCGCTGCTGGCTGATGATTACTTCTGATCCGGAGCCCCCCATGCGTCTCTTTTTGCTGCTGATACTCTTTGCCCTTTCACCACTCACCCAGGCTCAGCCCGGCACCCTGAAGATCGCCACCCTGGCACCCGATGGAACCCGCTGGATGCAGATCATGCGGGAGGGGGCAAAAGAGGTCAAAGAGGCCACCCAGGGGCGGGTCAACATCCGCTTCTACCCCGGCGGGGTGATGGGCAACGACAAAAGCGTGCTGCGCAAGATCCGGGTGGGGCAGCTTCAGGGCGGCGCGCTCACCGGCGGCGGACTGATCCCCATCTGCCCGGACTGCCAGCTCTACAGCCTGCCGTTTATGTTTCACTCATACACAGAAGTTGACTATGTGCGCAAGCGCATGGATCCGCTCCTCAGCGAGGCACTGGAGAAGAAGGGATTTGTCAGCTTTGGCATCAGCGAAGGGGGCTTTGCCTACCTGATGTCCAGCCAGCCCCTCACCCAGGTTGAGCAGCTGAGAAAGCAGCGGGTCTGGGTGCCGGAGGGTGACCGGGTCAGCCGTGTCGTCTTCGAGGCGCTCTCGGTCTCCCCCATCCCTCTGCCACTGACCGATGTGCTGACCGGCCTGCAGACCGGGCTGATTGATACCGTAGGCATCTCACCCACAGCGGCCATCGCCTTGCAGTGGCACACCCAGGTGAAATACCTTACCGATATGCCGCTGCTCTATCTCTACGGCATGCTGGTGATTCAAAAGCGCGCCTTCCAGCGACTCTCAAAACCGGATCAGGCCATCGTAAGGCGCGTGATGGAGAACGCCTTCCGCAAAATCAACCAGCAGAGCCGGCAGGATAACCGCAGCGCCCGCAAGGCACTGCAGCGCCAGGGCATCCAGCTGACCCGCCCCTCATCCAGGGACATTGCCCAGTGGCAAACAATTATTGACCAGGCCGTGAACCAAATGGGAGAGGAGGGTGTCTATTCGTCTGAGATGCTGGAGAGGTTACGCCAATATCTTAAAAAGCTGAGAAATTCCGGAGATCAATAAATCCGGTTTCTCAAATCCAGAGTAAAAAGTGAAAACTTGAGTAACTTGATCGGAAATTAAATTTGACCAATGTCAAAAGCACTGGTATAAATCCTTGCTCTTTTTATTTGACCTAACGCATTAGTTACATGGTCAACCTTTTGTTTACTACAACTGATGCCCCAAAACGGTTTACAACTGGACTAGAGATGGGGCCTTCGCGGAGATAGATCGTATGAAAAAAACCATTATCGCATTGGCTGCTGCCGGTATGGTGGTATTCGGAATGAACGCCCAGGCCCGTTCTGGTGAAGAGGTATACAACGCTGTATGCAAAAACTGTCATGATGCTCCAATGGCAGCAGCGGTTATGTCTCCAGAAGTCGGCAACAAAGAGCAATGGGCTCCGCGTATCGCCAAAGGTGCAGATGCGCTCTATGACGTAGCCATCAACGGCTCCAAGGTCAACCCTGCAATGACCCCTCGTGGTACCTGCCCGGATTGTACTGATGATGAACTGAAGGCTGCTGTTGATTACATGATCGAAAAGAGCCAGTAAGTCGTCTATGTAAGACTACCATCTGATAGTCTTATCGAAAGGCCGGCGTTCATTGAACGGCGGCCTTTTTTGTGCCTGCCTGAAAATATTGATTCCTGTCTGCGCAGCAATCCTCTATAAATGAGGGTATGCCCCCAATAAATCTTTTTTCTGCACTCCCTGGTCTATCCCAGGGCGAGCATTTTGAAGAGCTGCTGCGCCACCGCAATATTGTGATTGAGCGCATCGTCAGCACCGATAGCATCAAAGCCAGAATCTACAACCAGCCACAGGATGAGTGGGTGGCTCTACTGCAAGGAGAGGCTCGACTGGAGCTGGATGGCAAAGAGATCACCCTGCACCGCGGGGAGAGCTGCTTCATCCCCGCCCACACCCCGCACCAGGTGATTGCCACCTCAACCGAGCCACGCTGCATCTGGCTGGCCATACATATCTTTGCGGATAAACAGTGATAAACCGCTCACTTCTGCAACGCACCCAACAGCGCATCCTGACCATTGAGAATGGCCTGCTGGTGCTGTTGCTGACCGGCATGATCCTGCTCGCAACCCTGCAGATCGTGCTGCGCAACGGCTGGTCTACCGGCCTGAGCTGGGCGGATCCTGCCCTGCGTGTGGCGGTACTCTGGATCACCCTTTTGGGGGCAATGGCCGCCACACGGGATAACAATCACATCAAGATTGATCTCTTGGCCCGCTTTCTGCCAGCGCAGCTGAAGAGCTATATGCAACTGGCAACCGACCTCTTCAGCGCCTTTATCTGTGGGCTGCTGGCCTGGCATGGTGGCCGCTTTGTCTACTTTGAGTGGCAGGATGGGAGCATCCTGTTTGCCTCTGTCCCGGCCTGGGCGTGTGAGCTGATTATCCCGCTGGGGTTTGGCGTGATGGCACTGCGCTTTCTGCTATCCGCGCTGTTACAGATCAGACCCCAGGGGATGAAATGATCCTGACCGGGCTACTGCTGATCTTTCTGGCACTGCTGGGCACCCCACTGTTTATCATTATTGCAGCCAGTGCGCTGCTGGGGTTTTACCACTCGGAGATCGACCTCTCCGTAGTCACCATCGAGTTCTACCGCATCGCAGAGATGCCGGTGCTGCTGGCCATTCCACTCTTTACCTTTGCCGGTTATCTGCTGAGCGAGAGCCAGGCACCCCAGCGGCTGGTGCGTGTGACCCATGCCCTGCTGGGGTGGCTGCCCGGGGGGCTAGCGGTTGTCTCACTGGTCGCCTGCGCACTCTTTACCGCCTTTACCGGCGCTTCCGGTGTCACTATTGTGGCGCTGGGGGCGCTGCTCTACCCGGCATTGGTTCAGGCAGGCTACCAACAGAATTTCAGCCTGGGGCTGGTGACCACCTCTGGCAGCCTGGGGCTGCTCTTTGCCCCGGCTCTGCCTCTGATCCTCTATGCCGTCATCGCCCAACAGCTGGGGATAGGCGATGGCATCACGGTAGAGAATATGTTTCTGGCCGGGGTTCTGCCTGGGCTGCTGATGCTGACCATGCTGGCAGCCTGGAGCATCTGGTCCAGTCGCAATCAGCCGCTATCAACCTTCTCATGGGCAGAAGCAGGTGCCGCCCTGCGTGAGGCGGCCTGGGAGATACCTCTGCCCGTGGTGGTACTGGGCGGCGTCTATAGTGGCTATTTTGCCATCTCAGAGGCCGCCGCTGTGACCGCCTTCTATGTGCTGGTGGTGGAGGTGCTGATCCATCGTGAGATCCACCCGAGGGATCTGCCAAAGATCATGCGCGAGGCGATGGTGCTGGTCGGCGGCATCCTGGTGATTCTTGGCATGTCTCTGGCCTCAACCAGCTATCTCATCGACGCCGAGGTTCCCTCCCGTCTGTTTGAGACCATTCGTGAGCTGGTGACGGACAAGCTCACCTTTCTGATCCTGCTCAACCTGTTCCTGCTGATCCTGGGCACCATGCTGGATATCTTCTCTGCCCTGGTATTGATTGTGCCACTGCTGCTGCCGATTGCACTGGGATATGGCATCGACCCGGTGCATCTGGGCATCATCTTTCTGGCCAATATGCAGATTGGCTATTTCACGCCGCCGGTTGGCATGAACCTGTTTATTGCCAGCTACCGTTTTAAGAAGCCTATTTTGCAACTCTACCGCGCCACCCTGCCCTGGTTTCTGATTCTGTTGCTGGCCGTGCTGATCATTACCTACTGGCCCGCATTGTCACTGGTTTTGGTGCGATGACTCTTTCTATCATGCAGGCGGGTAATGAACCGTGGCAGATAGGCCATGATGACCAATAACCCCAGTGCGATCAGCAATTTTTGGATCAGCGCCTCCCCGCCTGTCAGCGCCTCCTTCCCCACATACCCCAGATAGGTGATAGCCGCCACGCCCGGCAGGCTACAGATAAAGGTCGTCACGATATAGGGATAGAAGCTGATCCGCGTCAGCCCCAAGGCGTAGTTGAGCAGGAAAAAGGGGAAGATGGGCACCAGACGGACAAAGGCCACGAAGCGCCACCCCTCTGCCTCCACACCATCCATCAGCTGTTTGAAGCGGCCACGACTCTTGCGGACAATCCAGTCCGCGGCAATATAGCGTGCGATCAGAAAGGCCAGTGCTGCCCCCAGGGTGGCGCCGAAAAGCGAATAGAGGGTTCCCAGCAGCGGCCCGAACAGTACCCCACCCACCAGCACGAAAAGAGAGCCTGGCACCAATAAAACCGTAGCCGCAGCAGCAAATAGCATATAGACCGCAGGGGCGTAATAGCCCGTGCTGCCCACCCAGGATTCAAACTGCTCAACATCAAACTCACCATAGTGCGTTACAACCCAGCCCGCCGCCCCCAGCAGCAGAACCAGCAGTGCAATACGTCTGATTTTATTACCGCTTAATTGCATTGCAAAACCAACCTGCTACAGTGGATTCAATGCACACCACCAAGCCCAATGAATGACCGCTTTGCCATTTAACAGGCTGTTGCCCGCCGCGCTGATCTGGGTGACTGCCGCTTTTCTGCTGCATGAACTTTGCTCGCTCGATGTCTGGTGGCATCTGGTGATTGGCAGGGATATTCTGCAAACCCTTCAGGTTCCCGAGTTGAATATCTACTCTGCGGGCGCCCTCAATCAACCCTACCATGATTCACACTGGCTGTTTCAGGTTGCACTGGCCATCACCCATGCTGTGGCGGGACTCAATGGCCCGATACTGTTCATGATGCTGCTCTGGGGGGCGACGCTGTTTATCATCTACCGCGAAACTCATCTCTATAGCGGCACCGCTGCGGCTGTTTTTATCACTTTTTTGGTGATGGGAGCATCGGCAGAGCGATTTCTGCCCCGCCCTGAGATCATCACCTTTCTGATGATCCCCCTCTTCTACAGTCTGCTGCGACAGGCCCGGTACCAGTCACCCGCCCAGATCGCCCTTTTCGTGGCACTACAGATCATCTGGGTCAACAGCCATGGCCTATTTGTGATCGGCCCCTTTATGGTAGGCTGTTACTGGCTGGTTCATCTTATCTACGCCGTTCGCAAGCAAGAGAACCATCTCCGCCAACTCTCCATTTTGCTGCTGCTGATCGGTCTCAGTCTGCTGGCTTCACCCTATGGCTCAGGCGCACTAGAGTACAGCTTTCTGCTATTCAGTGAAGTGGGCAAGGATGCCCCTGAATACATGCAGGCAGTGAATGAACTAAGCCCCACCTTTGGCGAGGCGGCGATGAACGCCTCCGCCTTCTGGTTTTTTGCTGCCCTTATGCTGCTGGTGCTGCTCTCCATAGCCCTCAATCCAAGGCAGGTCTCTGTTCCACGGCTGCTCATTGTCGGCGCACTCTGCCTGGCCGCCTTCACCGGGCGGCGCAACATCGTGCTGTTTGCACTGGTCGCCGCCCCTTTTGTGGGGGAGCAGCTTGCCGGTCGGCTATCCCAACTTGCACTCAAGCCCGCCATGGCGCAATTCCTGAAAGGGGCGCTGCTGGCCGCCCTGCTGGCATGGAGCAGTTATCCGCTCTCTGGAGCCTATTATCTTGATATGGAGATCCCCGCCCGTGCCGGATTGGGCGTAACCCCCAACTTCTTCCCGCACAGGCTGCCCGACTTTATCCGGCAACATAATATTCAGGGGCAGGTCTACAACACCAATCGCCTCGGCGGCTTCTATCTCTATCACCTCTACCCCGAGCGAATCCCCTTTATGGATGGCCGCTGGGAGATCTATGGCGCACCCTTTTTTATGGCCAAACAGGCTGCACTACAGAGCTTCCCCGCATGGCAGCGGTGGGTTGAAAAGTATAAAGTCCAGTCTGCACTGCTGCACCACAGCTCCCCGGAATCCAGACTGCTGGCTCCGGCGCTCTACCAACACCCCGACTGGTCACTGGTCTACTATGATTTTGCCGCCTCATACTTTGTAAAAAACAGCGCACGGGGCAGCGCAGCACCCATTATCTTCAACAGCGACTCTGCGCTGCCAGCAGGAGAGAACGTACGCCCCGACAGCCGCTTCATATTGAATGCCTTCTATCGCAACATGGGACTAAAATCACAACTGCTCGCCAACCTGGAGCAACTTCTTCCCACCGGATTACATCAGCAAAAGATACTGTTCGAGATGGCAAAGAGCAGTCTGGAGCTGAACCGTACCGAGCAGGCAATAACATATTATCTGCAACTGCTTGAGGATGATGGCTCGCACACGGAAGCACTTTCTGACCTATCCTTCATCTATTATCAGAAACAGCAGTTTTCAACATCACTGAAATACTCAAAACAGGCCGTCAGCAGCGCCCCTGGGAATCTGGATGTGCGATTCAATCACAGCCTGGTTCTTGTGGCACTGGACCGTAAACAGGATGCCGTTGCTGAGCTCAATAAAATCCTGGCCATCAACCCCAATTACGCCAAGGCAAAATATCTGCAGCAGCAGATAAGATAGACAACCATCATGATCCACGGCAAACGAGTGACAGTGGTAATGCCAGCATATAACGCTGAGGCCACACTAAGGCAGACATACGGCGAGGTGGATTTTGCCTTTGTTGATGATGTGATACTGGTTGATGATGCCAGCTCAGACCATACAGTACACATTGCCAAAGAGCTGGGGCTAAAGACCATCGTGCATCCCAAAAACCAGGGGTACGGCGCCAATCAGAAGACCTGTTACCAGGCCGCCCTGGATCAGGGTGCAGATGTCATCATCATGCTGCACCCGGACTATCAGTACACGCCCAGGCTGTTGGTGGCCATGGCTTCGATGGTGGCCGTTGGTGTATATGATGCAGTTCTTGGCTCAAGAATCCTGACAGAGGGGGCACTGAAGGGGGGTATGCCACCCTATAAATATATCGCAAACCGGGCGCTGACCCTGTTCCAAAACACCCTGATGTTAAAAAAACTCTCTGAATACCACACCGGCTATCGCGCCTTCTCCCGCAAGGTTTTAGAGACCCTGCCACTGAACGAAAATTCAGATGATTTTGTATTTGACAACCAGATGCTGGCACAGATCGCCTACTTTGGCTTCTCGATTGGCGAGCTATCCTGCCCCACGAAATACTTTAAAGAGGCCTCCTCCATCAATTTTCAGCGCAGTGTGGTCTATGGTTTGGGAGTGGTCCATACCTCGATACTCTACCGGCTAAACAGGTGGGGCATTGTCCAGAGTCCCATCTTTGATGCGGCAGGTCGCAAGCTGGGCTGACAACTCATTGCATCAGAAACTGATGCAATATATCCGCTACAGATGGCAAGAAGGGGCAAACCCTAAATTGGGATTTAAAATCCTGAACCCCGCCATAGGCTAATACCCAAAAAATCTACGCTCTGGGTGCCTGCCAATGGAGCAATCGCTGCTAAACCCTCAGGTTTTATAATAGTTTTCACCCCTCTGCCATGAACGAAGTCCACTCTGCTTTTGGCTCAACTCAGACCCACTTCATATTGGACTCGGCACAAGCACCAAAACCGGAAATCTTCTGCTATGCTGAAGGTGCTTATTATGATCCTAGATTCCGCAGTTGACCGCTTTGAGGATGTATCAACATATTGATGTACTTAATATTTTTCACTTTTATCCAGTGCCCAAAGCACTCGCTACGCTCATGGGGCAGGCTCCTCACCTGCTGGATGAACCACGCTACGGGGCGGATTGCACGCTTGTGGCGGCGCATGGCCGCGTTGCAACTCCCTGGAATAGATCAACTATTCTACGTCGTTGCGCCTTGCCCTGCACCCTCACAAGCGCACACTCCACCCCGTCCAACTGCGGATTCTAGGATGATTGTAAACGTAAAAACTGTTGCATGCTGTCGGGTCTACCCAAATGGAAATCCGGGATATCATATCGGCACGATGCACTGTTTGTCTCCCTGCAGGCTATACAACAATAATGGAGGGCTTGGTGCAAAAGATTGATCCCTACTGGGCCGCTACTCTGCGGTTTAAAATGATCTCCAGGATTACTTTGGCGACCATGCTTGCGGCTGGGTTGGTGCTGCTTGCTGCACTGCTGTTTTTTAAAAATGAACAGGGGTTCGATTACCTTGGTTTAGTGCAATCTTATACGGTTACTGCAAAAAACCTGGATGCAATGCTGATAATAGCGGGGCTGTTCCTGCTGTTTTGTGTCGGCGCTGCATCCTGGGTGCTGACACTATATGCCAGCTTTAGAATCGCTGGACCGCTGTTTCGAATAGCCAGAAATCTTGAATCCGCATCAAACAGCCGAGACCTCCCAGGCATCCGCAAAAGAGACTGCCTGCAAGATGTTTCGCAGCAGCTGCAAACGGCTGTGAACATGCTGCATGACCACTACGCCTGCATAGGCTCGATGCTTGATCACCTTGAGCAAGAGCTATTAAAGGAGGCAAAGGATAAAGACGCAATAAAATCATATATTAACGCATTAAAAAATGACGTGCATCGTGTTCGATTGGGTTAGAGTTTTCCAGGTGCGAATATATGCACTGCTATTCCTCTGCATCGGTATAGCCCTGGTCTATGGATTGCTTGGCTTTGCCAGTGCAAAAAACCGGCATCTGGACTCCACAGGGTGCCAGACATGCCACCTTGCTGGAAATGCCGTAACAGCGAATAACGCACATCAGCTTATTGATACGCAGGAGCGCCTCTGCAAAGGGTGCCACGTTGATGCACTGGCCGTCAGCCACCCCAGTGGTTTTCAGGCCGGGCGTCTGCTGCCGGCCGAGTACCCCGTAGACTGGAAAGGTGATCTGACCTGTAGCAGCTGTCATCTGGTGCATGGCGACAACCCGGGGCTGATGCGCGGCAACAAACGGGGCAAAGAGCTCTGTCTCTCATGCCATGAGATTGAGTTCTTTTATCAAATGGCAGATGGTGGGGTTTCCGTCCTGAATGGGGTTCATTTGGCTCAGCCCCCAAAGGATTCATTCATAGAGATTCTTGATTCATACAGCCAGCACTGCATGAGCTGCCATTATGAGAATGTAAGAGAGGTATCAGGTGTTATTTTGGCACATAGCCAGACCACCATGCCGCACCCGGTTGGGGTTCAATATAATGTAAGCGGTAAAGAGAAATACCATGAGCTGGATTCGCTTTCTGAGAAAATCACACTCCCTGACGGTCAGCTCAGCTGTATAAGCTGCCACCAGGCCTATGATGAAAAGCATGGAGAGTTGGTTATGTCTAATAAGGGTTCGGCCCTCTGTTTTCAATGCCACAACATATAATCAAACTAAAAACACCCAAACGGGATAAGCGGCGGCTGCCACTAAAGCCGCGGGTGCGTGATAGCCGCCGGGTCAGCCGCTATATAGACAGCCGTCTTCAGGGAGGGCTGATTGTAGCTGTTCTATTGTTTGAACTCTTGCTGATTGTGGCAGGCCTGATGATCCTGCATGACGAGCTGCATCAGGTCGTTGAGGATCAGCTCTTTCGTATTCACCCAGGCGTGCAGGAAGGCATGCCGATCCTGGTGCATCATCTTGTATCTGCTATGGGTGTAATTGTTCTGGCCAATGTATCACTGGTCATTGCAATCGAGTGGTTCTGGTCACGCCATGTTGCGAAGATCATCACCCCTCTAAGAGCTATTTTTGATGCCGTCCGCTTTCTGGATCTACGCCATAAGCCAGAACCAGCCGTTGATCACGATGTGCTAAACAGGGCGGGGAGCTGGGTGCAGACAGAGCATCTCCGCTGCTCCCGGCTTTTGCGGCTAATGGAAGAGCTGAACCCCGATACAGATACCGACAAAGCGATAAGCCTGATTGCAGAGATGCGACAGTGCCTGCCGGACAAACCTGTCACGAATAAAGAACAACCACTTTAGGAGTCTATGCCATATCGAGTGGTTCAATGAATAGACACAGACGTCTATATGGATATAGGCGTCTGTGTCTATGAAAAATAGCTGCATTCCCCACTCAATATGGCATAGCCTCCACTTTAGTCTGGCAGGGGCTGACGAACCCAGCAAGCAACGCAGCTCTTGCCGTGACTCCACGACCCAAACAGACAAAACCTGAAAGCGCCTGTTACTGCTTGAAAACATTTGAGGTAGACGAACAGTTGTTCTGAACATAGTAAGGCACAACATGAATTTTCCGGGATATAATGTACCGTTTATCTCCCCCGCAAGCCTGGATTCACCATGACCAAAGCCCTCCCCAAAGACCGCTCCGCTGAACTGGAAGCGATCATGAATGAACGCATCATGATCCTGGATGGTGCCATGGGCACCATGGTTCAGCGTCATAAGCTGGAGGAGGCCGATTATCGCGGCGAGCGCTTTGCCGGCTGGCCGACCAGTCTCAAGGGGATGAATGACCTGCTGGTGCTGACTCAGCCCGATCTGATCCAGGGCATCCACGAACAGTATCTGGCCGCCGGTGCGGACATTGTCGAGACCAACAGCTTTGGTGCAACCCGCAGTGACCTGGTCAAGTTTCAACTCTCGGAATTTGCCTATGAGCTGAATGTGGCCGCCGCCCGGCTGGCCAGAGAGGCGGCTGATAAATACGCCACAGCTGAAAAACCACGCTTCGTGGCCGGTGTGTTGGGGCCAACCCAGAAGATGGCGTCCGCCTCTGTGGGGGCGCAATCCATCACCTTTGACGAGCTGCGGGAGGAGTATGTCGAGGCAACGCGCGGACTGATCGAAGGCGGCGCCGATATCATCCTGATCGAGACAGTATTCGACACCCTCAATGCGAAGGCCGCCATCTATGCGGTGCAACAGCTCTTTGAAGAGGATGGCATCCGGCTGCCGATTATGATCTCTGGCACCATCACCGATGAAGCGGGGCGCACTCTGTCAGGGCAGACCGCCGAGGCTTTCTATAACTCCCTGCGGCATGCCAAACCGATTACCTTTGGCCTGAACTGCGCCCTGGGGCCAGACCAGCTGCGCCAGCATGTAGAGGAGTTTGCACGCATCTCCGAGGTGCGCACCTCTGCCCACCCCAACGCCGGCAAGCCAAATGAGCTGGGCGAGTATGACCTGGGGCCGGAGGAGATGGCCGCCAAGATCGCCGAGTGGGCGCAGAGCGGTTTTCTGAATATCGTAGGCGGCTGCTGCGGCACCTCACCGGATCACATCAAGATGATAGCCGATGCGGTATCAGAAATAGCACCTCGCAAACTGCCCAAACTGCAACCCGCCTGTCGTCTGGCCGGTCAAGAGCCGTGCAACATCACCGCCGACCGCCTGTTTGTGAATATTGGTGAACGCGCAAACGTAGCCGGCTCTGCGCGTTTCAAACGGCTGATCATGGAAGAAAATTACGAAACTGCACTGGAGATTGCCCATCAGCAGGTGGAGACTGGCGCACAGATCATCGATGTCAATATGGATGACGCGATGCTGGAATCCGTGCCGTCGATGGTGCGTTTTCTGAATCTGATCGAGGGAGAGCCGGAGGTCGCCAAGGTTCCCACCATGATCGACTCCTCCAAATGGGAGGTGCTGGAAGCCGGGCTTAAATGCCTCCAGGGCAAAGGGATCGTCAACTCTATCTCTCTCAAAGAGGGCGACGAAAAATTTATCGAGCAGGCTAAAATCATTCGCCGCTTTGGTGCCGCCGTAGTCGTGATGGCCTTTGATGAGCAGGGGCAGGCTGACTCACGGGCGCGCAAGGTCGAGATCTGCACCCGCGCCTACAATATCCTGACCCAGCAGCTCGGCTTTCCGGCAGAGGACATCATCTTCGACCCCGCCGTGCTGACTGTCGGCACCGGCATGCAGGAGCATGATCGCTACGGCCTGGACTTTATCGAGGCCACGGCAGAGATCAAACAGAATCTGCCACATGCGCTGATCTCCGCCGGTGTCTCCAATATCTCTTTCGCCTTCCGAGGTAACAACCCGGTGCGTGAAGCGATCCACGCGGTATTTCTCTACCACGCCATCCGGGCCGGACTGGACATGGGCATCGTCAACGCCGGGCAGCTGGCGATCTACGATGATCTGCCCACTGAGCTGCGCGACCTGGTCGAGGATATGGTACTCAGCCGCCGTCCTGATGCCACCGAGCGGCTGCTGGATGCGGCCGAAAAGTACCGGGGTGACGGCAGTGTAGCGGTACAAACAGAGGATCTGGCCTGGCGCGAACAACCCGTCTCCCAGCGGCTGGAACATGCACTGGTCAAAGGTCTGACCAAATTCATCATTGAAGATACTGCCGAGGCGCTGGAGGCATTGGGTCGACCGCTGCACGTCATCGACGGCCCCCTGATGTCCGGCATGAACCATGTGGGCAAGCTGTTTGGCGAGGGCAAGATGTTTCTGCCACAGGTGGTCAAGTCTGCCCGGGTGATGAAAAAGGCCGTTGCCTGGCTACAGCCCTATATGGAGAAAGAAAAAGATGGCGGCACACAATCCGCAGGCCGCATCCTGCTGGCAACCGTCAAGGGAGATGTACACGACATCGGCAAAAATATCGTGGCCGTGGTGCTGGAGTGCAACAACTACGAGGTGATTGATGCCGGCGTAATGGTGCCAGCTGAGACTATTCTGCAACAGGCACGGGAGCAGCAGGCTGACATTATCGGTCTCTCCGGCCTGATCACCCCCTCGCTGGATGAGATGGTACACATTGCCAAAGAGATGAAGCGGCAGGGCTTTAAGGTGCCGCTGCTGGTAGGTGGAGCCACCACTTCCAAGATCCACGCCGCCGTGAAGATCGACCCCGAATATGACCAAGCCGTCGTGCATGTGCTGGACGCCTCGCTGGCGGTAGGTGTTGCCGGCAAGCTGTTATCCGCAACCCAGCGGGACGAGTATGTTCAATCCATCAAGCGCGATTACGCCAAGGCCCGCACAGCCCGTCTGGCCAAAAACAGTCAACGCAAACTGATCTCGCTGGAAGCGGCTCGCGCCAACGCGGTGCAGACCGACTGGGCAACCTTTCAGCCTGTCGAACCCAACCAGCCTGGCATCCAGTGCTTTGATGAAATCTCTCTGGCCGATATAGCAAAGTACATCGACTGGACGCCCTTCTTCCACGCCTGGGAGATGAAAAAGCGTTATCCCGCCATCCTGGATGACCCCAAAAAGGGGGCCGAGGCAACCCGCCTTTTTCAGGATGCCCAAACCATGCTGAAGCAGATCATCGACGAAAACTGGCTCCAGGCCAAGGCCATAATCGGCCTCTTCCCGGCCGCTCGCTGCGGAGCTGATGACGTGGTGCTCTATACCGACGAAAGCCGCAGCAAAGTCAGCACTCACTTCCGCTTTATCCGGCAGCAGATAAACAAAAAACAGGCCGGAGAACCCAACCTCTGCCTGGCTGATTTTATCGCCCCAGAGGATACCGGAGTCGCAGACCACATCGGTGCCTTTGCCGTCACTGCGGGTATCGGTATCGAGAAAAAACTGGCAGAGTTCAAGGCCGATCATGACGACTACAGCAGCATCATGCTCAAGGCGCTGGCCGACCGTCTGGCAGAAGCGCTGGCGGAATGGATGCACGGGCGAGTGCGCCGAGAGCTCTGGGGCTACAGCGCCGACGAGCAGCTTACCAATAATGAGCTGATCGCAGAGAAATACCTGGGCATCCGGCCTGCGGCAGGCTACCCGGCCAGCCCGGAGCACACCGAGAAGGGCGTACTGTGGGCGCTGCTACAGGTGGAAGAGAACACCGGCATCCAACTGACCGAGAGCTACGCCATGCACCCTGGCGCATCCGTCAGCGGCCTCTATTTTGCCCACCCCCAGGCGCGCTACTTCAGCACCGGCAAGATCGGTCGTGATCAGGTCGAAGATTATGCCCGGCGCAAAGGGATGAGCCTGCCAGAGGCCGAACGTTGGCTGGCACCTGTGCTTGGCTACTCCACATCATCACCCTGATATCGGTTATCATTAACCCACAAGCCACACAAGGTGGCTGCTGCAACCTCAGGAGAAGGCATGCAAGTTGAAGCGTTACGCGATCTGGTCATCAAGGTACTGGAAGATATGAAGGCCAAAGAGATCACTGTTATTGATGTCAGAGGTCGAAGCAGCATCACCGATGTTATGGTGATTGCCAGCGGCACCTCCAGCCGGCACGTTAAATCCCTTGCCGAAAGCGTCGCCTTCCAGGCAAAAAAAGCGGGAGAGACCCCTTTGGGCTCAGAAGGGGTAGACGAAGGCGAATGGGCGCTGGTTGATATCAATGGCGTCGTCGTCCACATCATGCTGCCCAAGGTGCGTGACTTCTACCAGCTGGAGCGACTGTGGCAGATGGATGCGCCACAAGCTGGCGAAACCAGCGGATAAGGCAGTTGATGGAAAACCCTGATACTATCCCACCCAAATTATAAAAAGACCTCACACACCTCTGCCTTGGCTGTTGTAGCAAATAATCTTGAAGATCCCGATTGCGCTGCTGTTTCTGATGCTGTTCTCCAGCTTCGCCTCTGCGAATGAGAGCGTGGCGTGCCTGATAAAGCACTACGATGAATACAGCAACAACCGGATCGCTCTATTTGAAAAGATGCACCGGGTCTACGCACAAAAACACCCCGATATCTACAAAGTATATGCCCCTGCACTCTCAAGACATGCGCTGTTTGCCAGGATAGACCAGTTTGTGTTTCGCCATTTTGCCGAAAATGACATCCGTAAATTAAAGCTGCGCCACGGCTTTACCAATGCCACTCCAAACTGGATCAAGAATGCCTGCCGTGGACGTGACTGCACCAACGCCCTCTATCTGAAACTGATGGCGCTTCCTGAATTTGCCACGCTCTATACGCAGTGGGACAGGGTTAGAAAAGAGACCAAAGAGTCCTACAAACAGAAAGCGATTGCCCAGGCAGGGCGGCTCTACTTTGAGCTGCTGGGGGAGAAAAGCGTCCTGCCTCACGCCCTTAAAGATATGCAATATTACGATATAAAGGTGTCTGGGCTGGTTTGCGATTAACCTCTTACTTCTCCTGAGGCATTGGTGGCACCAGCAACTGGGGGTCAACCCGCTTGGTAAAAAGGTTCATGCGCCAATCCAGATGGGCGCCCGTTACGCGACCCGTTGCGCCTATCTCGGCAATCAGCTCACCCTGCTCGACCCGCTGCCCCTTCTCGACCAGAATACGACTCAGATGCAGGAAGGATGATGAGAGACCGTGGCCGTGGTCCAGAATCAAAGTCCCCCCCGAAAAGAACATATCGGGATGCGCCAGCGTCACGATACCGGCTGCGGGTGCCGCTACCGGCGTGCCGGTGGGGCGTGCAATATCAACCCCAAAGTGGGGGCGCCTGGGCTGGCCATTCAAAATACGCTGGCTACCATAGACACCGGAGATAGGTCCCGTCACCGGCCAGATAAAATCGACCAGAAAGTCCGTACGGGGGTCATCCCGCTTACGGGCACTGCGCGACAGCGCCGACTCTTTGCGGATGCGCGCCAGATCCTCTTTTGAACGAGGGGTCACCTTGCGCTTTGGCAGGCCGTCGATACGCTGTACTTTATATTCACGCCTGGCCACCCTGAGCAGCTTCTCTGCCGTGCGGCCGTCAGGATAGCTGACCTGAACCAGCGACTCCGCCAGCGCATCACGTCCAAACCCGACCAGAAACAGCCCGCCTTCAGAGACCCGCACCGGCTTGCCATCCACCTTCACCGTGGCGCCAGGTTGTGCCACCCCCTGCACCAGACCACCCTGTACAAAGTCACCCACAAGCCTCAGCTCAGGTTGCGCCTCTGCCCAGAGCAGACCCGGCAACAGCAGGATGGCAACAGCCAATTGAGTTATATCTTTCATTAATCTACCACTGATTATTTCTGCAACAAAACAGCCATCTAAAATACCTGATTTTTTCCCTCAAGAATATGGGGTTGTAGCCGACTTCTTTAGACATGACTTTATTAGGTTTTAGGCGCTTCACAACAACCGCTGACCACAGCCATCCTGTTTTAGGAGGCATCGGAATTAGTAATGTAAACCTTATGCGCCTGAAGGTCACGGGAATTGAGCATGGCATACTCATGCTGCACCGCAATGAAAAGGATTTTATGACCCGAACCGACCTCAAGTGTGCAGACAGGTGCCAGAAGAACTTTAAGGTCTGGCACAATTCACAAAGCCAGGAGAGCATACAATGCTTCTAAAACAGAAAATGATAATCGGTGCCACACTATTGGCCGCCATTCCAGTGATCATCGCCAGCCTTACCATCCAGATGGTCGCAACCAGCACCAGCCATAAAGCACTTGAAGTTGCCTCAAAAGAGCGCCTGATTGCGGTTCGTAACGCCACCAAGGAGAACGTCGAGGACTATTTTGGCACCATTCGCAATCAAGTCCTGACCTTTTCAAAAGACCTTATGGTGGTTGAAGCGATGTCATCCTTCAAGGATAGCTTCCCTCTCTTTCAACAAGAGAGCTCCACCGCCGATACCGAAACACTGCGCCGCCAGCTGGGGCAATACTACAGCGGTGATTTTAGCCGTGAATACCAGCAGCGCAACCCTGACGAACAGACCAGTACCGCCCAGTGGCTGGCACAGCTGGATGCTGACTCCGTGGCGCTTCAATATCACTTCATCAAGGCCAACCCCAATCCTCTGGGCGAGAAGGACAGGCTGGACGACCCCGGCGGTTATTCAAGCTATGGCCGACAGCATGCCCGATTTCATCCTGTAGTTCGCGATTACCTGAATAAATTTGGGTACTACGACATCTTTCTGGTTGACTCAGAAACAGGCGATATCATCTACTCCGTATTCAAAGAGCTGGACTATGCCACCTCTCTAAAAGACGGCCCCTTCGCCAATACCGGTATTGGCGAGGTATTCCGCAAGGCAAACCAGGCCGGTTCACCTGACTTTGTAGCGCTCTCCGATTTTGCCGCCTATCCGCCCTCCTACCAGGATCCGGCAGCCTTCATCGCCTCCCCTGTTTTTAAGGATGGAGAGAAGATTGGCGTGCTGATCTTCCAGATGCCCATTGACCGGATCAATGCAACCATGACCCATAACAGCAACTGGAAGCAGGCCGGGCTGGGGCTCTCCGGCGAGACCTATCTGGTAGGTGCCGACAACACCCTGCGCAGCATGAGCCGCTTTCTCATTGAAGATAAAGAGAGCTACCTGCAGGCCCTTAGCAGCGCCGGCGTAAACCAAAAGACCCTGCAACTGATCCGCGCCAAAGGAACCAGCATCAACCTGCAACCGGTCAACTCCCCCGGCAGCAGGGCGGCTCTGGCCGGAACCACCGGCTTTGACATCTTTCCAGATTACCGGAACATACCGGTTCTCTCCGCCTATGCCCCGATAGAGATCGACGGTCTGCATTGGGCCATCATGAGTGAAATTGATGAGACCGAGGCCTTTGCTGCAGCTGACACCCTGACAGAAGAGATTCTGCTGCTGTCGGCAGGCATTACCATTGCTCTGATTATAGTTGCCCTTGGTGTCGGCTTCTGGTTTGCAAGCAGCATTACCAGACCCATCACCCAACTCAGCAAAACCATCCGCGACATTGAAAGCGAATCTGACCTGACCCGGCAAATCGACATCAACTCCAACGATGAACTGGGTCAGACTGCACAAGCCATCAATGCCATGCTGGCAAAGTTCCGTTCCATCCTGCAACAGGTCTCCAGCAACACCTGTCAGCTGGCTACAGCAGCAGAAGAGACCTCTGTCATAACCCGGCAGACCACCGAAGCCGTTCAGCAACAGCTGACAGAGACGACTCAGGTCGCCACCGCCATGAATGAGATGAGCACCACCGTGCAGGAGGTGGCAACCAATACATCCAGCACCGCTACCGCCTCTGCTGAAGCCAATGCGGAATCCAGAGAGGGACGGCAAGTGGTGGATCAAGCTATTGCTCAAATCAGTGAACTGGCCAGCCAGATTGAGAGCGCTGCCTCTGTCATTCAATCCGTACAGCAGGATACAGACAACATCAGCGCCATACTGGATGTAATCAAAGGGATTGCAGAGCAGACCAACCTACTCGCACTCAACGCCGCCATTGAGGCGGCCAGAGCCGGTGAGCAGGGACGCGGCTTTGCCGTAGTAGCCGATGAGGTGCGCAACCTGGCCAGCCGCACCCAGCAATCCACCAAAGAGATCCATCAGATGATCGAAAAGCTCCAGTCTGGCTCCCAACAGGCGGTAGGCGTTATGGAGCAGAGCCAAAAACAGGCTCAATCTGCTGTTGAACACGCAACCAACGCAGGCGCATCGCTCACCAGCATCGCCGGAGTTGTGGAGAACATCAATGACATGAGCACCCAGATTGCCAGTGCCGCAGAAGAGCAGAGCCTGGTGGCAGAGGAGATCAACCGCAACATCGTAAGCATTCGAGACAAGGCAGAGCAGACAGCAGCCGGCACGGAACACACCGCTGCTGCCAGTGATGAACTGGCTCAGCTGGCTACCAAGCTGCAAGGCCTGGTTGGGCAATTCCGCGTGTAACGGAAAATGGGATCCATCCAGCTATACAGCTGAAAGAGAGGGCAAGATCCACGATTGATTGTGGATCTTGGAAAAGAGCTGTTTCTCAAACGGGAGGCCTGGTTTTAGGCTACAATCGCCCTCGCCTTGAATCAGCCACCAAACGATATGCCAGCAGATAGCACCACCGGCCAACCCGAACCGACCATCCGCAATACCGACTTCAGCTGGCACGAGCTGATCGGGATGATCAAAAGCCACAAGCGGGAGCTGGTGCTGGCCAATATCATCGCCATCCTTGGTGCCGTGGTGAGTGTGCCTATTCCGCTCTTTATCCCGCTGCTGGTGGATGAGGTGCTACTGAATCAGCCTGGGAAATCCATCGAAATCATGAATGGACTCTTCCCGGAGAGCTGGCATGGCCCCGCACTCTACATCACCGCCATCCTGATTCTGACACTGCTGCTGCGATTGATCGCCCTGGTGCTTGGCGTCTGGCAGATGCGCCAGTTCACCCTCATCTCCAAGGATGTCATCTATCGTATGCGCCGGGTGCTGCTGCTGCGGCTGGAGCGCATCTCCATGGCAGAGTACGAGACCATGGGCAGCAGCACGGTTGCCTCCCATCTGGTTACCGACCTGGATGCGGTCGACCAGTTTATCGGTGTCGCCACCAGCAAATTTCTGGTCGCTGTGCTCAGCATCATTGGCACCGCTATTGTGCTGCTCTGGATGAACTGGCAGCTGGCGCTCTTTATCCTGATTCTCAACCCGGTGGTGATCTATGTCACCACGGTATTCGGGCGCAAGGTCAAACAGCTGAAACGCCGTGAGAACAGCGCCTATCAGGCCTTCCAGGAATCCCTGGCTGAAACACTGGATGCCATCCAGCAGATCCGCGCCAGCAACCGTGAACGCCACTACATCCACCGTATCATCGACCAGGCCGGAAAGATCCGCCACCACTCCACCGCCTTTACCTGGAAAAGCGATGCCGCTGCCCGTCTCTCCTTCGTCATCTTCCTGTTTGGCTTTGATACCTTCCGCGCCGTGAGCATGTTCATGGTGCTCCACTCCGACCTCTCCATCGGCCAGATGATGGCCGTCTTTGCCTACCTCTGGTTCATGATGGGGCCGGTGCAGGAGATCCTGGCCATTCAATACACCTACAATGGTGCCAGCGCAGCATTGGGGCGCATCAACCAGCTGATCCGGGTCGATCTGGAGCCGGAGCACCCCCATCAGAAGAACCCCTTTGCCGACAAACCCACCACCTCTGTAGAGCTGAAGGATATCTGCTTTGCCTACGGCAATGGGCCGCAGGTACTGGATCATGTCTCACTCAAGATCCGCAGTGGCGAAAAGGTCGCACTGGTGGGCGCCAGTGGCGGTGGCAAAACCACGCTGGTGCAGGTACTGCTGGGGCTCTATCCGGCGCAATCGGGTGAACTCTATTTCGACGGCATCCCGGTCACGCAGATCGGCATGGATGTGGTCAGAGACAATGTAGCCACCGTGCTGCAGCACCCGGCTCTGTTCAACGACACCATTCGCCAAAACCTGACACTGGGGCGGGAGGTCTCTGAAGAGGCGCTTTGGCACGCACTTGAGATCGCTCAGCTGCGTGAAACCATAGAGGGGCTGGAGCAGGGGCTGGAGACACAGGTCGGGCGCTTTGGCATTCGTCTCTCTGGTGGTCAGCGTCAGCGTCTGGCTGTCGCCCGAATGGTGCTGACCGACCCTAGGGTCGTGATTCTGGATGAAGCGACATCCGCACTCGACACCACCACCGAGAGCCAACTGCACAGTGCGTTACAAGAGTTTTTGCACGGCCGCACCACCATCATCATTGCTCACCGCCTGAGCGCAGTGAAACAGGCCGACCGGGTGCTGGTATTTGAGGATGGACGCATCGTGGAGGAGGGACGGCATGATGAGCTGATCCACAATGACGGACTCTATGCTTCACTTTATGGGCGGCAGGAGCATTAGCCTCAGCTGATTTTTCTGATATAAGGAACCTCTTCATTTTTTACAAAGCGTACCACCCGATTACGCCCTCCCCCTTTCGCATCGTACAGTGCTGCATCCGCATCACTTATCATGTGATCAAGCGAATCGGTCAGCTCCATGCTGTAGCCAATGCTCACCGTCATCGGCACGACCACGTCACCAACCACCAGCGGGGTATCGGCTATGGCCTCTCGAAAACGTGTAAACAGCACCTCGGCACTGCTGCCACTGACATTGACGCACAGCATGCAGAACTCCTCTCCACCAAAGCGGGTGATCACATCCGCCTGGCGCAACTGCTGCGTAAATATTGATGCAACATGTTTCAGCGCCATATCACCGACATGGTGACCATGCGTGTCATTTATCTTTTTGAAAAAATCAATATCAATCATCGCCACTGTCAAACTGATATTTTTTCGCTGTGCATTCTGAAACAGCTTATTGCCTGTATTAAAGAGATATTTCCGGTTAAAAAGGCCGGTTAGAAAATCACGATCTGCCGCATCTCTCAACTTGCAATAGCTTGCAACCGCATCAATATTTTGATTGATGCGACAGTAGAACTCCTCATGCATAAAGGGGCGGGTAATAAAATCATTGGCACCTGATTTCAGCAGTTTAATAGAGACGGTGCCTGAGCCTGAGGTGGAGATCCCGATAATGGCCAGTTCATTGCGCGACTTTTTCTCACGCACCCTGGTGATCAACTCCATGCCATCCATTCTTGGCATATTGTAATCTGTGACCATCAGCAGAATATCATCATTCTCAGAGAGCACATCCAGCGCTTCAACGCCGTCACAGGCCTCCAGCACCTCCAGGTAGTGACGCTGCAGCAGTGACGACAGCAGCTGCCGGGATGACCTTGAGTCATCCACTACCAGAACCTTTCTATCCCTGTTCTCCCGCAGGCGCTGTACCGTCTCGATGACATACTCAATCTCATTGAGGTTGCGTTTTATCACATAGTCAACGATGGGCTTTTCCAACATCTCATCATGCAGATCATCACACATGCTGCCTGTAAGTATGATCGGAGGTATCCCTAAACCCAGAACGACATCGACCACCTCGCCATTGGGTGCATCCGGAAGATTCAGGTCAAGGATCGCAACAAAAAATTGCTCACTCTGTTTGTCAAGAATCTGTTTGGCCTCCTGCATGGAGACCGCAGATTCGACATCAATATGCAGTTGCGTTGCAATATGGTGTGCAAGCATTTTATTGATTGCTCGGCTATCTTCGACAATGAGCACCTTATTGGCTGATTGGTACATGATTTCCCCCTGTTGTAAGGTGCGCCTTGCCCTGAACGCTGGCAATATCACATTGAAAGAGCACTAGAAGCCTGTTTGAGAAGAGGTAAAATTGCGATTTATCAAAAAACAAACCCCTCGCAATTCAATAAGTTAAAAACCTTAATGTGCAAAAAAACCGGGTTCTCGGACAGTCTCTAGGGGTTATAGCGGCACACCATCTCCTAACTTTATTACCCAGGCATCCCGTACTCTGCCTACCCGCTAATCTACACAACCCAGATCAAACATCTTCACTTTGATCCAGGTTAGCCGTACAGTGTCAGCAAGCACAACCGACCCTCACAGGAACCATGGCAAAAACGCTCATCATAGACCTGTCAGCAGGCAGGCAGACCCCTTTTTTACGGGGCATACTTACCCGCTCACTACAGGCCGCTGGACTCTCATTTGAAGATGCCTTCAACACCGCATCATCAATCCGCCAGCTGCTGGATAATAAAACCGAAATCTCCACCGGCGACCTGCGGAAGCTGGTAGCACAAGAACTGGAAGCCTCTTTTGGCGAAGCCACAGCACAGCGTTACCAGACCTCCTCCCATACCCCCGCCACCATTCTGGTTGAACGCTCCAACATGCAGAGTTTCCCCTTCTCCAGAGGGGAGTTACGACGCAGCCTGGAGTGCTGCGGATTGGCAGAAGAGGGGGCGATGACCATCGTAGCCAGAATCTACGACCATCTTGTCAGCCAAGGCACGGAGCGTATCAGCTCACGCGACCTGGGGCTGCTGACTCACCGTTACCTCAGACGGGAGCTGGGGGCCGATGCCGCAAAACGCTACCTGGTCTGGAGCGATTATCGCCACGGCAACCGCCCTCTGCTGATCCTTATCGGCGGCGCACCCGGCAGTGGAAAAAGCACCCTGGCAACCGAGCTGGCCACCCGGCTGGATATTGTACGCACCCAGTCTACCGACATGCTGCGCGAGGTGATGCGCATGATGCTGCCCCATCGCCTGCTGCCGATCCTGCACACTTCATCATTTGATGCCTGGAAGGCGCTGCCATCCCCCACCGAGTCGCTTACAGACCGCGACAGCCTGCTGATAGATGGCTTCCTCACACAGGTCGAACTGCTCTCTGTTGCTGCCGAGGCCGTACTGCAACGCACACTCAAAGAGCGGGTCTCACTGATACTGGAAGGGGTGCACATGCACCCCTCCTTCCTGGACAGCATTCCAAAGGAGGAGGATGCCATCGTCGTCCCCATCATGCTCCGCGTTGCCGACCAAAAGCTTCTGCGCCAACGATTTACCGGGCGCGGACAGCAGGCCCCCAACCGCCGTGCCAAACGTTATCTGGATAATTTTGATGCCATCTGGCGGCTACAGACCTTTCTGCTGACAGCCGCTGAGCGAGCCAACCTGAATATCATCACCAACGATAATCGAGAGGATGCCATAAGGGCCGTCATGGGGGCCGTCATCAACGCCCTCTCCAAGGATTTTTCCAGCACCCCCGAAGAGGTTTTCGTATGAATCTGCGCTACAAAGGGCTGATGATCATCCTCGACGGCCTGGGCGACCGACCCTGCGCGCCACTCGATGGTGCCACACCCCTGGAAGCGGCTCACACCCCACACCTGGACAGGTTGGTCACTGAAGGGCTATGCGGGCTGGTAGACCCGCTGGCACCCGGCATTCCGGTCGCTACCCACACCGGCACCGGCATCCTGCTGGGGCTGATCCCCACAGATGCCGCCAGGCTGTCCCGCGGGCCGGTTGAGGCAGCAGGTATCGGACTCTCCATGGCAGCGGGTGATATTGCCATCCGCTGCAACTTTGCAACACTTAAAAGCAGCAACCAACGCCTCACCGTCACTGACCGTCGGGCCGGGCGTATCAGCAAAGGAACCGATCAGCTAGCCAGAGCACTGCAAGGGATAGCCGTTGGCGATGGCATCACCGCAACCCTTAAACCGGCCACACAACATCGTGCGGTACTGAAATTATCGGGAGAGGGGCTGTCAGCCGCCGTGAGCGACACAGACCCTGACGAGACCTGTGGTCTGGGCATCACCATAGAGAGCAGGCCGCACAACCCGAATGACCGTGCCGCCATCCGAACCGCCAGCGCAATCAACCACTTCATTGCCGAGGCGCACCAGCGATTGGAGAACCACCCAATCAACCGGCAGCGCAGGGAGCAGGGGCTGCTGCCCGCCAATGGCATCATCACCCGCGGGGCGGGGATGTTTCACACAAGCCGAAGCATCATCAACCACCTGCAACTCAAAGCGGCGCTGATCGCTGGTGAGCGTAGTGTCTGCGGCCTGGGCAAACTGCTTGGGTATACCGTTATCACACAACCGGAATTCACTGCGCTGGCCAATACCGATCTGACAGCCAAGATATCAGCAGCCCGGAATGCCCTGGAAGATCATGACATGGTATTTCTGCACATCAAGGCACCGGATATCTGCGCCCATGACCTGCTGCCAGCTGAAAAACGTGATTTTCTTGGGCATTTTGATACAGCACTGGCACCGCTGCTATCCAGCAATATGGTTATTGGAGTCTCCGGAGACCACTCAACCAACTCTATCCATGGCAACCACTGTGCTGACCCGGTGCCAACACTGCTTCACTATCCAGGAACACGCCGGGACAGCTGCACCGTATTTGGGGAGACCCCCTGCATACAGGGCGGCCTGGGGCGCATAACCGCTAGCGGCTTTCTGATGTCGGCACTGGATGCCATGGGTGCCATGCACAACTATCGACCGGATGATCAGGATTTTGTTATGTCAAACCAGATGGGGTGGTAAAGCAATCAAAGAAGGGGGGCTAAAATAGAGCTATTGCAGCTCCAGCTGCCTGACAAACCCGGCAAACTCCCTATCTTCGGTCGTGACATGAGGAATAAGCCAGTCTGCCAGATTAGAGGCAATTTCTGCAGCATTAAGCATGTCAACAAGGTAGAGGCCGATCTGCCCGTTTAACCTCTCAAGCAGCTCCTGATGGGTTGCACAATGCTTTTCCATGCCAGGAAAACCCAGTTTGTGCATGATATTCTCTTCACTCATGAAGTGCTGTTGAGTGTAGCTGCCCAGCTCATTGATAAGCCTTGTTTGATGAGTAGTATCCCTGGCTTCTGTCTCAGCATAAATCCGGTTAATGAGATCAATAAAATAGCGATGCTGGAGATCAATACCTTCAACACCAACCGACCACTTCTGATCCCATGCGAGCATTTGCCAGCCTGATTATTTTTCGGGGTTAACCTTGTTTTCGACACACTTGGATTTAGTGGTATGGCACCCGCAGCCTTTCGTCTCAAACTTTGGTTTTGCAGGATCCTTCTTATTCAGCCACATCTGGAAAGCTATCCAACCTGCACATAGTGCTACCAAGCCAATCAGAGCAAAAAGGTGGTTCCAGATGGACATAGATATTAACTTGAACTAAAAAGCCCGGCAAAGCCCATGAAGGCCATGGACAGGATACCTGAAATTATAAGGTTAAAGGCAAAACCTCTAATAAGCTTTGGCATGGCATTGACCTTTTCAACCTCTTGACGCATGCCCGCCATCAGTACAATAGCCAGCGTGAAGCCCATGCCTGCACCCAAAGCGTAGACCAACCCTTCCCAGAGTCCATAGCCTTTGTTGGTTGCAAAGATAGCAAGGCCGAGGATTGCGCAGTTGGTAGTGATCAGTGGCAGGAAGATACCCAGCGCTCGAAAGAGCGTTGGACTCGTTTTTTTGATGGCCATCTCAATCAACTGCACCACGCTGGCAATCACGACAATGAAGCTGATCAGGCGCAGATAGGGGGCATGGATTAAAACATAGGTGTTAAGAAACCAGGCACATAGCGCTGTAACCACCATCACAAAGATGGTTGCCAGGCCGAGTCGAAACGAGACCTCCAGTTTATTGGATACCCCCAAGAAAGGGCAGAGTCCAAGGAAATAAGCCAGTACAAAGTTATTGATCAGCAGTGTGCTGATAAAAATCCAACCTAGATCACCCATTTCAGTTTACTCCATCTTCTGTAGCCAGCTGCTTGTCGATCTTATTCTTCTTCTCTTCAAGCCAGTTGAAATAGAGCAACATGACGCCCAGTGTAATAAAGCCGCCAGGAGGTAGAATCATAATAACCCATGGCTCAAAATTCGCCCCAAACAGGGCAAAACCAAAGATCTCGCCAACGCCCAGAATCTCACGGACAGCACCCAGGGAAACCAGAGCAAAGAGAAAGCCAGCCCCCATACCGAAAGCATCAGCAACCGACATGCGCAAGGTATTGCGCGATGCAAATGCCTCCATACGACCGAGAATCAGGCAGTTAGCAACAATCAGCGGGATAAAGGCGCCCAGCTCTTTATGAATTACAGGCAGCGCTGCTGCCAATGTGTAGTCCACAACGGTAACAAAGGTAGCGATTATGATAATAAAGCAAGAGATACGCACCTGCTTGGGGATGTAGCTTTTAAACAGTGAGACCAGAATACTGGAACCGAGCAATACGAAAAAACTGGCAAGCCCCATGGCCAATCCGTTGATGGCCGAGTTGGTTACCGCAAGCAATGGACACAACCCCAAGACCTGCACGAAAACAGGGTTTTCACGCCAGAGGCCCTTCATAAATTCATCGTATGCGAGTTGTTCTTTAGCCATGATTAATGCTTCTAATTTAGTCGATTATTTTTCAGGATGTCAGCTACTGCGCTTGCGCATCTTCAGCTTCAGGTGGGGTTTCCACCTCTACATAAGCAGGTTCAGCGCCTGGTTCTGGCAGCCTGGAAACCCAATAGTCGTTACCCTTGTTGATAATTTTTGCCACTGCTACAGAGGAGATCGTGGCGCCCGTGATCGCATCTATCTCATTAGGCTTACTTTTCCCCTTCTTCGTAGCAACAATAGGGGGTTCAATAGCCAGATCATCAAAGTTGGCAACAAATGCTGCATCTTTATAAATTTTATCACCCAGACCGGGGGTTTCGCGGCTGGCAAGTATCCACATGCCGATCACCTTGCGATCCGATGGGCGATAGCCATAAAGCACGCTTATGGTATCTGCAAACCCTGGCCCATCACTTGGAATGGCGTATCCCATGAATTTGTTGTTGTCGTCATAACCGGCATAAATGGGCTCTTCACCTTTCTCCTCTTTGTAAGAGACCTCCAGCTTGCCCTCTTTGAGCAGCAGCTTCTGCATCTTGCTTACATTGGGAAGCACCCGGAAGACAGCCTCACGCAACTCACGCGCCTTGTTCTCTTTGATGGTCTCAAAGGTAGCCAGGTAGATCGCAATAATAATGATCCCTGAAACCAGCCCGGCAATCGCAAGCGTGCCAATCAGGCGAGCCGGGCTTGGCTCATCTGCTACAACAGCAGCTTGCTCTACTTTATCTTCACTCATTTTGATCCAGCTCCCGTCCAAATACCCGTGGCTGGGTGTACATGTCAATCAAAGGTGTTGCCGCATTCATCAGCAGGATGGCGTACATTATCCCTTCTGGAAAGCCGCCAAAGACACGGATGAGTACAACCAGGAGCCCAATGCCAATGGCAAAGATCCAGGTTCCCTTCCGTGTGAGTGGCGAGGTAACCGGGTCAGTGGCCATAAAGATGGCACCGAGCAACATGCCGCCTGAAAAGACGGTAAAGACTGGCCCTGGATATCTATCCGCATCGACCATAAAGAGTATCAATGAGAAGATTACTGCAGTACCAATAATGCCCACTGGAATACGCCAATCAAGATCGCGTCGCCACCAGAGATAGATTCCGCCAAGAATAAGCAGCAGTCCGCTGGTCTCTCCCAGGGAACCTGATGTATTACCGAACAGCAGATCGATAAATGGGGTATCGATATGCTCAAACTTCATCATCCCCAGCGGTGAGGCTTGCGTAACCGTATCGACAACACCTGTCATCAGGGGCAGTGCAAAAAGGGATGAAGGAATGGTGAAAAAGTCCCCAGGGGCTGTCCATGTGGTCATTGCAATCGGGAAAGTGGCCAGCAGAAAGGCACGGCCAACCAGCGCGGGGTTGAATATGTTGGCGCCCATTCCTCCCCAGATGGTCTTTCCAATACCAACAGCAACGACACCACCGAGAAAGGCCATCCACAAAGGCAGCGCAGGCGGCAGCGTAAGCCCCAGCAACCAACCCGTAAGGATGGCTGTGCCGTCACCAAGGAAATAGCCTCGTTTCTCTTCGGGGGCAAAATACCACTCGACCAGAACAGCGCCAGCAATACATGCCAGCAGCACCAGAAATGCACCCAAGCCAAAGAACCAGATGCCAGCCAGGGTGGCAGGCGTTAGCGCATACCAAACATCACGCATAACAACAGGGGTGGTCATCTGCTGCCGCAGCTGTGGCCCGGGTTGTATAAGAAGTTTTGGATCCTTTTGTGTCACTGAACCTTCCCCTTCATGGAACGCAGATGATCTTTAGCTGTACGAATATGTTGTACAATCGGAATGCCTGAAGGGCACGAGTAGGTGCAACAGCCACACTCTACACAATCCATAACCTTATAGGTTTCAGCCATCTCTTCAAACATGCGCGCCTTTGCCAGACGTGCAAAACGAGCCGGATTCAGGAAATAGGGACAGGCCTCAACGCAACGACCACAACGGATGCAGTTGTACTCCTGCGGACGTCCGGTCTCATTTTCAGTCAACGCCAATACGCCTGCGCTGCCTTTGAGCATTGGCGCATCGAGATCGGCAATCGAATCACCCATCATCGGGCCGCCCAGAACCACCTGGCGTGTCTCGTCTGTGAGTCCGCCGGCATAATCCAGCACTTCGCGTATCGAGGTTCCGAGTGGCACGATCAGGTTGGCAGGATAGGAGACGCCTGGCCCCGAAACTGTAACCACACGCTCGATCAGCGGCTTGCCGGTCTGAAAATATTCGGCAATGGCGATGATGGTGCCCACGTTATTGACTGCCACCTCGACATCACGCGGCAGCTTGCCTGCTGGCACCTCAACACCGAACACGGATTTGATCAGCATCTTCTCAGCGCCCTGGGGATACTTCACCTCCAGCGGCATCACACGGATGGGCTGTCCTGGCTTGATCGCATCCTGCAACGCCTTGATCGCATCGGGCTTGTTCTTCTCGACACCAATGACGATCTCCTCTGCGCCCAGCTTCTGACGCACAATCTCTGCGCCATAGAGCAGCGCCTCCGTCTGCTCCACCATCTGGCGGTGGTCATTGGTCAGATAGGGTTCACACTCAGCGCCATTGATCAGCAGATAACGGATCTTGTTGCCATCCGGGATGGCATATTTCACATGACACGGGAATGCAGCGCCGCCCAACCCCACGATGCCGGCCTTCTGCATCTCGCTGATGAACGCCTCAATTGAGAGCGACTCCCAGTCGATGGGGTGAACCTCCATCTGCTGCGCATCATATTGATCCGCCTCAATCACGATCGCCTCTTGAAAGGTGCCGTCAGCGTAGCGCTCTGAACCGACGCCGGTCACGCGCCCGGTGACGGGGCTGTGGAGTGCCACGGAGACAAAGCCACCCGGCTCAGCAATCATCTGACCACGCTTCACTGCATCGCCTGCCTGCACAATCGGTTTGGCTGGCGCGCCAACATGCTGACCAAGCGGGATCACAAAGCGTTTGCCAAAAGGAAGGCGCTGGATTGCGAGTTGCTCCGTCTGCTCTTTGTGATGATGGGGAAACACCCCATGATCAAAGCTGTTACTTAATCGCCGAAATAGATTCATAGTAAAACGGTTATCAGTTGCCACACTACAGGAGGGCGATTAGCCATTCATCAGCTGAGCCATATGCTCACCCATGTCAGCCGGTGAGCGGGAGACCGTTACACCAGCCGCTTCCAGCGCAGCAATCTTATCGGTGGCAGCACCTTTGCCGCCCGAGATGATGGCCCCCGCATGTCCCATGCGACGCCCTGGAGGTGCTGTCAGACCCGCGATATAGGAGACAACCGGCTTGGTGACATTGGCCTTGATGTACTCTGCGGCCTCCTCCTCTTTACTGCCGCCGATCTCTCCCACCATGATGATCCCTTCGGTCTGCTCATCCTCCTGGAACAGCTTCAGGCAGTCGATAAAGTTCATGCCGTGAATGGGATCACCACCAATGCCGACACAGGTGGATTGCCCCAGGCCGGCCAGAGAGGTCTGACGAACCGCCTCATAGGTGAGCGTACCGGAGCGTGAGACAACACCAATCTTGCCCGGCTGGTGGATGGCTCCCGGCATGATGCCGATCTTGCATTCGCCGGGTGTGATCACACCCGGGCAGTTGGGGCCAATCAGATAGGGCTTGTTGTGGCCACGTAGCGCTGCCTTCACCTTCAGCATATCCACAACCGGAATACCCTCGGTGATGCAGACAATCACCTTGATACCGGCATCGGCTGCTTCCAGGATGGCATCGGCTGCAAAGGCGGGCGGCACATAGATCATGCTGGCATCCGCGCCGGTTGCATCGACCGCATCGGCCACTGTGTTGAACACCGGCCGATCCAGATGGGATTGACCACCCTTGCCGGGGGTCACGCCACCAACGATGTTGGTACCGTACGCAATGGCCTGTTCAGCATGGAATGTACCCTGCTTTCCCGTGTAACCCTGGACGACAACCTTGGTCTCTTTATTGATTAAAATACTCATTTTAATATTCCTGTATCAGCATTCAGCTAAAGCCGCTAGCAGACGGTCAGAAGCGCTTCACAACCGTCCAGCCACTATCTTCTTTCACCATTCGTATGCTGGCCTTGCGCTTCTGGCGCTTGGCGGGGGGATAGGTTATATCCATCTCCACCCGGCAGCGATACCCCTGCTTGCCATCCACTTCGCTCCGCTTGCAGTTGAGCTTGTCGAGGGCATGGATCGTTGTTGCAACCGCAGCGCCCGCCTCTTCACCCAACATGGTCTGCGCCAGCTCATTGGCTCTCTCCATCTCGGATTGCAGCGCCTTTTTCAGATCCGCTTCCGTTGGCTCTCCTGAGCATCCTGCCAGCGCTGCTCCCAGCACTGCAATGGTGAAACCGGTAACCAGGGTCTTCAGTGATCTCCCCATAACCGGCGTCGATGGTATACAGCCGTTGGTCAGGCGATGGATGCGACGACCTTCTTGGCCGCATCGGTCAACCCTTCGGCAGAGATCAGGTTCAGACCACTCTGATCCAGCAGCTCCCGGCCCTGTGGCGCATTGGTACCCTCCAGCCGCACAACGACCGGGATTGAGATACCCACATCCTTCACTGCGGCGATGATCCCTTCCGCAATCAGATCACAGCGAACGATGCCGCCGAAGATATTCACCAGAATGGCTTCCACCTTTGAATCACTCAGAATCAGTTTGAAGGCAGCCGCCACACGTTCAGCCGTGGTGCCACCACCCACATCCAGAAAGTTGGCCGGGTCACCACCGTGCAGTTTGATCAGATCCATGGTGGCCATCGCCAGACCTGCACCGTTGACCATGCAGCCGATATTGCCGTCCAGGGTGATGTAGTTGAGGTCATGCTTCTGCGCCTCACACTCCTGTGCGTCTTCCTGGCTCTCGTCGCGCATCTCCAGCAGATCCGGATGGCGATAGAGGGCATTGTCATCAATGTTGATCTTGCCATCCAGTGCCAGCAGATCACCATCGCCAGTCACGATCAGCGGGTTGATCTCAACCAGGCTCATATCTTTGTCATCAAACAGTCGGTAAAGCCCCATCATGATTCGGGTCAGCGCACCAACCTGCTTCCCCTCCAGCCCCATACGAAAGGCCGCTTGGCGACACTGGTAGGGTTGCAGGCCTGCGGCCGGATCGGCACAGACGGTGACGATCTTCTCCGGTGTTGCCTCGGCAACCTCTTCAATATCCATACCGCCCGATGCCGAGGCCATGAAGACAACCCGCTCGGTTGCGCGGTCAACCACAGCACTCAGATAGAGTTCACGGTCGATATCCAGTGTCTGCTCAATCAGCACCTGGCTGACCGGCAGCTCGCGCCCGTGGGTCTGGAAGGTAGCCAGAGCGCTTCCCAACATGCGATCCGTCTCCAGCTTCAGCTCATCGATGCTTTTGACCAGCTTCACGCCACCAGCCTTGCCTCGCCCACCAGCATGTATCTGCGCCTTGACCACCCAGGCCTCACCGCCGATGGCATTGGCCGCAGATTCAGCATCGTTTACTGAATCAACCATCTGTCCCACAGGGATGGGGATTCCATACTCTGCGAAGAGGCCCTTCGCTTGATATTCATGTAGGTTCATAGGCTTTTACTCAATTTGTCGGTAAATTTGCTTAAGCTATCAGCAGCGGGGGCAAGCTGGCCACGCGCCAATAGCCCTCCCTTACTCTTAATAACCTGCCAGTTTGAGCAATTGCTCACGCACATGGGCGGATGTCTCTGCCTGCGCGCCACTCTGCTGCGCACTGCTCTGTTGCTGATACTCGCTCTTCAATGCTGCCAGTGCTGCCTCATGCTCTTTTGCCAGACGCTCCTCTGTCGCTTGAACGATGACCGCAGCAAAAGGTGTCTTGATACCCGCCAGCTCCTGCAAGGTGCACCAGCTCTGGGCACGCTCGGCAATCTCGGCGGCCAGCTCGGCATCGACACGGATGCGTTGTCTCTCACCACCCTCTTCCGGCAGCTGAATAAACGGCGTTTTCCCCTGACGCGCATCAACCTCCAGTCCCAGCCAGAGATCCAGTGCGGTTGGCGCTGGGTCTTCGCTGGTGATCGGTACAAAGCGACTCGCAAAACGGCTTTCACTCAATGCCCACTGCACGGGGGTAAACGGTGTACCATCCTCATTGGCAAGCCAGGGGGCATTCAGCTCCGGGTTCCCTTCCAGCGTGATGCGGGAGCCAAACACTCCTTCCGCAGCAGGATTATATCTAAATAGTGGAAAGGCACGACTGTTCAGCGCAAGCTCCGCCTGTTGCAGGGTCTGGCTTACGGAAAAACCGTGTCGCCCTGGGCTGGGAACATGCAGATGAATCAGCGCTGGCCCTTTGTATTTAAGGGCTTCCCGTACGCTTTGACGGAGATGATCCGCTGCTGCGATAGAGCTCTGAGCCACATAGGCCACTCGCTGCGCCATCGCCATCAACCCCAGATCTGCCTTGGGATCACGCGATGATGCCACCGCAGCATCCCTCAGATCGCCACTGTCCAGGCCAAAACCCAGGTCGGCAAGCAGCAGGATCTTTACCGGCAGTCCGGATTTCAACAACCAGGCTACCTGTGAAAAACCACGCCCGGCCAGTGTCTCATCATTGCCTACCAGCAACAGCGGCGGGCAGAGCGCACGCTCCTGATCGTTCAGATCCTGCCAGCCCAGCCCATCCAGCTCATCGCGTAGCTGTTGGATGCCAGTAGGCTGGTCAAGCTCCAGTTTCGCAGCACGGAGCAGGCGCTGTGCCTCTGTTGCCTCGCGCAACTGCCCCTGCAGCAGACCGGCTGCCATCTGTGCGGTATCGCCCGTGGTGTCTATCGCAACCGGCACCTGGAATGGGTTATTGGGGAAGACACCCGCCCAGGCTGCAACCGTGCCTGGCGCAATTGCCAGGCCAAAGCGGGAACGCCCCAACCCGGTCTCACCCTCCGCAAGCCGCCAGTGCAGCTCACCCAACGCCTTGGCCAGATCAACCAGCCGACGCAGCCGCACCGCGTTGACATTGCCCTCTTCAACCGAGGTCTCGATCTGGCTGGTCAACTCACCAACATCAACGATTCCACTCTTGAGCTGATCCAGACCCGCAGTCAGGGCATCCAGATTATCCACTGGCAGCGCGGAAGCGATCTCTTCACGGATCTGATCCTTCAGCTGTTGCAGGGTCTCTGCAATCTCCTTGGTAAAGCTGTGCAGCAGAGGCTGCTGATGATATTCCGTTGCTGCCAGCGCCATGCGGACGGCGATCTTCTCGCCCGATCCAGATTCAGCACCATCGCCACCTGCCACCGCCATGGCACAGTAGCGTGACAGCATGACCGCAGCCATTGCGCCAACCTCTGGGTTGTTACTGACTTTTTCTATAATCTCTGAAGGGGTATCGGGGGTGTTGCCCCAAATATCCCAAATCTCACGCGCCTGTTGCAGGCGTGTCGCATCCTGCTTCTCTGCCTGCATGGAGCCCGGCTCACACACGGTGATGCAGATGCCGCAGTTCTTGCAGGCATTCGGGTTGATCGCCAGCGCCAGCAGTGCGCCGCTATCCTTTTTCTCTGCTTCCAGGTCGTTAAAAAGAGGCGTGGTGACCGCAACCGGGAGTGCGCCAATCCGGGCGTTGACTGCCGCGAAGGCCTCATCCATCGCCTGTTTGCGATCCTCTGGCAGCGGCATCTTCTCTGACAGCCAGGCGTAGCCCTCTTCCAACAACGCACTTGCCGAACCACTTTTGGCCTTTCTGGTGCGAACCTGGCTACAGATCCGCCCAGCGATTTTTGAACCAGATGGGCGCAGGGCATCGCCACCGGCAATCTTGATGCCGGCATCGATCAGTGCCGCCGGGGTCACGGCGACCGCGCCGATGGCGCCTTCCGGGCAGCTGCTCCAGCATTTTCCACAACCTGTACACTCGGTTGGGTCAAATGCAGGCAGCATACGGCGGGTATCACTCAGGTCACGAAAGGTCGAGGTCAGCGGCGGCAGGGTGCCGGCCGTGATATAGGGGTCGGCGGTCTGCGCGTCAGCCTCACCGTCACGGTAGAGGATGCCGACCTGATCCCAGAATCTGGGCAGGCTGTCGTGGCGCTCGTTTTTGCTCTTGAGCTGGCGCACCGCAATAGGGGTTGAATCGGTTTTAGCCACTGTGCGAGCAGGCTCATCCAGTGCCGTATAATCAATCTTTCTGATGGCCGCCATGCCGGTCTGAAAGGCGGCCAGCAGCGCACTGCTCGTCCCACTGGGGAGGTTATCCAGCGCCTCTTCGCGAGCAGGGATAAGTCGGCGCGCCTTGACATCGACCGCCTCAGCATCCAGCAATGCCTTGAAGAGACCACCCAGCAGATGTTCGCGGGTCAGATCGGCAGCCGGAATACCTGGTACTTTGGCATCTTTACTGCGCGGCATGACCGCATAGAGGGTTAAACCTTTCTGTTTGACTGCTGCGCGAGTATCTGCTGAGAGGCCTTGCCATACTGCTTTGTCAGTACCTGCTGACAATATCATCAAGGCACCACCATCGCGCAGCTGCGTATGGGGCTTGAACAGCGGATTAGGACGTTTGGCCGCCAGAATAGAGAAGTCAACCGTGATATCGTCGCCGCTGTCCAGCAGCCCGCTCCCGGCATGTGTTACCAGATCGGTACAGCAGGCACCCCAGCGCTCCCAGCTCAGGCCTGTCCGGCTGCGAAGCTCACCACCAACCAGTTGGTGCAGGTAGCTTCCCACCTCATCCACCAGCCCCTCTCCACCCTGACCCGTCATGCGGTGCACCGCAATGGTCAGTGCTTTTTCAGGGCGCAGATCAGGTGCCGCTATGGTTGAGCGCAGACCCTGTTTGGCAATCTCAGGATAGGCACGATTCAGGTTATCCAGCAGCACCTGGCGTTTGGGGTAGCTGGTCGATCTCTGCGCAAGGTCGACTCCCAGATAGTGGCGCGAGCCATTGAGTTGTTCCAGATCCCGGCACAGCGCAATCAGATCCGCACTGCGTACCGGCTGACCACCGACACCATAGACTACGGTACGCAGCCGAGGGCGGGCCTTTTCGTCCATTGCAGGAATGCCAGGGTGGGTCTGTTCGCCATAGCGGCTGTTCTCTTGCGCCTGGTCAAAAGCAGCTCGTATCTCGCGGGTCAGTGGGGCATCACCCGCCAACGGGGTTTCCGCACGCTCCAGGACCACAACATTGGCACGGCCACGCAGCCGGCCAACAATCTCAGCAGATGGAAACGGGCGCACCGCATGGATGCCAACCACACCGACTCGCTGCCCGGTCTCTGACAGAACATGTGCGGCAACGGCCTTTGCTGTCTCAATGGCTGAACCCTGTGCCACCAATACCAGTTTTGCGTCATCCGCTGAGTAGCGGGGCCACTCTGCGCTATCCGTGCCCAATTCAAAATCGGTTACAGAGGAGTAGTCCCTGCCCGTCTGCGCGGCAAAATCTGTAATCGCCTGTTGCAGGATGGTCGGCAGATGCTGTTCAAAAAAGGCACTCTGTCCAATCGCACCCAAGGCGTAGACCTCGGCGCCCTGTAGTGCACCATGCATCACCGGGTTGTCCAGGTCATGCCAGTTCGGCACCTGGCGGCGGTGATCGCCAAACAGCATTTTTTGCGCATCGGTGGGGGTCGGGATAGCGGCATCGGATGCGCCAATAAATCGCTCTGCCAACTCTTGCGAGGCCAGCCTGACATTTTGCAGCGAACGGGCGGTCTGTTCCCCATCCATCGCCACCACACCCGGCACCAGCGCGCGCTCAGCGACGCGACGGGCAATCAGGGTAAAGTCCACCGCCTCTTGCACGGTGGATGCCACCAGTGTGAAGGCACCGGAATCGGCGCATAGATGGATCGCCTCATGCCCCGTACCCAGCGCCGGACCCTGACCTGAGAGAGCGCTGTTTTCAAGATGTATCACCAGCGGAAGATGGCGGTTGGCAGCGGTTCGCAGCTGATCCTGAACCGCAGCAGCATCCTGCCCGGAGATAAAGGCCGTAGCCCGCCCACCCGACAGGGCAAGCCCTATCGCGGCAGCGAGCGCACCACGTGGCCCATCTGTCTCGCAGGAGCTGATCCGCCCGCCAAAGGCGTTACTGTCACGCTGCTCTTGCTCGGATCGCCACGCTTGGTTAGCGCCGACCCCTGGAAAGCTACTGCCCAGGGCAGCGGCTCCAGAGATAGCGGCTTCGGTTACGGCAACGGCTGTATTCCCATCCAGAACGGTCTCTATCCCATCTTCCTTTGCGGCTCTCTTGGAAGAAACAAATAGGCGCCGGTACAGGCGGATGGCCATGGTATTATTACTAGGCATGTCGTTTCTGGCTCTTCTCTTGGCTATGTTCTTCGAACTGGTTACCCTCCAGCCACTTTATCGCCCCGGTCGGGCAGCGGTAGGTGGCTTTTGGCTTTGCATTACCGAGATCAAAATGCACGATGGGCAGATTGTTCTCCATGACCACTACGCCCGGCTCAGCATCCAGGGCACAACGGCCACAGGCATCACAAGCTACGGTACACAGCGCCACTGCATCATCACCAGCTAAGGGGTTGTTGCATTGAACGTAGAGTTTTTCGTTAAGCGGCAAAATCTCAAACAGATCGCGCGGACAGGCATCAACGCAGTCGCCACAGGCAGTACAGAGATCGACCTCGACCTTTGGCAGGCCATTGTCGTTCATGGTGATTGCACCGAAGGTGCAGGAGATCTCGCAGTCGGCAAGCCCCAGGCAACCCCAGGAACAGCCCTTGCCACCACCTGCAACCATATCCGCAGCCCGACAGCCATCAAAACCTTTGTACTCCGCAATCTGATGCGCTTCTGCCACACCACCGGCACAGCGCAGCCGCGCTACCCGTTTGTTCTGCTCGCCCGCATCCACCCCGAGATATTCGGCGATGCTTTCCAGTACATCCGGGCTTGCAACGGTGCACAGGCTTGGCTCTACCTCGCCTGAAACCAGTTTCTCAGAGAAGGCGCGACAGCCGGGTTCACCGCAGGCACCGCAGTTGGTACCCGGGAGCAAATCTTCGGTATCGTCGATGCGTGGGTCTTCCTCTACCTTCAGGTATCGGTAGGCCACGGCAAGGACAACACCAAAGAACAGTCCCAGTCCGAGCATGATGCCCGGTGCAGAAAATAGTGTTCCGAGATCAAATGACATTCGATATTCGCTTCGTTGTCAGGGAGCCAGGAGAGGCGCGGGAAACCACTGCCTCAGGGCAGTTCGTTTCGCGCCTTGCTCCTATGCGGCAATCCCTAGTTGTACGCTTCTGCCCGCTTGATCAGATCATCCAGATCAGGCTCATCCGGGTTCAGAGGTTTGCCTGGATGGATGCAGTTAGCAGGACAGAACTCAGCCGACTCTACCAGTTGGGCAAAGGTTCCAGCCGTTGCATCTGCAATATAGGCCTGCTTGTTGTCGTCATAGACGAACATCAGCGGGTTGAGATTGATACAGTCATTGCAGGTGGTGCATAGAATCGTTTCGATCCACGGATCATCGAAGCTCACCTCTTCCTCTTCAGGTTCGGGTGCCGCTTCAGGCTCAGCTGCAGCCTCTGGTTCCGCCTTTTCCGTCGATACAGCAGCAGAGGCTGTGGTTGCCACAGCCGGTGTACCGGCAGCAGGCAGTGCCGCGGAGAGATCCATTCCCACCAGCGCATTAGCCAATCGACCCAGTGCCTCGCCCGCTGTTTCGCTACGGACACGCTCCAGCTCTTCAGCCTGCTCGCTCTGCATGGCCTCAATCTCGGCAGCCGCAGCCGCTTGCGCCTCTTCACTGGCTCTCTGTACCGCCAGATCTATATAGCGGCTACGCACACCGGCCAGCTCCTGAAGAGTGCGCCAGTAGTTGCGGCGGTCACGGCAGGCTATGACCAGTGCACGGGAGATCACCAGACGCTGCATCACATCGTTACCATCCACCGCCCAGATGAAGGGTACGCTGCTATTGGCCTGCTCTTCTGGCAGCGTCAACCACTGTGCAACTGGCACAAGATCATCTGCGCTATTTCCCTCCGTGACCACGCCAAAGTGTGCCTTCAGGCTTGGAATCAGCAGCGCATAATCGGCAAAGGTGAAGGAGAGTTCTGAATGTACTGTGTTGCCGTCTGCATCAACATAGCTGTAGTTGTGGTTTGGCCAATCATGCTCGGCCTGCGGATTGCCGCTGAAATCCATGCGCGAGGCAAAATCATCGCCTGCATCAGGATTGATCAGAAAGGCTGGATGGGCGCGCCCTTCCAGTGCGGCACTGGCCACAAACCACGGATCAAGCGAACCGCCTTCGGATGACTTAACGCCCGTGCTGACCAGGTGCAGGCCGGTGCAGGTGGCATCAAGTGCCAAGCCGTACTGCGTCAGCAGATGCTCGTAGCGTGCCGCAGAGGACTGAGCAACCACAGCCTGGCGATGGCTGATACCGAGGTACCCAAGCTCCACACGGTAGCGCGCAAATGGATCTTCACCTTCAGCCGCAGCCGGATTACTGTGCGCCTGAACCCGCACCAGTATCTGTACCGGACGACCGGAACTCAGCAGCTGCGAAAAGGAGCAGAGTCCGCTGGTTGCGACATTGCTGGCATTATCAATGGCAACAATGGTCGGCAGCAGCAGCAGCTCTTCCTGAGAAAAACCTTCCCAGCCAAAATTCTTGAACCAGGCATCATGGATCGCAGGCCTGTAGGCATCTCTGCTCTCCAGCCGGGCAATGCGTACCGCCGCAAAAATCTGAGCCAGTTTCTCTGCCTCTGCATCAAAGGCGGCTGCAGCTACTGCGCAGGGATCCACATCGCTGACGGATGCAAAATCAGCCGCATCGGAGAGTAGCGCCCCACCCAGTTTATCGGTGTGTACAGCACGCACCAGCACAGGATCGCTCTGATAAGATTCAAGAACCTCCAGTGCAGCTTCAACACGTTTACGTCGCGCAGCTGCCATTGATGCAGAACCCTGTGTATGGTTCATCATCTTCGACATGGCTGTAGCATTGAAATAGCCGCTTGAAACACCAATGCTCTGTTTGATGGCGGTCGACTTCCTTGCCGCAGCTGTCTTGCCTTTTTCCACGGCCAACAGCGCTTTCAGGCTGGCGGCCAGCTGGACAATCTCCTGATGGAATGCCGCGCGGCGGGGCAGTGATTTGCAGCGCGCCACATGCAGCAGCAGATAGACCGCTGCCAGACGCCCATAGCCCAAGAACTGGCCACCCTCTTCAACGGCAGCAACCAGTTGGTTCAGGTCGGCCTGCAGACGTTCAACATGCTCACCCTTCAGGTCAAGCTGCTTCTGCAACGCCTCTGCTGCATCAGCAACCAGAGGAGCCGCATCGACCGGTGCCTCCTGGCCTTGCAATTTGCTGCACAGCTCGCGCTCGATCCAGGCAAGGTTGTCTTTGAGGATGCGCGCGCTTTCGGCAGCGGGCGCAAAACCCTCTACTACATCACCAAGAAAGCGGGAGAGCGGCTTTGCCAAAACATCACCGCCACTCTGCGCTGGGTAGAGGAACAACGGGTAGTCGTACCTGACCTTCGAAACATCCCGAAAGCTGTTGAGTGAGACGGGCAGGAACTCGCTGCTCACTTTTCCAAGTGTGGATTTAGCGCCAGGCTCACCCAGATGAAAGTGGCGCAGAGTGTTCATCAGCTCGTCAGAGGCATCAGCAGAAGCGGGGAGAAAAGGCACTCCTCCCGCGCTTCGCTCTGATTCCTGCAGCGGCTGCTTTTTACTAGCTTGTGCTGTCATAATCGTGGAGTCTGCCTGTAGCGGTTAGATCGAGAAGGAGTCAAGCGCCTTGTTAACACCGGCGATCTTCTCTTCGTCAGACATGTCCATGCCTACGTTGCTCCAGTCGTCATAGACCGGGGCTTCCGGGTCGTGGTAGAGCAGCCCGCAGGGCACCCTGCTCTCATCACGAGCGATATTCATGGCGCCACTCCAGTCAGACGGGTCATGCACTACCTGATTCGGGTAGATGCGTTCAACCGCCTCATTGGTCGGGATACCGTTCTCATGCTTCAGCAGCAGGATCTGGGATGGATCGTCCATCATCTCCTTATGAATATCCTCCACAAAGACCGGGCAACGCTGGATGATGCGCACAAAGCTGGTACCACGGTGGGCATGCGCCATCTTGATGGTCTCATAGACCAGCAGCGGGTTCCAATCCACAACCTGTGCCACAAATGACACGTTGGTAATGCCCAGGGTAATGGTCAGTGGATTCATCGCCGGCAGGAAAGAGCCAGTTGGATGGGTGCTGGTTCCATAATCTTTTGGCGTGGTGGGTGAAGTCTGGTTTTTAGTCAAACCATAAATGGCATTGTCAAATACCAGAACCACCATATCAATGTTGTAACGTATGCCGTGTATCCAGTGGCAGCCGCCAATGGAGAAGCAGTCACCATCACCGGTGGAGACCCAGACATCCAGATCCGGGCGACGCGCCTTGATGCCAGAGGCAAAGGGCAGCGCACGACCATGCAGGCCGTGAAAGCCGTAGGTCTTCATGTAGTGCGGCAGGCGGCTTGAACAGCCGATGCCCGATACATTGACAATTTTCTCGGGCGCCAGCTGCGCCTCTCGGCACACCTTTTGCACGGCAGTCAATACACCATGGTCGCCACAACCGGTACACCAGCGTGGCTGCGCACCTTCATAATCTTCAAGCGTAAAATAGCGGTCTTGAACGTCAAGTGACCAATCTGCTTTAAGTCCGAACATCGACGTAATCTCCTAATTCAGTTTCTTCAGACGACCAAGAACGGCCTCACAAATCATTCCAGGCTGCAACGGCGCGGCCTGCACGATAGACCAGCAGTCAATATCCAGCAGCGTATGGTGGCGCAGGATATTGGCCAGCTGGGCATAGCGGCGGGTGGCATCGGTGATCAGCGGCATATCAGGATCGTCGCTATAGTTCAGCTCAACGGTCATCACCTTCTTGAACTTGGAGAAGATCTCTTTCAGATCCTTCTCAAACGGATGCAGGAAACGCAGGTGAACATTAGAGACCTTATGACCCTCAGAACGCATACGATCCACAGCCTCCTTAACAGCCCCCATGGTGGAACCCCAGGAGACAACCAGCATGTCACCCTCTTTGTCACCATAGATCTCAGGCCGCTGCAGGGTAGCGGCAAAGGCAGCCATTTTGCGGCTGCGCATGTTACAACCGATCTGATTTGACATGGAGTCGTAGGCCACCTTACTGCGCTTGGTGTGAGCCAGTCCGGTCAGGACGTACTCACCACCAGGCTGACCTGGGATTGGCCGTGGCGACAGGCCGGTCTCATCATCCCAGTCATAGGGTGGAATATTTTTGTCCCACTCCGACTGGTCAATCGGCGCAGAGAGCCATTCGGCCTGAGGCTCTGGACGATCATAGGGTTGCACAGCGGTCGCCAGGTTGGCATCGGTCAGGATAATGACCGGGGTGCGGAAGGCCTCGGCCAGCTTGCGCGCCGTGATCACAAAGTGGAAACACTCGGAGATGGTGGCCGGTGCCATAACGATCTTGGGTGCGTCGCCAGGCATGCTGTAGATCGCTGAGAGCAGATCACCCTGTTCGATCTTGGTCGGCTGGCCGGTTGCCGGGCCGCCACGCTGAACATTGACAACTACCAGTGGCACCTCACACATTACAGCCAGACCCAGAATCTCGGTCTTAAGTGCCATACCGGGGCCAGAGGTGACAGTAACAGCGGTTCTGCCTGCAAAGGAGGAGCCGACTGCATAGGCAACTGCCGCAATCTCATCCTCGGCCTGATGCATAAACCCGCCGGTATGGTGAAACACTTCTGATACATAGTGAGAGACAGAGGTTGCCGGAGTGATCGGATACATTGCCAGCATATCCATACCGGAAGCCAGTATACCCAGGCCAACCGCCGTGTTGCCGTTGGTCACTACCGTAGGCTTCTGTATGCCCTCATGCTCAGGCGGAACCTCGTAATGGTATTCGAGGTTCTCAGCAGCGTACTGGTAGCCCGCCTTAAACAGCTCGTGGTTTGGCTTGATCACCTTCTCGCCCTTGCGTGCGAAGACCTTTGCAATCTCATCCAATGCACGCTGGGTATCACGACTGTAGATACGGCAGAGCATGCCAAGTACAAACATGTTCTTGCCCTGGCGGGCATTTTTAACAATCTTGAGGCACTCTTTCTCAAGCGGCAGCTCATGGATAACCAGGCCTCGCTCCTTGAAGTCAGCCAGCGCCGCCGCATACTGCTCGCGGATTGCCGGCTGCGGATCATCTGCCCATTTGTTCTCCAGCAGAACCACCGTGCCCTTGCGGAAAGCACCATTTACGATGCGGTTGTAGAGCACCTGCTCGTTCAGGGCGACAACCAGATCTGCCTGGTCGCCCATGTTGGTGACATATTTGGAACCCAGACGGATGCGAACACCACTGGCACCCTCCTGCGAACGGGCAGGCGGCTGAATCTCAGCGGGGATGATCTCCACTGTCCAGACGCCGTTCCCCATCTTGCCACTAACGATGCCAAAGGTTTGTCCACACTTCTGGGCACCTTCGCCAGAGTCACTGACAACCTCAATGATATGCTCTTCAATACGCTTTGGTTTTCCTGCGGAAATCTCAGCGACATTGCTTTTTTGCGCTGTTGCTTGTTTAGTCATAGGCCTTCCCGTGAAGTACTCTCAAGGATGTATTTTAAAAAAAACTTATGGCTGCACGCATTTGTTAAAGCTGTGCGCACCGCCCGAAACTATAGGCTTTCCGTTGGATTTTACAGGCAAAAACAGCCCTGAAAATCGCTGCAATAACTCTCAAAGAGGCCGCACTATGTCAAAAGTGAGCCACAAGGTCAAATAATATAATCACTTAAATTTATCTTTTTTTCATTGAGCATAAGTCATTGTTTATAGCCGCCATAATCCATCAGTTACCCAACAGAGGGGGGGCACTACCGTCTGAGCGCCTGCTCATACTCATCCTTGAAATGGAAGAGTGAACTCTCCAGCACCTTTACTGCACCATCCAGCAGATGGCAGCGCCCACTGCCCGGCAGGATCTCACATAGATTTTCCAGCGAATCAAGGTCGGCCTGCCGCCCCTGGCCTGTATCAATCTTGCCCAGCAGCTGAGATATATAGTAAGTACCTGTCTTACAAGGGGGACACTGACCACAGGAGGAGTGGGCAAAGAAATCAACATACTCTGAAACCCGCTTGACAATGCCGGTTCCTTCAGAGATTACAATCATCGCCCCGGTTCCCAGGCTGGAGCGGCGCGCCCGTACCGAGTCAAAATCCAGCGGCACATCCAGATCCCTCGGGGTCAGGATGGTATTGGATGGGCCGCCGGTAAATACCGCCTTCAGTTTTTTTCCCAGCAATACACCACCACCGTAGGTGTAGATCAGATCCTTCAGCGGCGTACCCATCGGCAGCTCGTAGGAGCCGGGTTTCAGCACATCGCCACTCAGACAGAAGATCTTGGTACCACTCGCTTTGCCAATACCCTGATCCTTAAACCACTGCGCACCATTACGCACCAGATGGGGGATATTGGCCATGGTCTCCATATTGTTAACCAGTGTGGGACAGCCATGCACACCATGCTGGGCAGGATACGGCGGCTTGCCACGCGGGAAGGGGAATTTTCCTTCCACCGACTCAATGGCCGCAGTCTCTTCACCGCCAATATAGTGGCCGGAGCTTTCCACCACCTGATACTTCAGCGCTCTTTTCAACACCACAGCCGCCTTGTCCACAAGCCCAGACGCTTGCCACTGCGTCACTGCGGTACGCATCGCGTCTATGCCACCATCAAGATCGGGGTTGATGTAAAAAACAATTTGGTTGATTCCGGTCGCCAGCGCGGTAATCGTCGCCCCTTCAATGATCTGATGCGGCGTCTCTTCCAGCAGTGTGCGATCCTTAAAGGTGCCGGGTTCATCTTCATTGCCATTGCAGATCAGATATTTCTCTTTTGCCTCTTTCTGCTGCGCAACCGCTGCCCACTTGATATGCACCGGGAAGCCGCTCCCACCCAAGCCGGGCAGCTGCGCCTCCTTTATCAGCGCAACCAATCGGGAAGGATCTTGCAGTGCAACCTGCAACCCCTCTCCACCCACATGCGCAAGCCACGCATCGAGATCGGCGCCCACTCTGTTTTTGGGATGCAGTAAGACCTGATTCAATTTTTCCATGGATAATGTTCGCTGAAGCTGAAATCAGCACCCATTTTAGGAGAGGCTTTCCTGCATCGCACCCTTTTTTTCTTCTCACCGGGAGAAGTTGTGAGATAATAGACGATTACCAAAAACCAAAAACGCCCTGACACTCATCCGCCAGGGCGTTTTTTTATCATCGGAATAACACCTTGATCTCTACCGCTAATATCACCATGCAATTCGGGGCCAAGCCCCTGTTCGAAAATGTCTCTGTCAAATTTGGTGGCGGCAACCGCTACGGCCTGATCGGTGCCAATGGTTGTGGCAAATCGACCTTCATGAAAATCCTTGGTGGTGATCTGGACCCCACCTCTGGCAACATCAACCTTGCCCCCAACGAACGACTGGGCAAGCTGCGTCAGGATCAATTCGCTTTTGAAGAGGATACGGTTCTGGACACCGTCATCATGGGTCACGCAGAGCTGTGGGTCGTCAAACAGGAGCGCGACCGCATCTACTCCCTGCCCGAGATGAGCGAAGAAGAGGGCATGAGAGTGGCCGAGCTGGAGGTTGAATTTGCCGAGATGGATGGCTACACCGCCGAGTCCCGCGCTGGTGAGCTGCTGCTGGGGCTGGATATCCCACTGGAGCAGCACAATGGCCTGATGAGCGCCGTCGCTCCCGGCTGGAAACTGCGGGTGCTGCTGGCGCAGGCTCTATTCGCTGACCCCGACATCATGCTGCTGGACGAGCCGACCAACAACCTCGACATCAACACCATTCGCTGGCTGGAAAATGAGCTGAACAAACGCAACAGCACCATGATCATCATCTCGCATGATCGCCATTTTCTGAACAGCGTCTGCACCCACATGGCCGATCTCGACTACGGTGAGATCCGCATCTACCCTGGCAACTATGATGACTACATGATCGCCTCCACCCAGATCCGCGAGCGCATGTACGCCGACAACGCCAAGAAAAAGGCCAAGATTGCCGAGCTACAGACCTTTGTCAGCCGTTTCTCCGCCAACGCATCCAAGGCCAAGCAGGCCACCTCCCGCGCCCGGCAGATCGACAAAATCGAGCTGGATGAGATCAAACCCTCCAGCCGCGTCAGCCCCTATATCCGCTTCAATCAGGAGAAAAAGCTCTTTCGTCTGGCACTGGAGCTGGAAGATGTAAGCAAAGGATTCGAAGGGCAGCCACTCTTCAGCGGGTTGGATCTGATGATCGAAGTGGGCGAACGGGTCGCCATCATCGGCCCCAACGGCATCGGCAAGACCACCCTGCTGCGCACCCTGGTGGGCGACCTGACGCCCGACAGCGGCACGGTGAAGTGGTCAGAAAACAGTAACATCGGCTACTACGCGCAGGATCACTCCGCAGACTTTAACAGCGAAACAAACCTCTACGACTGGATGGAACAGTGGGGCAAGGAGAGTGATGACGAGCAGGTGATTCGCGGCACCCTGGGGCGGCTGCTCTTCTCTCAGGATGAGATCAACAAGCAGGTCAATGTCCTCTCCGGTGGCGAGCAGGGGCGCATGCTGTTCGGTAAAATTATGTTACAGCAGCCCAACATCCTGCTGATGGATGAACCGACCAACCACATGGATATGGAAACCATTGAGTCGCTCAACCTGGCGCTGGAGAACTTCCCCGGCACCCTGCTCTTTGTGAGCCACGACCGTGAATTTGTATCATCACTGGCCACCCGCATCATTGAGCTGACAGCCGATGGCATCGTTAACTTCAGCGGCAGCTACGATGATTACCTGCACAGCCAGGGGGTAGAGATCGAGGTCAGCAGCAAGGCGTCATAAAAAGTGTAAGCGACTGACCCGCTTCTTTGAAGAGGCAATCTTTTGTAGGGTGGATTAGCGATAGCGCAACCCACCATTTAAAGATTTGCATGCGACACAACCGCCTTTTTGGTGCGTTACGGCTATCACCTAACGCACCCTGCCTCCCCGTTGGCAACGGCGGCGACCGGCCAGGCTCAGGCACCTGCTGCCCACCCCCAGCACCCCCGCTCCCGCCACTCCATACGGCATAAGTATATCTATCCGCACTGCTATTTCTAAGACTAAAATCTGATCCTCTATAGCCCAATACCGCTACCAGTCACGTAAAGTACTGATAAATCATGCGGTTATACATCCATCCCGTGGTTTCTTCATCAGCGGATAAGGTTTTGGCCTTCGCTTGACAACCCTGGGCTGGTTCTTTCGTTTCCGATTACCAATCATCGTGTAGGCAATGGCATTTAGCAATGGCTCTAATAGTTC
>JAKISI010000010.1 GCA_021648685.1 Candidatus Polarisedimenticolaceae bacterium
CTTACCAATTGTCTGCTCCTGCCGGAAAAATGTGGCAGGAAGGTTATGGCCTCCGGGGCCAAAATGACACCCTGGGTGGGTCAATTTTATTGGCCGTAGGTGGTTCAGTTTAATTGGCCATTAACAGCTATGAAGCGCAGCAGGATATACTGGAATATATTTCCATGTTTTACAACGGTTGGCGATTGCATTCATATTTGGACTACATGTGTCCGAATGATTTTGAGAAACAGTTGATAGAATGGAAAAAAGTAGCTTAACTGGGTGTAACAAAACCCTTGACCAGGTCAGCAAATATCTAGCCAGGCAGGGTGCATTCTATGCACCATGCATGGTTACGGTGTTACGCCCATGTATGGTTAAACCTCAAATGGTTTGGTAATTGATACATTGCAATGGTGCGTAAAACGCACCCTACGTTGGGGTAATGGATATGCCGAATTATCGGCGGGTTGATGTGGAGAGTTTTGGGATGTTGATATTGGTGTTGGAGCTGGGCTTGTAGGCTTAAAGCCAGGTAGGGTGCATTCTATGCACCATGCATGGTTACGGTGCCGTACCCATGTATGGTTAAACCGTAAATGGTTTGGCAACCGATACATTGCAATGGTGCGTAAAATGCACCCTACGAAAAAATGATAATGGTGTCGCATTGATGTTTTGGTTTCACACAATGGGTTGTGGTGGTTGTGTTATCTGCTACCGTGCAAATGGTGCATAAAATGCACCCTACGCTGGGATAACGGATATGCCGAATTATCGGCGGGCTAATGTGGGTGGTGGCACTTATTTTTTTACGGTGGTTACCTACCGGCGACAACGGTTTTTGTGCGATGACGATGTGCGTGCTGCACTACGGGATGGAATCAATAAAACACGGCAACAACTTCCGTTTGAAATTGATGCCTGGGTACTACTGCCGGATCATTTGCATTGTATTTGGCGACTGCCTGATGGCGATGCCGATTTTGGAAAACGGTGGGCGATGATTAAACGCTTTGTCACCAAACGTTGTGGGACTCGTTTGAAACGGGATGAATGGATGAATAAATCCAAAACACAACGGAATGAATCAGCAATATGGCAACGGCGGTTTTGGGAACATTTGATACAGGATGAAAATGACTTAAATGAACACCGAAATTATCTTCACCATAACCCGGTAAAACATAGACACGTTAATCGTATTGTTGATTGGCCATATTCCACATTTCATCAATATGTAAAAGATGGCATTTATCCAATCAATTGGTGTGGTGGTACGGATGTCGATAGGCGTGAGACATTTGATATATGAAATCTGCAGGTGCATTCCATGCACCAAACATAATAGCTGAGAATTGGCTGCACTTAAGGAACGAAAATGATAATGATCAGAAGATTGCGCACAGCAAGAGCAGTTAAATTAATTGTGACTATTCTAACCATGTTTTTTGCAATGGTGACAATAACCTCAGCTGCGCCATTTATTTTGCAAGATACACAGACTGTAGAACCACAAAAGAAACCGGTGATAAATGGAGTGGCGCCACAATTTATAAGTATGGAAAACATTGTTTTAAACAGAGGTCAAAAGCCTCTATTTTCTGGTAAGAGTTTGGGTATGCCCCTTAAACCGGTTGGGGCACAAACAAGCAAAGTAGATTCAATGCAAGATATTCTGGCAAGAAATGCCAGCAAAAAAAAGCCAATGCCACATTTCAAAAGGCTAGAGGTAGAAAAAGCAAAAATTAGATCACAGTAAAAAACGGATCAGAGTAAAGAAGACAATTTACTCTGGCTCCATTATTCTTGGATAAATAAAAACAACCTAGCATAGGAAGAGATGCTCAGAGAGCGTGCTCGCACTATGCAGGGAGAGTGTAAGTTGAAACTAAGTAACCCGTCTGCGTTTGCGAAGAAGATAACTGACCTATCAGTGCATAGTGTTGCCGAGTGGTTATCTATTATACTTTTGGTTATTGCCAGTATTTACGGTGGGCTTGCGCAGGCAGACATAGATACGTCACGCACCAAGGCTGTAGCCTGGCTGTTGCAGAACCAACGTGGTGATGGCAGTTGGAATGCAGAGAGTGTGGCTCGCATCCAGGCAACAAATACTGCACTCCATGCATTAGATAATGCAGGAATAGGCGGTTTTCCTCTTGCCAGAGGATTATCCTGGATCTCTAATGCAGAAGCAGAGAGTGTTGATTCGCTGGCGCATCAGGCCATGGCGCTTAACTTGGCGGGTATTGATGCGCAAGTTCAACGAGACAAACTCATCAGCTGGCGTAATGTTTTTAATTCATGGGGCGCTTATGATCACTATAATACCAGCTTTCCAGATGCTGCTTTAGCAAGCAGTGTTTTACGCAGTGATCCTGCAACCTACCAGGCACAAAAAAGCAAACTGCTGTATGGTTTATGCCAGATTCTGGTATCCCAGAAAACGGGTGATCCTACAGTTAATGGTAGTTGGAGTTATATTTCTCCGCTTAATCCTGAACTGCTTACTTCGGGGAACAGTTTTATACTTCCCACTGTTTATAACATTCTTGAAATTGCCGCTTTCAAAGAACTCGGCTATAACACGCGCTACTGTAGTGGGACGACCTATACTTTTGATACAGTGTTAAATAGTGCTGTTGACTGGTTAATTAATCAAAGAAAACATGTTGATAATGGCTTTGGAGATGGGAATCAGAGCCGCGCTTTTGATACAGCACTTGCATATCTTGCTATTCAAGCTGTGAGGCCAGCCGACCCTTCTTTGTCAGCTGCTCAAAATTACCTTTTAAGCACCCAAGGTACGGGTGGCGATTGGCAAGGTGATGTCTTAGCGACTGCAATGGTATTGCGTACTTTCCCCCAAGCATCACCTGTAGATGGTGACTTGGATGGCATATCTGATATTGTTGAATTGGTATTGGGTACAAACCCTGCTGTTCGTGATGGCCGAACGTTGGGTGGAGGGAACGGAAACGGTACATTTGGAATTAATAAAGCCTATGTTTTTCATACTATTGCAAATACAGCATTCAGTGGGATTTTATCAGTTACAGGCGGACAGGAACCATACACTTGGGCGCTTGTTGGTAATTTGCCAGATGGATTAGCCATAAATACTGGAACCGGTGAGATCAGTGGCACTCCCATCTCTTTTGGGTCATATAATTTCACCTATTACGTTACCGACTCTACTGGAAATAGCATAAACGCTGTGGGCCAAATCGTTGTTGATACTGAGCCGGTATTAAATAGCACAATAGCTCAGACTAGTGATGAGGGTGTGTCTATTTCATTACCTCAATCAGCCTCTGATGCTGATGGAGATGCGCTAACATTTAGCGCTTCAGGGTTGCCTACAGGGTTGTCTATTCACCCTGTAACGGGGTTGATTACAGGTTTTCTGAATTATGATGCAGTTGGAATTTACAACACTGTTGTGACAATAACAGATGGCAAACAAGATGTTTCTTCCAGTTTTTCATGGACAGTTAATGATGTGGATCGAGTCCCTGTAATTACTAACCCACTTGTTAATCAAACCAACCAAGAAGGGAGCACGGTTAATATACAGGTCAATGCATATGACCCAGATGGAGGGACTATTACTTTTGATGCCACTGGTCTTCCTTTGGGTTTAGCAATTTCACCGGGCGGTCTTATTAGTGGAACACTAAGTTTTGATGCACTAAGAACATATAATGTCACCATTATTGCTAATGATGGAAACCATTCATCAAATAACAACTTTATCTGGACAATAGGTAATGTTAATCGTGCACCTGAGATGGATGCAATTGGTGTCTATTCAGTTACAGAGGGTGAGTCTCTGGCGATTAATTTAGCTGCAAATGACCCCGATGGAGAAGCTATAAGTTTTGCAGTTGAATTTGCTATTGAACCACCCCCAGGAATGGTCACATTAACAGATAATGGAAACGGGACAGGCAGGCTTGATATTAACCCAGGCTTTTCGGATGCATATACTTATGGGATAGATGTTAAGGCTATTGATAATAATCCAGTTTCTCCAATGCAAGTTATAAGAGACTTGGTTATTAATATCATGCCAGATGTAACTGAAGTAGTGCGTCTGCAAACTCCTTGGGGTGCTATTGATATAGAGCTGTATGGCAATGTTGCACCGCTGGCAGTTAGCAACTTTCTGAATTATATAAATGATGGAGACTACACAAGCTCAATAATTCACCACGTTAATCCTGGAGCTTATATTGCAGGAGGCGTGATTAAATTTGATAACGGTCTTCTTGTTAATGTGCCGCAAGATGCACCGATAGCTAATGAATTCAAGCTGTCTAACAGACCGCATACGGTTGCGATGACTCACCCGGCTAATGATATAAATGGTGCAACCAGTGAGTGGGTTATAAATCTTGCGGACAATTCATCTGCATTTGATCCGCAGAAATATACGGTGTTTGGGCGTGTTATTGGTGGCATGGAGTTTGCGAGTGCAATTAGCAACTTAAGAACCGAAAAAACATTTGGCCCTGTTTTTGATGTGCCTCTGGTAGATGTCGGTACCAGTTCATATTTAGTTCCAATTACTCAGGCCATTAAGAAGAGTTTTACGGTTAGGTCACAAATATACAAGTCTATTACCAATGCGCCATTTAATGTGGCATTGCCGAAACCAATTGGTGGTGTAGAACCCTATGATTATGTAATTACGCAAGGGAGCTTGCCTGACGGACTTATTCTTAATCCATCAACTGGTGAAATTACAGGGATACCAACTAATTCTGGTGTCTATGTATTTACCTATACAGTAACCGACAGCCTGAGTGATACTGAAAGCGCTCCTGTGCAAATTCAAGCCAATGCGTTGCCAATTTTTATAAACCCTGGCTCCCAAAATAATGAGGAAGGAGAACGAGTAGAATGGCAGATTAATGCCAGTGGTGCTGAGTCAGGTGAGACGTTTACCTATGCTGCTTGGGATTTGCCACCAGGACTAACGATTGATGCACAAACAGGCCTGATTTCTGGAACCATTGGAGCAGCTACTGCAGGTGTGTATGTTGCCAAGGTTGCTGTATTTGATGGCACCTGGGGTAATTTGCAAACCTTTACCTGGACAGTGCAGTCTGCAAACGGCTTGGTAGTTGATTCAATTCGTGATTATACGATTGCTGAAGGCCAAGACGTATTGAACGTCCCGATTAATGCAAGTGGTGTTGCTGCTGATTTGTGTATTTTACCCACGGCTATGCCACCTTTCGCAACACTGATCGATAATGGAAATGGTACTGGCACTATACAGCTTGCACCAGGATACCAAGATGCGGGCAGCTATGCAGTTACAATTACTCTAGGTGACAAAGCATCGCTGTGCGATGCGGTTGCTTCGCCTTTATTTCCCCCCCGTGTATTGAATTTCAATATTGAAGTAACTGATGTAAATCAGTTGCCAGTTATAACCAAACCAGATCCCCAAGCCAGTGTGACGGGTGAATCTCCAACTCTACAGATTGGTGCGGTTGATCCAGAAAGTGCCCAGCTTCTATATGACGCTATTAACCTGCCTCTTGGGTTAAGTATTAATCTATACAGCGGCCTGATTAGTGGAACTATAAGCTACGAAGCATCGGGGGATTATAGTGTTTTAATAGGTGTTCTGGACACAGCTACAGCAAAGATTGCGACTACCACTTTTATATGGGCAGTAACAGGCGATAACCTGCCACCAACGGCAAATGCTGATGATGCAAGCCTTAATGAGGATACAGATCTAATCATTAATGTTCTGGAGAATGATGTTGATGCCAATGGTGATGCTCTATCACTGAGTGGAATTACGCTGATTGCAGTTCACGGGACTCTGGATATAAATCCGGATAATACGATTACATATACACCTGATGCCGATTTTAATGGCAGTGATACGTTTGTTTATACAGTAGCTGATGAATCTGGCTTACAAGATAGTGCAACTGTCACCATTACTGTTAATGCAGTTAATGATCCGCCAGTTGTTACTAATCCTGGGGAACAAATTAATGCTGAAAATGCGAATATTAATTTGCCCATTGTTGTGAATGATATTGATAGTGCTACTTTTAGTTACCTTACTACTGATCTTCCTTCAGGTTTATCAATCAATCCAGTAACTGGTGTAATCACAGGTATTCTTGGGTATGAGACTGCAGGCGTTCACTCTTCAACGGTTACAGTACATGATGGTATTGATAACACGGATATATCTGTTGTTTGGACGGTTAGCAATACCAATCGTGTGCCGAATGTAAGCAATCCAGGTAACCAATTGAATGCTGAGGGAGATGTAGTAATTTCACTGCAAATTATTGCAAGTGATTCGGATGGTGGGGACACCCTTGGCTACAGCGCTGCTGGCCTACCCACCGGCCTGATCATCAATCCCATCACCGGTAAGATCAGTGGCACCCTCGGCTATGCTTCTGCGGGTATGCATAATGTCACTGTTACTGTAAGCGATGGCAGCGCCAGTATTGATATCGCCTTGAGTTGGACAGTGAGTGACACCAATCAACTTCCCGCTGCAGATGCTGATACAGTGGCTGTGAATGAAAATGATGGGGTAGCAGACATCACCGCCACTTTGCTAGCTGGAGATATTGATCCAGATAGTGGTGACAGTCTAAGTATCAGTACTATTGATACTATTGGCACCTTGGGCAGTGCCACCCTAAACATGGGTGTGGTGAGCTATGACCCAAATAGTCAGTTTGAGTATTTGGCTGACGGAGCAACTGCAACAGATAGCTTTAGCTACACTGTAACTGACAACAATGGTGGTTTAGACAGTGCAATCGTTACAATCCTGGTAACAGGAGTAAATGATATTCCAACTGCAGTAGATGATGTTGATACAACTCTAGAAGATACCTCTGTTACTGTTACTGTGTTAGGTAATGATAGTGATATTGATGGTGACACGCTCAGTATCAGCGGTGTTAGCCAAGGAGCTAATGGCAGTGTGACCACAGATGGTACAATAGTGACTTACACGCCTAATGTTGATCACATAGGTCTAGACCACTTCACGTATACGGTATCTGATGGCAATTTAGGTAGTGCAACAGCAACCGTTACAGTAACCACCAAGGATGCAAGTGCCACCCTGTATGATATTGTTTATGACCCGGCAATATCAGCAAAGGGCGTTGTTCCCTCTGTGCCCGTCACTCAAAACATAGGTATCCCTGATACCGCCTTCGACCTCACCTCAAACGAAAGCTGCTGGCAATGTCATGCATCACAGGTCATACAGGCAGGGCTGACGCAACCGTTTGAAGTGCCGGATCAAACTGTTTTTCTTGCCAATCGCCATCACCAGTTTATTGGCACCTCCATTGCCGGTGGCTCAGAGCTGCCCCCGTATCTTGATGCTGACAATGATGGCATTAATGATGAAAACTACAGCTGTCTCAGCTGCCATGCACAAACCGAAGACGTTAATGGTGACCTTGTACTCACACAGGATTACCAGGACTGCCTGTTTTGCCATGTAGCAGATGGTGCCGTAATAACAGTGCATCACGACACACCCAAAGCCAGAGAGGCACTGTGTGCTGAATGCCATGGCAGCCTGGTTCGTAACCTCGATGAAGGCCTGCCGCCGCCTGCTGATATGCCTGGCATTATCACACCAAGAGGAAGTAACAAACTGAATGCAGATACCAGCACAATAAATTCAGCTGGAACGCATCCAGGTAACTGTGACTTCTGCCATAACACCCAGGATGGGCAGTCAGCTGGTACATTGATGCCGTCCATTCTAGGTGAAATTACCGTCTTCCCAAATCTGAACAACCACCACAGCACGGGGGTCCATGAAATTGAGGGATCCAGCAAAGGCTCGCCTTGCCAGTGGTGTCATATCGTAGAGTGGCCAGCCTGGTACGAAGGCGACCCAGCCGCAGATAAAGCCCCCTGGCAGATGCGTGCTTGCCAGCGGTGCCATGATGCCTCCTCACTGCATGCTATTGAGGTAGACATTGCAGGTGATGGCATTGTCCCTGGTGCAGAGGCATACAACAGTGGACACATCGGCAATCAGGATAACTGCTGGGGTTGTCATGGCAATGACAGCGACATGATTCCTGTCTACACAGGTGGCATGCCGGTGGTTACAGCAACGACGCCACAGCTGGATGGCATTAGTGCTGTTACCTGGAAATGGGGGACAGAGTTTGTTCTGGATCTAAAAGGCAATGGTTTCATCAACCAGGGTGAAGCGTATGATCCTTTAACCGGCAATACGACACAAACCACCTTTATGCCAAAGGTGCAGCTGACAGATGACGATGGCAATACCACGATGTTGGATCCACTGACCCCTGCTGCGGATTTTATAAGTGTGGCCATTCCATGGCTGATCGATGGTAATTATCAGGTTCAGGTCAAAAAGGGCGACAGGCTCAGTAACCCTATTGCAGCGACCATCACGCCAGGCATGATTTTTGCCCATGCGCTATGCCTGGAAAAGTACAGGATCATCTTTCTTCGAGGCACGAACTTTGGCATGCACCTGCGTGGTTCAAATACTGGAACGCGCATCACCACTGGCGATGGTGTTGATGCAAACGTTGTTTATTTCTGGAAAGATCACATGATCGCAGCTGTATTCTATGGCGGATGCCCTAGTGAGGTTGTGGTAACCAATGTATTTGATTCAGTAACATTAACCCCAGTGGTTTGGTAGTTTCTGAAAAATTAAAATGTAGTAGATAGCAGCATAGAAAGGAGGGTGATCCTGAAAAGAGCTGCTGAACCTAGAAAAATCAGTTGGGCCTGTTGTGGACGCCTAATGCACTTAATCTTAGTCGCCCTCGCTACGGCTTGACTGATTTTTCCAGGTTGAAACTGACCGCTTGTCAGGATAAAAAAGGCAGCCATTGCAGGCTGCCTTTTTTATCGGGTTGGGCGCTGATCAGGAGTGGTAGGGTTTGCTCAGCTCGTGCACGGCGTCAATAAATACCCCGGCATGCTCCGGGTCTACCTCAGGGTGAATACCATGCCCCAGGTTGAATACATGGCCTGGGCCATGTCCATAGCTGTCGAGCACATGGGCCACCTCCTCACGGATTCGCTCGGGGGAGGCGTAGAGGATGCAGGGATCCATATTGCCCTGTAGCGCTACCTTGTCCCGCACCTGAACCCGCGCATCGGCCAGTTCGGTGGTCCAGTCGACCCCCAGTGCATCTGCGCCGCTTTCAGCCATGCGGCTGAGCCACTGGCCACCATTTTTGGTGAACATCACTACGGGTACCTGCCGCCCCTCATTTTCACGCGTCAGCCCCTCGATGATCTGCTCCATATAGGAGAGAGAGAAGGCGTCGTAGTCGCGTGGGCTGAGGACACCGCCCCAGGTATCGAAGATCATCACGGCCTGTGCGCCGGCGGCGATCTGGGCATTGAGGTAGGAGGTGACCGATTCGGCCAGCTTGCCAAGCAGCTCATGCATCAGCCCAGGGGCATCGAACATCATCCCTTTGGATTTTGCGAAGTTTTTGGTGCTGCCCCCTTCGACCATGTAGGTGGCCAGTGTCCAGGGGCTGCCGGAAAAGCCGATCAGTGGCACCCGGCCATCCAGCGCCTTGCGGATGGTGCGTACCGCATTCATCACATATTTCAGCCCCTGCTCCGGGTCGGGAACCCCTATGGCGCGCACATCGGCAGCGCTCTTGATGGGGCGCTCAAAGCGGGGGCCTTCGCCTTCGCTGAAATAGAGTCCCAGTCCCATTGCATCCGGTATGGTCAGGATGTCTGAAAAGAGAATGGCGGCATCCAGCGGGTAACGCTCCAGCGGCTGGAGGGTTACCTCACAGGCCAGCTCGGCATTCTTGCACAGATCCATAAAGCTGCCCGCTTTTTGTCGCGTGGCTTTATATTCCGGGAGATAACGCCCAGCCTGGCGCATCATCCAGACGGGGGTGATATCAACAGGTTCGCGCAGGAGAGCACGCAGCAAACGGTCATTCTTTAGCTCTGGCACGGAAAACTCCTATAAATTATTTAAATTTTGTTAATGCAAACAAGATCGGAAGCGGGGCTTCGCCTAACGCGGTAGGTTGCTGGTTCCCATAAGGAACTCATCGACGGCATGGGCACACTGGCGGCCTTCGCGTATGGCCCATACCACCAGTGACTGGCCACGGCGCATATCGCCCGCGACAAAAACCCGGTCAACAGAGGTGCGGTACGCCTTGTCGTCTGCCTGCACATTTCCACGGTTGTCCAGCTCAACCCCCAGCTCTTCCAGCATCCCTTCATGTACAGGGTGTACAAACCCCATTGCCAGAAAGACCTTCTCCGCAGGCAGTTCAAACTCCGAGCCTGCTATCTCACTCATACTCCAGTTACCGGTCTCATCCTGAGTCCATTCTACCTTGATGCAGTGAATCGCCTTGACCTGGCCATTTTCGCCAGTGAATTTTTGGGTGGCGACACTCCAGATACGTTCGCAGCCCTCCTCCTGAGAGGATGAGGTACGCATCTTTTGTGGCCAGTCGGGCCAGGTGGAGGCTTTATTCTCTTTTTCAGGCGGCTGCGGCATCAGTTCCAATTGGGTAATCGAGAGTGCGCCCTGCCGGTTTGATGTGCCGACACAGTCGGAGCCGGTATCTCCGCCGCCGATGACGATGACATGCTGATCGGTGGTGATGATCTGCTCATCTTCAGGAATCTGGTCTTCCGCCACCCGCTTATTGCTCTGGCGCAGAAAATCCATGGCATTGTGAATGCCGCTCAGCTCGCGGCCTGGTACCGGCAGATCCCGCGACTTTTCTGATCCGCCCGTCAATACCACGGCATCGTATTCATCAGCCAGCTGGGTGGCCGGGATGTCCATGCCAATATGCACCTTGGGCCGGAACTCTACGCCTTCAGCGAGCATCTGCCCGATACGGCGGTCGATCAGATGTTTGCTGAGTTTAAAATCGGGGATGCCGTAGCGCATCAGTCCGCCAATGCGGTCACTCTTTTCAAACAGGGTAACGGCATGCCCGGCACGCGCCAGCTGCTGTGCACAGGCCAGACCAGCAGGGCCGGAGCCTACGATGGCAACCCGTTTGCCGCTTTTGTGCGGCGGCACCTGTGGCACGATCCACCCCTCTTCCCAGGCGCGATCCACAATGGCGCATTCGATGGTTTTGATCGTGACCGGGTTGTCATCAAGGTTCAGGGTGCAGGCCGCCTCGCAGGGCGAGGGGCAGATACGGCCGGTAAATTCAGGGAAGTTGTTGGTGGAGTGCAGCACCTCTATCGCCTGCCGCCACTCACCCTTGTAAACCAGATCATTCCAGTCCGGGATGATGTTGTTGATCGGGCAGCCGTTGTGGCAAAAGGGGATGCCGCAATCCATACAGCGGGCGCTCTGCTGGGTGATCACCTCGGCACTGAGCGGGATAACAAATTCATTATAGTGGGTTACCCGGTCTGCGGCCGGGGCATAGCTCCGATCCTGACGCGAGAACTCCAGAAAGCCTGTGGGCTTACCCATTGCAACCCTCCTCAATGCTGTTGGCCGCTTGCTGTTGAGTCTGCATCTCATGCAGGGCGCGGCGATACTCTACCGGCATGACCTTCACAAACTGTGTCAGGCTCCGATCCCAGCTATCCAGAATCGCTTTGGCGCGTGGGCTACCGGTATAGTGCAGATGTCGCTCGATCAGCTGCTTGAGCCGGATCGCATCGAAGCGAGTCATGTCGTGGCTGACATCCACCCGACCGTGTGTCTCAAGGTCTCCGCCCTGATGTTCGCTGGCCTCCAGCGCGTCATCTTCGGCGGTGACGGGTTCCAGCTCAACCATGGCCAGATTGCAGTGCTTTTCAAAATCACCTGTGGTATCAAACACATAGGCGATACCGCCGCTCATGCCTGCTGCAAAGTTGCGGCCTGTACTGCCGAGACAGACGACAACACCGCCGGTCATATATTCACAGCCGTGGTCACCAACCCCTTCAACCACGGCGCTAGCGCCTGAGTTACGCACAGCAAAGCGTTCACCTGCTATGCCGTGCAGATAGAGCTCTCCGCAGATGGCGCCATAGAGAATGGTGTTGCCTGCAATGATATTCTCTTCCGCAACGATAGGGGTCTCTTTGGGTGGATAGATCACCAGTCGGCCACCCGACAGCCCTTTGCCGACGTAGTCGTTGGCCTCGCCCGATAGCTCGATGGTGACGCCCTTGGCCAGCCAGGCACCAAAACTCTGGCCTGCGATGCCCCGTGCCTTGATATGGATGCTGTCATCCGGCAGGCCGGTGTGACCATAGCGGCGAGCCACCTCGCCGGAGAGCATGGTGCCAACGGTGCGGTTATAGTTGTATATATCGGTCTCAATCTGAACCGGCGTGCCACGCTCCAGTGCAGGCATGGCCTGTTCAATCAGCTTGTTATCCAGCGCCTGCTCCAGGCCGTGATCCTGTGTTTTGCTGTGGTAGATGCCGACATCGGGGTCAGTCTCCGGCATGTACAGGATGCGCGAATAGTCCAGCCCTTTTGCCTTCCAATGGTCAATGGCCTGACGGGTGTTCAGCCGGGTGCGCTGGCCGATCATTTCATTGAATGAGCGATAACCCAGCTGAGCCATCAGCTGGCGCACCTCTTCAGCAATGAAGAAGAAGAAGTTGACCAGGTGTTCCGGCTTGCCCGTAAAGCGCTTGCGCAGCTCAGGATCTTGTGTGGCCACGCCCACCGGACAGGTGTTGAGATGACACTTACGCATCATCAGGCAGCCCTGCACAATCAGTGGTGCCGTGGCAAAGCCAAACTCATCGGCCCCCAACAGCGCGCCAATCACCACGTCCCGGCCAGTTCGCAGACCGCCGTCAACCTGTACCGAAATGCGACTGCGCAGCTTGTTCATCACCAGCGTCTGATGGGTCTCGGCCAGGCCGATCTCCCACGGGGAGCCGGCATGTTTGATGGAGGTAAGTGGACTGGCACCGGTTCCACCATCATAACCGGAGATGGTGACATGATCCGCGTGTGCCTTGGAGACACCCGCAGCCACGGTGCCAACACCTACCTCGGAGACCAGCTTGACGCTGATTCGTGCCGTGGGATTGGTGTTTTTCAGATCGTGGATCAGCTGGGCCAGATCCTCAATTGAGTAGATATCGTGGTGCGGTGGCGGTGAGATCAGCCCCACGCCAGGGGTGGAGTGGCGCACCCGGGCGATGGTGTGATCGACCTTGTGGCCGGGCAGTTGTCCACCCTCGCCGGGCTTGGCGCCCTGAGCCATCTTGATCTGGATGTCGTCGGCGTTGACCAGATACTCAGTCGTCACACCAAAACGGCCGGAGGCGACCTGTTTGATGGCAGAGCGTTTGGAGTCGCCATTCTCCATCGGGATGAAACGTTCCGGCTCTTCGCCGCCTTCGCCGGTATTGGATTTGCCGCCGATGCGGTTCATCGCCATGGCGATGGTGGAGTGCGCCTCATACGAGATTGACCCGTAAGACATCGCGCCGGTAGCAAAGCGTTTGACAATCTCGCTGGCGGGTTCCACCTCATCCAATGGCACCGGCTCTGCGCAAAAATCGAGATCGAACAGGCCGCGCAGGGTCAGCAGCTCTTCGTTCTGCTCATTGATGATGTGGGCATACTCTGCGTAGGTCTTGGCGTCATTGGAGCGGGTTGCGTGCTGGAGTTTGGATATGGTGTCAGCCGTCCATATGTGGCTCTCGCCACGGGTGCGTACCGCGTAGTCGCCGCCGACATCCAGATGCTTGCGGTAGATGTGGCTTTTGCCATAGGCATCGCGGTGCCAGCGCACCGCCTCTTCTGCAATCTCACACAGGCCGACCCCCTCAATGGTGGTGGCGGTGCCGGTAAAGTACTTCTCGACAAAATCGGTCGACAGGCCAATGGCATCAAAGATCTGCGCACCACAGTAGGATTGGTAGGTGGAGATGCCCATCTTGGACATCACCTTCAGCAGCCCTTTATCGACCGCCTTGATGAAACGCCAGTGGATCTCATCTTCGCTCAGCTCTTCCGGCAGTTTGTGCCGCATATTGGAGAGGGTATTAAAGGCCAGATAGGGGTTGACCGCCTCAGCGCCATAACCCGCCAGCGCTGCAAAGTGGTGAACCTCGCGCGCCGCGCCGGTTTCGACCACCAGGCCGGATGAGGTGCGCAGCCCGGTGCGTACCAGATGATGATGTACCGCAGCGGTGGCCAGCAGAGCCGGGATGGCGATGTGATCGGCATCCATGTTGCGGTCGGAGAGGATCAGGATATTAAAGCCGTCCCGCACCGCCTTTTCTGCCTCAGAACAGACGGCATCCAATGCCGGTTCCATCCCCTCTGCGCCATGCTCAGCGGCGTAGCAGATATCGACGGTGTGGGTGTGGAAGGCCTCGCCGGTCAGGTCATGGATGCGGCGGATGCGCTCCAGCCCGGTGTTGGTGATGACGGGCTGGGTCACCTCCAGGCGTTTGTGGCTGCCCCCCTGCTCCAGATCGAGCAGGTTGGGCCGCGGGCCGATCAGTGAGACCAGCGACATCACCAGCTCTTCACGAATCGGGTCGATCGGCGGGTTGGTGACCTGGGCGAAGTTCTGCTTGAAGTAGTTGAACAGCGGCTTGGCATGATTCGATAGCACCGCCAGTGGGGTGTCGCCGCCCATGGAGCCAATCGCCTCCTGGCCGCTGATGGCCATTGGCGTCAGCAGCCACTTGATATCCTCCTGGGTGAAGCCGAAGGCCTGCTGCTGATCCAGCAGGGTGTCGGCATCCGGGGCCATCGGTGGTACCACGGGTGGCAGGTGGCGCAGGCGGATCTGGGTGTTATCCAGCCATTTCTGATAGGGACGGGCTGAGGTCAGCTCGGCCTTGAGCTCGGCATCGTCGATGATGCGACCCTTCTCCAGGTCGATCAGCAGCATCTTGCCGGGTTGCAGCCGCCACTTTTTGATAATCTTCTCTTCGGGGATCTCCAGCACGCCCATCTCCGAGGCCATCACAATCTGATCGTCATCGGTGATCAGGTAACGGGCGGGGCGCAGGCCGTTGCGATCCAGCGTGGCGCCGATCTGGCGGCCATCGGTAAAGGCAACCGCAGCGGGGCCATCCCAGGGCTCCATCAAGGCGGCGTGGTATTCATAGAAGGCATGGCGCTGCCGATCCATCAGTGGATTTTCAGACCAGGCCTCGGGGATCAGCATCATCATGGCGTGGGCCATGGAGTAGCCACCGGCAACCAGCAGCTCCAGCGCATTATCGAAGCAAGCGGTGTCGGACTGGCCCTCTGCAATCAGTGGCCAGACCTTCTCCAGGTCATCGCCCAGGATCTCGGATGACATGGTCTGGCGGCGTGCTGCCATCCAGTTCTGGTTGCCGCGCACGGTGTTGATCTCGCCATTGTGGGCGATCATGCGGAAGGGCTGTGCCAGATCCCAGGTTGGGAAGGTGTTGGTAGAGAAGCGCTGATGCACCAGTGCCAGCGCGGAGGTCATGCGCTCATCGGCCAGATCATCGTAGAAATCACCGACCTGCCCAGCCAGCAGCATCCCTTTATAGAGCAGGGTACGGGAGGAGAGGGATGAGAAATAGAAGGCATGACCATCTTCAAGAGCCGCATCTTTAACACTGTTTTCGATCTGCTTGCGAATAATGAACAGCTTGCGTTCAAAGGCATTTTGATCGGTGATACCGCTGCCACAGCCGATAAATACCTGGCGGATAAAAGGCTCGGTAGGCAGTACGCTTTTGCCCAGGCCGCTGTTGTTTACCGGCACATCACGCCATCCCAGAACGCGCTGCCCCTCAGTGGTGATGAAGCGCTCAACCGTGGTTTCACACTGGGCACGGGAGTCTGCATTGCGGGGCAGGAAGAGCATGCCCACGGCATATTCACCCTCTGCTGGCAGTTCACAGCCACTGACGCCACGCAGGAAGGCATCCGGGGTCTGCAGCAGAATGCCGGCTCCGTCTCCGGCCAGCGGGTCAGCGCCGACAGCGCCACGATGGGTCAGGCGCTCCAGAATGGTGAGTCCATCGCGGATAATCTTATGGCTTTTGCGCCCCTTGATATCGGCAACAAAACCGATGCCACAGGCATCATGTTCATTACGGGGATCATAAAGTCCCTGTTTGGGTGGTAAAGCCCCTTGGCTCATACAGACCTCATCAAATAAAGCATTGGGATTTGGAAAGCGCATGCAGGTTTCGACCCCATTATGCGCGTCGTCCAGCAAGGCTGGACGGGAGATGTCCCGTTAGGTTGGCCTCGATGCTGAGACCACACAGAACCGCATAGCCTAACGGAAAATCGGCTTTTTCGCCAGTTTTAAGCTGTACCCAAGATCTGAGTCTGAGTGGTGTGAGAAGATACAGCCCCCTGTACAGCTGCATCCTGACTGCCTGGTTGTACTGTATGAAAGCCAGGAGGCTGGATAAACTCAGAAGCGCTTAAAACTCCTCATTGAATAAATTGCTCAGGATACCTAAGCTATGCGCTTGCTAGGAGGCTGTCCGAGAACAGAAACCACAGTGAGGAAAAACTAGATTTGGCTAAATTCTTCCATTATTTCCGTTAAATATGCCTAATATTCGCCTCAAATAATGAAAAAATCTAACTCAAACCAGCTTCCCCTCACCAAGATTCCTATTCTCGGACAGCCTCTAGCCCGAACCAACAGAGGATACGGGTGTCATAAACTGCCGGATTTTGAGAAAAATCTATAAACCTGAACCAAGGGAGAAAATATGAAATTACGTCACTACTGGTTGCTGCTGATCTTGCTGCCTGGCTTTGTCTTTGCCGGTTCAAACGATGCTGGGCCTTTCAAGGCGGGTGTTGCATATGATGTGATGGCCAAACCGCAGCCTACGCAAACCGGTGACAAGGTTGAGGTGCTGGAGCTGTTTTGGTACGGCTGCCCGCACTGCTACAAGCTGGAGCCTTATATCGAGCACTGGCTTGAAAATATGCCAGCCAATGCCGCCTATGTGCGCCTGCCCGCCGTTTTCAATCCTAGCTGGATGATCCACGCCAAGGCCTTTTATGCTGCTGAGGCGATGGGTGTTCTGGATAAGGTGCACCGGCCGCTGTTTGATGCGCTGCACGTCCAGAAGCTTAAACTCTATACCCCGGAGACCATTGCCGATTTCTTTGCCACTCTGGGTGTAGACCGGGCTGAATTCCTGAAGACCTATAGCTCCTTTGCGGTCACTACCAAGGCCAACCGGGCAAAACAGATGACCCGGCGCTATGGCATCAGCGGTGTCCCGGCGATGATCATCAACGGCAAGTATCGCACCAGTGCACATAAAGCGGGCAGTGAGGCAAAGTTGATCGAGGTGGTCAATGCGCTGGTCGCTAAGGAGAGTGGCAACTAGGGGCCTGTCTGAGAGTAGACCTTCTATTCTCGGATAGCCTCCTGCCCAGATCCTGCAAGTGATCTTGCAGGATCTGGCTTTAAGGCATGGCGGGTGGCCTTCCATTCCACCCTTGTTCCAGCTGGCACGCTATGCGTGCCATCCCACTCAGGATGAGCATTGATTTCATTTCGCTGGTTGCCGGTTTTTATCCTGGGCGCATGTGCGGGCTATGGGCTGGCGCTCTTTTTCCATCCTGAGCAGCCGCCGATAGAGGTAGCTCAGCCCGAGATGGCGACTGTCACGGCCGCAAAACAACCGGGGCAGCTGATCACTCCGACCCAGGAGACGCTGCCCCGGCCGGCTCGAAAGCCACAGAGTCTTGCTTCCCCCGAGCCTGAGGCCGCCTATATTGCATGGATCAGGGAGGCCGTTGCGAAACATGAGTTCAGCACGGCACTGGATCTGCTTGCAGAGGCCGCGCGGCAGTTTGGCATCAGCGCCCCCCGCCTGATTCTGCGAGCCGAGATTCAGCAGTTGCGCAAGGATCTCAAGGGTGCCAGAGCCACTCTGCATCAGGCACTGGCGGTTGATCCGGCCATGGCCGAGCAGATCTACCCCCTGCTCAGAGTTGTGGTCACGGCGCTCATGCGCATGAAAGAGGGTGCACTGACCTTTGATGAAAAGGTGCAGATACTGTCGCGAGAGATCATTGATGACCCAGGTTTTGCCACCTACTACACCCTGCTGGGGCGGCTCTACTACCGCCATGAAAACTACGCAGATGCCATCACCAATCTGGAGTATGCCCTGCAACTGGATCACACCCGGACAGCGCTGTTGTCGCCACTGATCACGGCCGCCAGAGAGCGGCTGGCGAACCCAGGGCGGATCGAGCTGCCTATCTCATCCCACGGGCGGACGCTGGATGTGGATGTGCGGCTGAATGATGCGCCGCAGCAGTTCCGCTTTATTTTGGACACAGGGGCCTCGTACACCGCCATCTCAAGCCGTACGGCGCAAAGGCTGGGCATCGTTATCTCACAGGAGCTGCCGGTTATCCAGGTCAGCACAGCCAACGGCATGGTCAAGGTGCCGCTCATTACACTGAATGCAGTGAATCTCCAGGGCGCCCTGGTAGAGCAGGTGCCGGCAATCGTGCTGAGTGAGCTGAACGGGTTTGATGGTCTGCTGGGGCTGAGTTTTTTGAACCATTTTAATATTGATATAAACCAGGATGAGGGTAAGCTGTTTCTGCTAAAACCTTCCACTGACCAATAACTTTTAAACTTTTATGCCTACACGATCTGTTCCAGCGAATCACCCGCAGCGCTATATACTGAACAACGAGGTTCACGCCCGGCCTTGCACACCGCTCTACGCCCCGGAGCGCACTACGCATCTGGCGCTTATGATGACGACAGAGCAGAGGGCACAGGAGCGCGAGGCTCTTGCCGACCTGTGCGAACGCTATATCCAGCCACCTCCGGCTCCAGGAGCGGATCATTTTGTCTCGGATCTTGGCCCATTCCGGCTGCGCTGGGAGCAGCATGGTGAGTTCAGCACCTACACCTTCTACCTGCACGGCCCCTTTAGCGATCCCTTTGCCGAAACGGCGCTACAGGTCGTGCCGGTAGATTGGCTGCAGGCGCTGCCGGGGCAGCTGATTGTCGGTGCTCATGCCACCATTATGCAGAGTGATGAAGAGGAGGCGGATCTGGATGCCATCTCGCCGCTGTTCAGTGACAACACCCTGATTGGATCAGAGGTATCCGGCGGTGCAGCCCAGGTATTTACCGATTTTCGCATCCATGCCGACGGCTTTAGTCGCATTCTTATCCATGATCGCCGGCTGCGCTCCCGCCAGTTGGGGCGTCTGCTACAGCGCATGTTTGAGATTGAGGTCTACCGCATGATGGCGCTGCTGACCTTCCCTATTGCCCGAAGATTGATCATCCAGCTGAATGATGCTGACCAGCGCCTGCTCCAGATCACCACCGCAATGTCCCAGTCGGGCAGCAATGAGGCTCAACTACTGGATGATCTGATCACACTTGCGGCTGAGGTCGAGCACAGTCAGTCATCGACCCAATTTCGGCTCAGCGCCTCCCAGGCCTACTTTCGTCTGGTTGGATTGCGGATCAACGAACTGAGAGAGAAGCGCATCCAGGGCATTCAGACCTTTGCCGAGTTTATGGATCGGCGGCTGGAGCCGGCCATGAACACCTGTGCCTCTGTCGAGCGGCGTCAGAACATGCTCTCCAAACGCATCGCCCGTGCCAGCCAACTGCTGCGCACCCGGGTAGAGATCACGCTGGAGCGTCAAAACCAATCGCTGCTGGAGTCGATGGATAGTCGTGCCAAACTGCAACTGCGCCTGCAAGAGACGGTTGAGGGGCTCTCGGTTGCGGCCATCACATACTACTCAGTAAGCCTGATTGGCTATATTGCCAAAGCGGGCAAAGCGGCCGGTCTGCCCATCAAGCCGGAGCTGGTGGTCGGCATATCCATACCCGTGGTTGCGCTGTTGATCATTGTAGGCGTGCGCTATATTCGGCGGTTAGTTAAAAAGAGGCAAAAACCTGCCGCTTGAGTCCACCAAATTAGAACCCTGCCGGAGCACCGACCCGTGAACAGAGAAGCCCCAAAAACAGAGATCCTGATAGTGGATGACTCCAAAGTGATCCGCTGGGCGGCCAGCAAGATCCTGAGAAACGACTATACGGTGCATGAAGCCACCAATGGTCTGGAGGCCTGGGAGATTCTGCAGCGCAATGAAAACATTGTGGCAGTATTCACCGATCTGCAGATGGAGGGTTCAGATGGATACGAGCTGTTGGCTTTGATTCGCGGCTCGGATGAGACACGTCTGCTGAACCTGCCGGTTATCGTCATCACCGGCAAGGACGATGACGATGATACCAAGGCAGAGGTGCTCAACCTGGGCGCCACAGACTTCATCACCAAGCCTTTCGACACCGTAACCCTTAAAAATCGGGCGGCCGCCTATATCGGCTACAACCAGAAGCTGGCAGAGGTGGAAGAGAAGCTGGAGCACGACAAACTGACCGGCCTGGCCAACAAACAGTTCTTCTTTACACACGGTGAAAAGGATCTCTCCCTGGCGGTACGGCATGAGACAGAGCTGGCGGTCGTGCTGCTGGAGATTGACCACTTTATGGCTCTCATCAACGACCATGGCAAACAGAAGGCGGCTCGCGTGCTTCTCAAGATCAGCCGGGTCATTACAGAGAGCCTGCGTAAAGAGGATCTTTGCGCCCGTATCGGTACGGCCCGGTTTGCCCTTATCCTCCCGCTGACCAACCGCATTGGCAGCCTGCGCTCCATTGAGCGCATCTGTGAAAAGATCAGCGCATTAGGGTTGCGAGTGGAGAGTGGAGATCTGGATATTCGCCTGAGTGCCGGACTCTCCGGGATTGAGCCAGAACCAGAGCAGGAGTGTATCAGCTTTATTCAGCTTGTCGGGCAGGCAGAAGAGGCGCTAAACAAGGCCATTGCCAGTGGAGGAGGCCGTATTGTCAATGCCAGGGATGGCATTGCCCACCCCCTGGGCAGCGCCAGCACAAGTGAGTCGACACCTGTAGAGCAGATGGCAAGAACCACCGATGAAAACCGTTTTGGAATGGAGATCACCCAAGCCATTGTCCAGATTGAAGCCGGGGTGGGTGATGCCATCAGCCAAGAGCAGTTGACCAACCTCATCCGCACCATCCTGCCGCTGATGAGTCATGCCAATAAAAAGCTGGATCTGGGCATGGCCTCTGCACTTGAGGTTGCCGGGGAGAGGCTAAACGGATGACCACGAGCCACCGGTGGGCCAGATTAAAATCACTAAAGGTTCAGCAAGCAGCCTGGATGGCACCTAAGCGTAACCCGGGGCGGTAGTGTCATGTTACCTCTCGGGTTCCATTTTACTCTATCCAGGCTGCTTGCTGTTGCCCGGATAATAATATGTGACATATCCCTGCTCTGCGGATGTCGGGTTAACAGGAACACTTGATTGCAATCGTTACAACATGGGAGTCAGCAATGATCTATAGCAAACCGGGTTCTGATGGTTCAGTAGTCTCTTTCAAAGAGCGATACGACAACTATATTGGTGGTGAGTGGAGTCCCCCCGTGGAGGGTCTCTATTTTGGAAACCCCTCGCCTGTGGATGGCCAGATTTTTTGCCAGGTGGCACGCTCTACTGCTGCTGATGTGGAGAAGGCAGTGGCAGCTGCACATGCTGCCAAAGCGGGCTGGGGGAAAACATCGGTAGCACAGCGCTCTGACATACTGCTGAAGATTGCGGATCACATTGAGGCAAACAGTGAAATGCTGGCGGTGGCAGAGACCTGGGATAACGGCAAGCCTGTGCGTGAGACACTGGCAGCAGATGTGCCGCTGGCGATAGATCACTTTCGCTATTTTGCGGGTTGTATCCGGGCGCAGGAAGGGTCCATTGGCGAAATTGATGAGGCCACTGTCTCCTACCAGTACCACGAGCCGCTCGGAGTGATTGGTCAGATTATCCCCTGGAATTTTCCGCTGCTGATGGCGGCCTGGAAGTTGGCTCCTGCGTTGGCTGCCGGTAATACGGTTGTACTCAAGCCAGCTGAACAGACACCACTCTCTATCTCCCTTTTTATGGATCTTGTTGGCGATCTGCTGCCCCCTGGCGTACTGAATATTGTGCATGGGTACGGTGAAGAGGCGGGCAAGGCGCTGGCAACCAGCAACCGCATTGCCAAGATCGCCTTTACCGGCTCCACGGCTGTGGGGCATCAGATTATGGAATATGCCAGCAGGAATATTATCCCGGTCACGCTGGAGCTTGGGGGTAAGTCACCCAATATCTTCTTTGCCGATGTGCTGCAGCAGGAGCCTGAATATATTGACAAGGCGGTTGAAGGACTCGTGCTGGGTTTTTTTAACCAGGGAGAGGTCTGTACCTGCCCCTCTCGTGTGCTGATCCAGGAGTCGATGTATAGTGAGTTTATTGAGATAGTGCTTGAACGTGTAGGGCGTATCCGGCAGGGTGATCCGCTGGATACCGAGACGATGATCGGCGCGCAGGCTTCTCAGGAGCAGCTGGATAAAGTCCTGGGTTATATGCAGATTGCGAACCAGGAGGGGGCAGAGTGCCTGATTGGTGGGCGGCGTAACACCGCAGATGCGCTATCGGATGGCTTCTACATTGAACCGACCCTGTACAAGGGTGACAACAGCATGCGCATTTTTCAGGAGGAGATCTTTGGGCCGGTGTTGGCAGTAACGACCTTCAAGGATGAGGCTGAGGCCATCGCCATTGCCAACGATACAGAGTATGGCCTGGGTGCCGGGGTCTGGACCAGGGATATGAACCGCGCCTATCGGCTGGGTCGGGCGATTGAGGCGGGGCGAATCTGGACCAACTGCTATCACGCCTACCCTGCACATGCCGCCTTTGGTGGCTACAAGAGATCAGGTATTGGCCGTGAGACCCATAAGATGATGCTGAACCACTACCAGCAGACCAAGAATCTCCTGGTGAGCTACAGCACTCAGCCGTTGGGGTTTTTCTAACCCGGAAATCTCATGAATTTGCCGGGCTAAGGGCCAAATCCCCATCTGCTTGCAGTGGGGACAGCTACTCATTTTCCTGCCTGGCCTCTACCAGAGCCGGGCCGCCCGGCACGCTGTTTACTGTGATGCTTATAGGATTGCAGCATACCTGGCAATCTTCAACATACTGCTGCTCTTCCATGGAATCCTCAATGGATAGCTCGATCTGTTCCCAACAGTATGGACACTGGATGTAGCAGCTTTCCAATAAGCTCATGTTTTGGCACCTTGGAAAAAACAGGAAACAGACCATGATTAAGGTGATATCCAATAAGGCAGGAGAAAATCAAAAAAATAATAGTGAACGGATTACATTTATTTCCCCATTACAATTGTAGTCTGTCCCCCGCTGTTCTGCGGCCGCCCCTCTTGTAGCTCAAAAAGGGAAAAGAGACGGCGCCACTCAATTTAGAGTAACGGGTTTCCTGCGGTTTTCTGCAAATACCATAATAAAAAAGATACAATGTGGGTGAAGAACCGGCTGCCAGCCGGTTCGGCTGTTGTTGTAGCTGCTCTATCTGCTGATTGATCGAACGGTTTTGCAATATTTTTCAACCTGGGTTCCACAGGGAGAGCACATGACAACGGCCACAGGGTGCCTTCACTTCGTATTTTGCATTACGATACCAGGAGTGCGCTATCAGGCAAGAATAGCGTGAGCAATAAAAGCAAAACATTTCTCTCCATCATCCAGCACAATATTATCTTGTGGTTTATTCTGCCTGGTATTGCCTTTGTGATGCTGTTTGGGATTTGGACAGCCATGAACAGGATGGCGGATTTCAGACAGACCAGCGCACTTTTAACCAAGACGACAAGTCAACTTGTATTAGAAAAAACAGACACCTCACACAGGCTCTTGCGCGCGCTCTCAACACAGCTGGATCGCACCAATGGTGCAACGATCCAGTCCAGTCTGACAGCTTTTTATACCCTCTATCCCCACTTCAAACGGCTGATCTGGCTTACGCGCAATCAGCTGGTTCAGAATATCTATCCCGTTGGTGTTGAGGGTGTGGATTTTCCTTTGATGATATGGGAGGGCGCAACCGATAATCTGATGCTCTCCCGTCCCATGCTTTCCGAAAAAACGGGAGATGTGGTTATCTATGTGGGGCATATTCTACCCTCCGGAGAGATCCTTGCCGGAGAGTTAAGCCTGGGCTCACTGGAGAACCATATCCACAACACCTTTCCCAATGGCTTGCTGACCATTATTGCAGATGACGATGGCAACATGGTGCTCTCCACAGATCAGCAGCTGGCAGGGCAGAGTGATAATCTGCAAAACTTGGGGATCTTCGAAAGCAATAAAATCCCGTTTTTTGACGGTTTTTTTGAAAACCGTGGGCAGCTCTATTTTGGAGAGGCAACCAAATTCCCCAGGATCAACTGGCTGATGGTGGTTTATCAACCTGCTGCTGCACTGTTTTACCCAGTGGCTAAAGCAGTATCGGTTCTGCTTTTTATGCTGTCTGTTTTCAGCCTGTTCTTCTTCTTGAAATTCCGCCATTCGCTGCAAAAATTCCTGCTTACCCCACTGAAACGGTTTGTCTTTGAAATCCAGGCTGCGGCGAAGGGAACCTATCGAAAGAGGCGCGCAACCGACAGATCATTTGACGAGCTGGATATCGTAGCGGATGAATTTGAAAAGATGACGCTGGAGGTGCTGGCGCGTGAAAAAAGATTTAGAAGCATATTTGAAAATGCAACAGACGGGATCTACCAGTCTACATTTGGCGGGCGGTTTTTAAAGGCCAACCCCGCCCTGGTGAGAATGTTGGGTTGCAGCAGCATGCAAAATGTAATTGATGCCTATCCCTGCATCCCTGATGACCTGTATGCAGACCCGGCCGACTGGAAAAAGATGCTGGAGAAGCTGCAGCGAAACGGGCGAGTCAGTGAGTTTGAGACCAGGCTGAAGCGGGATGATGGCGGAATACTGTACGCTGCTATATCGGCCTATCAGGTGCATGATGATCTGGAAGATATGGACTATATCGAAGGGAGCATTGCCGACATCAGGGAGCGCAAGCGCGCCCAGTACGCACTGTTGAAGCACCGTGACAACCTGAAAGAGGAGGTGAAGAGACGAACCAATAAATTAGCCGCCATTGTCACAGAGCTTAAACGCCGGAACAGAGAGGCGGAACTCATGGCACACATGAGAGACCTGCTGCAGGCGTGCAATACAGAGCAAGAGAGCTTCGACATAGTGGCCTCGATCTGTAGCCAGATATTCCCCAACCATGCGGGCTTTGTTGCGATAAAAAGAGAGACCATGGAGATTGCGCAAGCGGTGGTTGGTTTTGGGGATTACCCCTGGGAGGGGATTCAGTTTAACCTGAACGACTGCTGGGCTGTCCGGCGGGGCGGTGCACATATCGTTGCAGATCCTGAAGCAGAACCATCATGCCCCCAAATCAAAGGACACTCCCGCTCAAACCTCTGTGTTCCCATTACCGCGCGTAGCGAATGCTTAGGCATTATTCACCTGAGTTGTGACTGCTCTGGGGTGGAGCCCAGGCTCAGGACACCGACCTTGAAGCGCATCGAAAGCAAGCTCAAGGGGGTCACCGAGCTGTATGCACTGAGCCTGGCCAATATCAGATTGAGGGAGCGGCTGCATCTGCAATCCATAATCGACTCCCTTACCGGGCTGTTTAACCGTCGGCACATGGAGTATGCATTGACGCGCGAGTTTGACCGGGCAACGCGCAATGATACCAATGTGGGTCTGATGATGCTGGATATCGACCACTTCAAACAGCTGAATGATAGCTGTGGTCATGAAGTGGGTGACAAGGTGTTGTGGAAGATCGGCATGTTTCTTAAAAACAGCATACGCGGTGAAGATATAGCCTGCCGTTATGGTGGGGAGGAGCTGATCGTCATCCTGCCCGGCTGCTCCCCGGAGGATTGCCTGCAGAAAGCGAATGAGATCCGGCAGGGCATAGAGCAGCTTACGGTGGTGGTAAAAAAGAGAGAGCTCAGAGTCACGGTATCGATCGGCATCTCCTCCTTCCCCCAGAATGGCGAGTTGATCGATGAGGTAATTCGAGCCGCTGATGATGCGATGTACGAGGCCAAAAAAGCGGGTAGAAACTGCATTGTCTCTGCAATTTGAGTCAACCTGTCTCTAATCCACATTCCGCTGCAGCCAGAACTCCAGCAGCGCCAGATGCCAGAGCTTGCTGCCCTGCAGACGGGTGTGATGCTGTTCCGGCGCATCCAGCAGCATCTCGACATAGCTGCGCTGATAAAGCCCCCGCTCACGACAGCACCGTGAATCCAGAATATCCCGCATAAAGTCCAGAAACTCACCCCGCACATACTTCAGTGCCGGCATCGGAAAGTAGCCTTTGGGGCGATCAATCACCGCATCGGGCAACAGCCCCCGCGCCATCGCCTTGAGGGGATACTTGCCGCCCTCCCGCAGCCTAAGCTCGGGCGGAGATTGCGCGGCCAGCTCCACCAGCTCATGATCCAGAAAGGGGACGCGAGCCTCCAGGCCCCAGGCCATGGTCATATTGTCAATCCGCTTCACCGGGTCATCCACAATCAGCGTAGTGGCATCCATCCGCAGCACGCCATCCATAAAGGTCTCAGCACCCGGCTCGGCCAGCAGCCCGGCAACCAGCTGGCGGCTGTAATCTGATCCGCAGTAATCGGCAGAGATCATCTGTAAAAATTCAGCATGATCCCGATCAAAATAGTGTCTGGCAAAGCGCGCCACAGGTGAGCCGGTGGTTTCGGCCAACATGCGTGGATACCAGAAATAGCCGCCGAAAACCTCATCTGCCCCCTGCCCCGACTGCACAACCTTGATCTTTTGCGAGACCTGCTCTGCCAGCAGATAGAAGGCAACGGCATCCTGACCAAACATCGGTTCGGCCATGGCATCAACCGCCTCGGGCAGGCGTTGCAGCACCTCGGCATTGGGTATGCGATAGCGGTGGTGACGGGTGGCATAGCGGCTGGCAACCTGGTCGGAGAACTCAAACTCACTGCCGGCCTCCTGCGGGGTATCCTCAAACCCGACCGAGAAGGTGTTGAGATCCGAAGCGCCAGCCTCGGCCAGCAGCGCCACCAGCAGGCTGGAATCAAGCCCGCCGGAGAGCAGTACCCCGACCGGCACATCCGCAACCTCGTTGCGGCGGCGCACTGCCGTGCGCAGGGATTCGTGGATTGCCTCCAGCCACTCAGCATCACTGCGGGGTATTGCAGGCCGGATTGCAGAGAGGCTCCAGTAACGTCGCTGTCGCTGCTGGCCATCGGCCTCGATCAACAGTGAGTGAGCCGGAGGCAACTTCTTGACCCCGCAGAGAATCGTATGCGGTGCCGGAATAACGCCATGCAGGGTAAACTGGTGATGCAGCCCCACGGGATTGATGCGGGTGTCGATGCCACCTGCCGCCAGGAGCGCCTGCAGATTGGAGGCAAAGCGAAAGCGTGTCGCATCAGCGGCATAGTAGAGGGGCTTGATGCCAAACCGATCCCGTGCCAGAAACAGCTGGTGCTTTGCCTCATCCCAGATGGCAAAGGCAAACATGCCGTGCAACCGCTCGACACAGCTCTCACCCCAGGCGTGCCAGGCCTTGAGGATCACCTCACTGTCGCCTTCAGAGAAGAAGTGGTAGCCCCTGCCCTGCAGCTCATGGCGCAGCTCTTTATAGTTATAGATGGCGCCGTTAAAGACCAGCGCCAGAGAGAGCGCCTGATCGACCAGGGGTTGATCAGAGTGCTCGGAGAGATCTATCACCGCCAGCCGCCGGTGGCCAAACCCCAGCGAGCCATCGCTGAAACTGCCGCCGTGATCGGGGCCGCGCCGCTGCAGATGCGCCATCATGCGCTGAATGGCCGCCAGATCAGCAGGCTGTTTATCAAACCTCAATTCACCACAAATGCCGCACATCGCCCCGTCCGTCTTCAAGATAATAAAATGAGGGGGAAGAATACCGGAAGCATTGAATCAGTGCATGGCTTCAGCCAGCCGGCCGGTTGTGCAGTGCCAGCGCCTCCTGATAGAGCCGGTTCTTCTTCTCCCCGGTTATCCGGGCAGTCAATGCAGCCTGTTTTACCAGCAGCGCCTCCAGCCGTATCTCAAGGATACACCGGGGCTCTGCCGCCTGCCCGGCATCCGCCTCGGGTTTGGCTCCGGCCACCAGCAGCACGATCTCGCCCTTACGCTGCATCGGGTCTGCTTCGACCTGTTGCAGCAGCTCCTTCAGTGGCGCGCTGATCAGGGTTTCGTGCAGCTTGGTCAGCGAGTAGCCCGGATGAAACGAAGTGAAATCCGGGAGGTTTGATGCTATCCCATCCCGGATTCCGCTACGCTCCATCTAGGCTACCTTGCTGCCACACTTAATCTTGGAAGCCTTGCCATCATATCTCTCTCAATTCCCATATCAATTACTCCGACCCCTTTAATTCCGAAAGCTGCGGGCTACATAGCCTTGGTAATGAATATTGACACTTGCAAATTCATAAGTACACTGTAAATATGAAGCGGCTAGAATTTGAGTGGGACAATAGGAAAGATAAGGCAAATTCAAAAAAGCATGGCGTGTCATTTGATGAGGCACGAACCGTTTTTTACGATGAATATGCCATTCAATTCTTTGATCCAGAACACTCAGAAAGTGAAGATCGGTTTATCCTACTTGGTACAAGTTTCAAGTTAAAAACACTTGTTGTTTGTCATTGTTTTAGGAAGGAAGAAACGCTAGTCAGAATTATCTCCGCTAGAAAAGCAGATAAGGATGAAGAGCAAGTGTATTGGAGTGAAAGAAAATGAAAGATCATTACGACTTCTCAAAAATGAAAGGGAGGAAAAATCCCTACATTAAATATTTAAAACAGCCCGTTACTATGCGCCTTGATTGTGATTCTGTTGAATACTTCAAGTCCTTGGCAGAAGAAACAGGAATTCCATACCAGACGCTTATTAATCTTTATTTACGTGACTGTGCTATTCATCATCGCAAGCTACATATGCAGTGGACATCGTAAAAAGCCTAACGAATAAGGATAAGTCGCGGCTTGCTTCGCGCGCACGACTTATCCTTATTCGATATGTGGGGGGCTTTGCCTCCTTATTATATGCTCAAAGTGCTAGCTATTGGGTATTCGCCATTTATCTGCGGTATTAGGCCGCCGCTAACATTTGCTTGCCTTTGCTCGAACTGACTCTATAATAATGCCACCATACCAAGAATTGGGTATATGAAGCATTGCAAATAAACAATAAACTTCAAACTGTTTAAATATTTCGTTTATGTCACGCTTTTAAATATCTATAATTTTTAAGGAAAAAACTATGAAATTATTACCTCTAGTATTATTAGGTCTACTACCGCTTACCGCTCAAGCAGATCCTGCCGCTTTTGTTGGCGTAAGCTATTCCTTCGGTGGAGGCGGTGTTGGCATAACGGTCAAAGTGCTCTCAGATGACGAAGAAGATCAAGCTATTGCAGCTTTAGGTGCAACTTATTATCCTATTGCTACAAATAAATTTGGTATCGATCTGAGCGCTGGTTATGCGTTTGATGGTGCCGCTGTTTTAGTTGGCTGGGATTTTTTGCAAAAAGGCGTGCAGGTCAGTGCTGGTTGGGCTGATACTGAAAATGATAAATCAAGCTATTCATCAGCTCCTGCTCCTTCTGGCGGTGGTGGCGAAGAAACCTGAGAAACAATGGGGTCAGACTCGAATGGCACTTGGATAAGGCATAAACAGTTGATATAAAAAGAAAATAAGGCTGGTTCTGGTGATATGATGCAAGTCGCCTAACCAACAACAATCAACCGGAGAACCAGCCTTAATGGGTAATCAATGGGGTCAGACTCGATCGATTTTTCGTAACTCACGATAAGTCTTCGACTTTCGATCACCACCACGCGCTGCACAATCAATGGGGTCAGACTCGATCGATTTTTCGTAACTCACGATAAGTCTTCGACTTTCGATCACCACCACGCGCTTTTGGTTTTGCGTGGCGGTTTAATTGCGCCTCAATCTGTACCCTGAAACGATCACACCCCAATACCCAGGCCTTGTTGGTAGCTTCTCGTAGCTCACCTAATGCATTCTTGCCGATATGTTGCTTAAACAAGGCTCGATATCCGGATCGCCGACTCTCGGCTGTTTTCCCCAGTCGTTTGTAAACTGAATGTGGCGTAACCAATTTATTTTCTGCTCCAGCAGCATTATAGTGATAGCTCGACCAGGGATATTCTCTAGGGTGGTTGACCATCCTGGCCCTGACCGGATTAAGCTCAATGTAGCGCATGCAGGTAAGCAGGTATCGCTCAGAATCCAATACGGTGGCTTTATATCGTCCTTCCCATAGGGTGCCGGTACGCTGGTAGGTGTAATTGAAATACTGGACGTAGTGGCGCCCCACCCCCTGCATCACCTTGCCTATCCCATCTCCCGTGTGGGGGGTGATTAAAAAATGGGTGTGGTTTGTCATTAATACATAGGCATGCAGCTCACAATTGTGTTTCTGACATGCCTTTGTAAGCTTTTCGAGAAAAAATAGGTGATCTGCTTCCTGACAGAATACCGCCTCCCTGTTATTACCACGCTGGATAATATGTTGAGGATAACCGGGTAGAACAAAGCGGGGGAGTCGAGCCATGGGTGGAGTATAGACTATTTTCCTGGATCAATCGAGTCCGACCCCATTGGTTTCACATTGGTTTCAGATTGCGTAGCGCCAACGCCGCTTGATAGAGCCGGTTTTTCTTCTCCCCGGTGATCTGGGCAGTCAATGCAGCGGCCTGTTTTACTGGCAGCTCTTTTAGCAGGATCTCTAGAATACGGGTGGTCTCTGCCGCCTGCCCGGCATCCGCCTCAGGTTTGGCTCCGGCCACCAGCAGCACGATCTCGCCCTTACGCTGCATCGGGTCTGCATTGACCTGTTGCAGCAGCTCTTCCAGTGGCGCACTGATCAGGGTTTCGTGCAGCTTGGTCAGCTCCCGTGCCATCAGCGCCGGGCGCTCGATACCCAATACCGAGCACATATCCTGCAACGACTCCGCCACCCGGTGGTTCGATTCATAGAACACCAGGGTGGCGGGTTCCTGTTTCAGACGTTGCAAGCGCTCACAGCGGGCAGCGTGGGTACGGGGCAGGAACCCCTCGAACAGAAAGCGGTCAGAAGGGAGGCCTGCGGCAGACAGGGCGCAGATTGCAGCACTGGGGCCAGGCACTGGAGAGACCCGAACCCCCTGCCGGTGACACTCCCGTACCAGCGGAAACCCCGGATCACTGATCAGCGGGGTACCCGCATCGGAGATCAGTGCAATGGAGCGGCCATCCTGCAGCTGCCCCAGGAGGCGCGGCATGAGTTCGTGTTCATTGTGCTCATGCAGTGCGATCTGCGCTGTTTTGATCCCGAAGTGCCGTAGCAGTGGGCGGCTGTGGCGGGTATCCTCGGCGGCGATCAGATCAACTGCTTGCAGGGTATTAACCGCGCGCGTGGAGAGATCATCCAGATTACCGATGGGCGTCGCCACCACATAGAGTACACCTTTTTCGATTGACACTTTTCACCCCAGACAAGATACTCGCTACATCGTGCCTGCCTTAACCAAACCATGCAACTGACGAATCGAACAGTCATCACCAGCCTGCTCTGTGCTTTGTGGCTGACGGGTTGTGTCACCCCTCAGCTGTCAAAGGAGCTGCCGGGTACCGGAGCCGCGTCCGGCCAGCCTGTTTCGCCCGTGCCGCAGGCCGAGCTGAATCGTGCCACCGAGCTGGAGCTGATGGGTGACTATGTTGCCGCCGCCGCACTCTACCAAAGCCTGGCCATGCGCATGCCTCCGCCCTATCGCCAGGATCTGCAGCTACAGGCGGTCGCCGCCTTGCTATTGGCGCAGGATACTGAATCCGCAAGCCGCCTGCTGGCGCAGACCGATGTGACCGGACTCTCTCCGATATTTGATCTGCGCAAGCGCCTGCAGGCCTCTGAGCTGGCGATAAAGGAGGGCAACCTGAAAGCGGCCTTCTCGCTGCTGGAGGCACGGCCGCCTGAAGGGCTTTCGACCGACCTTCGGCAGCGCTACCACCGACAGCGGGCAGAGATACTGCGGCTTGAGGGCAATCTGCTGGAGAGCGCCCATGAGCTTGGCCAGCTGGATCTGCTGATCAGCGACCCGGCAGCGCGCCTGCATAATCAGCAGGCCATACTGCAGACCCTGACCATTCTGACAGATGGTGCCCTGAGGGCGTTTCAGCCCGATCCACCCGGCGTACAGGGTGGCTGGATGGAGTTGGCACGTATCATCAAGGGCTACGAGGGCGACCCTGCCCGCACGCGGGTTTTATTGACCCGGTGGCGTGAGCGTTTTCCGCTGCATCCGGCGCGTCCGGAGCTGCTGGAGGGGTATCATCAGCGGTTGCAGCGTCAATATCAGCCGGTTAAAAACCTGGCCATACTGTTGCCGCAATCAGGCACTTTGGCCGGTGCCGCTGCTGCGCTGCGCAATGGCATTATGGCGGCCTACTATCAGCTGCCAGCGGCAAAGCGCCCACAGCTGCGTTTCTATGACAGCAGCAATGCGGCAGATACCTGGCCACTCTACCGGCAGGCGGTGGATGCTGGTGCCGACATGGTGGTCGGCCCACTGAACAAGAGTGCAGTATTGCAACTGGCGCGTGCCGGGGAGCTGGAGATCCCGGTGCTGGCGCTGAACCGGATCGCCCCACAGCCGGGGCAGCCGGAGAATCTGTTCCAGTTTGGCCTCTCGCCCGAGGATGAGGCGCGGCAGGTGGCAGAGCGCGCCTGGCAGGATGGGTTGTCAGAGGCGCTGGCCATTGTCCCGGAAGGATCATGGGGTGAACGCATCCTCAACAGCTTTCGTGAGCGCTGGGAGGCGCTGGGCGGCACCCTGCTGGAGGCTCAGACCTATGATGTCAAGGGGCAGGACTTCTCCCGGCCGATACTGACCCTGCTGGACCTCGATGAGAGCAAGGCGCGTCGCAGCCAGATGCAGCGCATCCTGATCCAGAATGTAAAATATGAGCCGCGCCGCCGGCAGGATGTCGATTTCGTATTTTTTGCCGCAAAGCCCAAGATCGCGCGCCAGATCCGCCCGCTGCTACAGTTTCACCATGCGGCGGGCATCCCGGTCTATGCCACCTCGCACCTCTATGCCGGAAGCCCGGATGCGATGAAGGATGGTGATCTGGAAGGGGTTAAATTCCCCGACATCCCCTGGCTGCTGGCCAGTGAGAAGGGGAGCCGTCTCTCCCAGAATGCACTGGCAGCGCTCTTCCCGGAAGCCCGGGGCAGCTATCAGCGGCTCTATGCCATGGGAATCGACAGCTTCAATCTGCTGCCACACCTGGGGCGGCTCAAGATCAGCCCTTGGGAGACACTGGATGGGCAGACCGGAAACCTCTATCTGGATGAGATCAACCAGGTGCATCGACGCCTGATGTGGGCGCAGATGCGCAAAGGGGTGCCCTATGTGCTGGGCTATGCGCCGCGTATTGAGTCGGGGTTGGCTACACCGGGGGATGATCTGCCACCGCTGATCTTCCCAACCGTGGTGCCGGCGCCGCCCATCCCGCTTGCACCGCTGCCCGCACCAGCAGCGCCAGACCGGTCGATATGAGGCTACCGCCGGGTGAGCGTGGTGCCAGAGCAGAAGAGCAAGCGCGAATCTACCTGGAACAGAAGGGTCTGCGACTGGAGGTGCAGAACTACCGCTGCCGACAGGGTGAGATCGACCTGATTATGCGCGATGGTGCAACCCTGGTCTTTATCGAGGTGCGCTACCGGAAAAACACAGGGTTTGGATCACCTGCCGAGAGCGTCACCCCAGCCAAACAGCGGCGCATCTGCGCGGCCGCAGCCCACTACCTGCAATCCAACAGTGGGAGCAATATGCCCCGCTGCCGTCTGGATATGCTGGCTATCGTGGGCAGAGAGCAGCAGAATATCGACTGGATCAAGGATGCCTTTCAGGCACCTTTTTAACCTGGAAAAATCAATAGACAGAACCAATGACAGAATTGACCGATCGCGTTAAACAGCTGTTCAACGACAGCATTCAAACCAAGAACCAGGCGGTGGAGCTGCTGGCTGCGCCCATTGCTGAGGCAGCAGAGCTGATCGTCAGCCGGATGATGGCCGGGGGCAAGGTTCTCAGCTGCGGCAATGGGGGCTCAGCCGCAGATGCGCAGCACTTCTCCTCCGAGATGCTGAACCGCTTCGAGCGGGAGCGGCCCGGGCTGCCCGCCTTTGCGCTCACTACGGACAGCTCAACCATCACCTCGATTGCCAATGACTACGACTACGAAGAGATCTTCTCCAAACAGGTGCAGGCACTGGGGCAGCCGGGTGACCTGTTGTTAGCCATCAGCACCAGTGGTGAATCACCCAATGTCAATGCTGCCATTGAGACGGCACATGAACGTGAAATGTATGTGGTTGCGCTCAGCGGCAAAGAGGGGGGGCGGATGGCCACCCTGCTGACCGAGGATGATATAGAGATACGCGCACCCTCACAGACTACGGCACGCATCCAGGAGGTTCACCTGCTGACCATCCACTGCCTGTGTGATCTGATTGACCAGCAGCTGCTGGGTTAAACCGGGTTTAAATATAAGGAGTAACCGATGATGAGAGCAATTTTTCTGATGGCAGTGGCACTGCTGATGACGCAGCTTATGGGCTGTGCTACAGCGGTGGTCGGTGGTGCCGCAACGGGGGTGGCCGCTGTGCATGACCGCCGCACGGTGCCGACGATGCTGGAGGATCAGGCCATTGAGATCAAGGCGCTGAAGCTGCTGATGGATCATCCGGAGATCAGCAAACACAGCAATATCAGCATCACCAGCTATAACCTGAAGGTGCTTCTGACCGGGGAGGCGGATACCCAGGAGATCAGTGACCAGTTTGCCAGGCTGGTCAGCAATATCCAGCGGGTTGAGCGGGTGCACAATGAGGTGCTGGTCTCGCCAAGCGGCACCCTGCTGGATCAAACCAACGATGCCTATCTAACCGCCAAGGTCAAGCTGGAGCTGCTGAGGATCGACGCCAAAGGCTTTGATCCAACCCGGGTGAAGGTAGTGACATCACAGGGCACGGTATTTTTAATGGGCATTATCAGCCAGGAAGAGGCCCATCAGGTTGTCGAGAAGGTGCGTTTTGTCACTGGCGTAAAGCGGGTGGTCAAGGTCTTTGAATACTACTGATGCCCCACTTGCTCCATCACTGATCGGTGAGTTGCAGGCCATTACCGGCCAGACGGGGCTGCTGACAGACCCCGCCGACTGCTGGCCCTATGGCTACGATAACAGCCGCCGGCAGGCGCTCCCGCAGGCGGTTGCTTTTGCCACCACGCACGGGCAGGTGCGTGATCTGGTGCGGCTCTGCAACCGGGAGAAGATCCCGCTGATCGCACGCGGTCGCGGCACCGGCACGACGGGTGCCACGGTACCGGATCAGGGCGGCATCGTACTTTCGCTGGAGCGGATGGCGCAGATTCTGGAGATCGACCCGGCCAACCGCCTGGCCCGAGTAGAGCCAGGCGTCACCAACCAGGCACTGCAACAGGCGCTTGCGGGGCATGGGTTCTTCTGGCCGCCCGACCCATCCAGCGCGGCAGTCTGCACTCTGGGTGGCAATCTGGCCTATAACTCGGCGGGCCCCCGTGCCGTCAAATATGGCACTGTGCGCGAGAATACCCTGGGGCTGCGGGCCATCACCGGCCTGGGAGAGGAGATCAAAACCGGCACCATGACCACCAAGGGCGTGGTGGGGTATGACCTGACCCGCCTGCTGATCGGCTCGGAAGGGACGCTGGCTGTCATCACCGAAGCCACGCTCAAGCTGACGCCGCTGCCAGAGGCAAAATGCACCTTGCGCGCCACCTATCGGGATATTCACTCAGCTGCCGCCGCCGTCTCTGCCATCATGGCGCAGCCCGTCACCCCCTGCGCCCTGGAGTTTATGGATGGGGCGGCAATCGCAATGGTGCGCAACTTCTCGGATCTGCAGCTGGCAGATGAGGTGGGCGCCCTGCTGATGATTGAAGTGGACGGCCCGGAACACGGATTGAGCCATGCGGCTGCCGCGATTGAGCAGGCGGCCAGGGTAGAGGGTCTGGTCGATCTCTATCGAGCCGAAACCACAGCAGAGGTGGCGGCACTGTGGAAGACGCGCAAGGCGCTCTCGCCTGCCCTGCGCAATGTGGCGCCCAAGAAGATCAATGAAGATGTCGTGGTGCCGGTCTCCCGCATCCCGGCACTGATCAGCGGGCTGGAGCAGCTGGCGGAGCAGCACCGGATTCGTATTGTCAATTTTGGCCATGCAGGTAATGGCAATATCCATGTCAACCTGCTGGTCAACCCCGATGACCCGGATGAGATGCAGCGGGCGGCACACTGTCTCAGTGACACCTTCGATCTGGTGTTAAAGCTGGGCGGCACCCTGTCGGGTGAGCATGGCGTGGGGCTGGAGAAAAGGGATTTTGTCGGGCGCGAGATCGACCCTGCCACCCTGCGATTGATGCATGGCATCCGCCACCAGTTTGACCCAAACAATATCCTCAATCCGGGCAAGGGGCTGCCGCTGGAGTAGACGGGCTACCTGGAGTCCCAGGGCACGTCATACAGATCACTGTCGTTGACCGATCTTTTTTTAGAGGTCATCGTTGCTCTCGCCAGCGGCTGCTGCGCAGCTGTGAGCACGAAAGACTCTTTTGCTGAGGGCAGCCTGCCGTTTTTTATATAAAAGCGCAGGGCTTGTTTATCAAACTGGAACCCCTTGAATGCAACGATCGTGGGGCGGGTATATTCAATTCGCAGGCTGTTCTCTGTCTGCGAGCCTATTTTGATCACCACCCGGTTGTCAAAATAGCTCTTGTCAAAAATCTCTATCCGCTCGGCAGAGCCAACCGAGCGGTCAAAATAGAGCGTCACAGTGGCACGATTGAAGACCAGAATGCTGGTCACGGCAACGGCGGTTTTGGCCATGCCGGTCTTGGCCTTTATTCCGATGATGACGCCCCCGGTTGGCGGGAGGGCTTCAATAAGATGATATTGCAGCGCCTCAGGCATCGCAGCAGATTTCTTGGCGGCCGATGCCACATCAATATCGATTTTAACTATTTTATCTATGGCTGCCTTCGCACGGTCAGAGAGGTTGAAGCGCCCCGCCAGCAGGGTGCGCTTGATCGCCTCCATGAACTGTCTTTTCTGGTTGTCGTTGTAGCGGGGTGAGACCGGTTGCAGCGGGGTGTGGAAGAGCTTGTTCAGCCTTTTTTGAGCATCGGGTCTGGCATTGCGCTCAACATATTCCGATGTAAAGAGAGTTTTATAGTTTTGGTTGGAGTAGTCGATCAGCGAGCCAACATCATAGCCGCCGGCCACGCCAAAGGGGGTAAAGCCGGTAACCTTGGCCGGTGTGATCGGCGCTATGGAGGGGCTGCTCTGACAGCCAATCAGGAGAAAAACAGCAACGGTTGCAACAGCATGCCTGGTGAAAATCTTCATTCTGCTTTGCCTCTTTAACCCGCCGGGATTGCAATACCTTAACGCCGGAGTTGGTTTTTATGCAAGGGGCAATTTTTTAACTGCGGTGCTCCAGGGTTAAAAAACAGTATGGAAAGGGGTTTTTTTCATCGGCTGCATGCTTCTCCTGGGCGGTGACCTGCCACTGCGCAGGGTCATAGTCGGGGAAAAAGGTATCTCCTGCCACGATGGTCTCCACCTGCGTAAGATAGATGCGATCAGCCTGTGGCAGCATGGCGCTGTACAGGGCGGCACCCCCGACAATCATCACCTCGGGAACATCTCCGGCAGCTGCCAGTGCCGCATCGATGGAGTGAACAATCTTACACCCTTTGGCCTGATAGTCCGGCTTTTTGGTTACCACGATATGGAGCCGATCCGGCAGCAGGCCGGGCAGCGACTCCCATGTCTTGCGTCCCATGACAATCGGTTTTCCAACCGTGAGCGCCTTGAAGTGGCGCAGGTCAGCAGGCAGGTGCCAGGGCATCTGGTTATGGATGCCAATGACCCGGTTTTGAGCGACGGCAGCAATGAGAGAGATGATCGGACGGTGGTGCTTCATGAACAAAATCCCGGCTAGACGGCGACCGGTGCCTTGATGTGGGGGTGGGGCTGGTAATCCAGCAACTCAAAATCTTCATAGGTGAAATCAAACAGTGAATCCACGGCCGGGTTCAGCTGCATGGTGGGCAGTGGAAGTGGCTCGCGTGTGAGTTGCAGCTCCACCTGCTCCAGATGGTTGAGGTAGAGGTGGGCATCGCCAAAGGTGTGGATAAACTCGCCGGGTTGCAGGCCGGTGACCTGCGCCACCATCAATGTCAGCAGGGCGTATGAGGCGATATTGAAGGGCACGCCGAGAAAGATGTCGGCGCTACGCTGATAGAGCTGGCAGGAGAGCCTGCCTTCAGCCACATAGAACTGAAACAGACAGTGGCAGGGTGGCAGTGCCATCTGCTCGATGCAGGCCGGGTTCCAGGCCGTGACCAGCAGCCGCCGGGAGTCGGGATTGCTGCGGATCTGCTCCACCAGCTGGCTGATCTGGTCGATAGAGCCGCCATCCGGTGCAGGCCAGCTGCGCCACTGGTAGCCGTAGACCGGCCCCAGGTCGCCCTGTTCATCGGCCCACTCATCCCAGATGCGCACACCGTTATCCTTCAGATATTTGATATTGGTGTCGCCCTGCAAAAACCACAGCAGCTCATGGATGATAGAGCGCAGGTGCAGCTTTTTGGTGGTGATGGCAGGGAAGCCGGCAGCCAGATCAAAACGCATCTGATGACCAAAGATACTGAGGGTGCCGGTGCCGGTGCGATCCTCCTTGCGCACGCCGTTATCCCGCACATGGCGCATCAGATCCAGATACTGCTGCATAACTACAGTGCCCCCTTTTTTCGATAGGCCAGAGCAAAAAGAACCAGGCCGCCAATGATCATCGGCAGGCTGAGGATCTGCCCCATAGTGACCCAGTCAAAGGCGAGATAGCCAAGGTGTGCGTCAGGTATGCGTACAAACTCAATGGCGAATCGAAACAGCCCGTACCCCAGCAAAAACAGCGCAGAGACTGCCATCACAGGCCGGGGTCTGGCGGAGAAGAGCCACAACAGAAGAAACAGCGCCACCCCTTCCAGGGCGGCCTCATAAAGCTGGTTGGGATGCAGTGGCGGGGTAAACTCCGTACCTGGTGGCAGCTGCAGTTTATAGGCGCAGAGCTCAACAAAATCCCTGCAGGGGACACGCATGGCCCAAGGCAGATCGCTTGGTGCGCCCCACAGCTCGCCATTGATAAAGTTGCCCATGCGCCCGGCACCCAGGCCGATGGGTACCAGTGGAGCGACAAAATCCATCATCTGGAAAAAGCCCATCTTCTGCCGCCGGGCAAAAAACCACATAGCCACCAGCACACCCAAAAAGCCGCCGTGAAAGGACATGCCACCCTGCCAAACGGCAAGCAGGATCAGCGGGTCATCAAGAAAGCGGGAGAAATCATAGAACAGTACATAACCGATACGCCCGCCCAGCACCACACCGAGTGTCCCCCAAAAAAGCATGTCATCTACAGCCTCCGGCTTCCAGCCAGAGCCGGGGCGTGCCGCGCGCAGCCTGCCCAGCCACCAGGCACTGGCAAAGGCGATCAGGTACATCAGGCCGTACCAGTGAACCTGAAGAGGGCCAAGAGCGACAAGAACGGGGTCAATATCAGGATAGGTCAACATGGGGTGTGATCTTAACTGAATCAGAGGCAAATGTGATGCCCGCAGTCTGATGAGTATCGACATCTGACCCTATTTGGTTACTATGATTGGCGTGCAAATGACCTCCACAGAGATACCTTGAACCGACAGCGCAAAATCTGGTACAAAAACCGTCTCGCCATGGAGAGGAGCTACTGGGGAAGCGGGGGTAGCCACAGGCCATCGACGAGAGACCAGGTTATCTCGGCGCTGAGCCAGTGTCTGAAAGTGACTGGTTTGTACAGACGTGGAGTCCGCAACGCCCTCGACCTCCAGCTTAGCCACCTGGAGCTTGGCTTCAACGACCTGCCGCCTGCCTTCGATGGCTTCACCATCCTGCAATTGAGCGACCCCCACTTCGGGGCGCTGGCCGGAACCACAGAGCGTATGCTCCAGCTGGTTTCCGGGCTGCGGCCAGATCTGGTAGTGCTGACCGGGGACTATCGCAATGAGGATTACAATAACTACGAGTATGTCCTGCCACCGCTACAAGAGCTCACAGCGGCCCTGTCGTCGCGGCACGGGGTCTGGGCCATACTGGGTAACAATGACTGTGCTGCCATGGTCGAGCCGATAGAAGATCTCGGCATCAGGGTTTTGATCAATGAGACTGGTGCCATCGAGCAAGACGGAGAGAGCCTCTACATCACAGGTGTCGATGACGTGCATGCGTTCCATACAGAGGCCGCCTCCGAAGCAATGAAAAATGCGCCCCAGGGTTTTAGGATTGCGCTGGTCCATTCACCGGAGCTGGCCGACAGTGCTGCCGCTTGTGGCTATCATCTCTATCTGACAGGGCATACCCATGGAGGGCAGATCGCACTGCCGGGAGGGATGCCTGTCATCACCAACCTTAAGTGTCCCCGTCGCTATGCCGGCGGTCTATGGCGTCATGGTGCTATGGTGGGTTACACGAGTAGCTGCATTGGAACCTCTGTCGTGCCTTTGCGCTTCAACACGCGGGGGGAGGTGGTGCTGATCAGACTGGTCGCTGTTAAACATGATCATTGATGAAAGACTATGGCGGAACCACAGATAAACACGGATATTATCTAAGTTCATCTGTGTGTATCTGTAGTTCTAATCTCTTTTCCCGATGTTATTTAAGGAGGGTGGGTTGGCCGGATATTTACGAATACCTCACGGTCATTGTGAGGCCGTTGTATTTATGATTCTTTATGGTTTTGGTGATTAACTTTAAGCATGATTAATGGAGCTTTTTTGCCTTTAATACAGTAATGTCTGCTTGCAGTTTATAATTATGGGCTTAATTTGAATGGGTGCTAACCAATTATGTCACTGGATCCTGTAGTACTATTTTTTATCCTCGGTCTCTGTGCAGGGCTGGTGCGCGCAGAGATGCGTCTGCCGTCAGCGATTTATGAGTTTCTCAGCATCATATTGCTGCTTGCCATTGGTCTCAAAGGCGGCATCGAGCTGTCCAAGCAGTCAATCGGCGATCTGCTGCCCGACACGATGGCTGTGGTTGCAATGGGTTTTGTGTTGCCTCTGCTGGCCTTTCCGCTGCTGCGCTACATCGGCAAATTCGATAAAGTGGATGCGGCATCCGTGGCGGCTCATTATGGTTCGGTGAGTGTGGGCACCTACGCTGTGGCAGTCACTTACCTGACTGCACAGCAAATTTACTTTGAAGAGTACATGCCGCTGTTTCTGGTGTTGCTGGAAGTGCCTGCCATTCTTGTTGGCATTGTTCTGGTTCGAGGTATTTCAAAAAATACCCGCTGGGGGAAGCTGCTGCACGAAGTGTTCTTGGGAAAAAGTGTTGTGCTGTTGCTGGGCGGCCTGCTGATCGGCTGGGTGGCCGGGCCAGAGGGCATTGAATCCATAGCCGGCCTGTTCTTTGATCCGTTCAAAGGCGTATTGGCACTGTTTTTACTGGAAATGGGGCTGATTGCAGCGAGTCAGGTGAGCTGTTTACGTCGCTACGGCCTGTTCCTGCTTGGTTTTGGTGTTGTTTTTCCGGTTTTCTCAGCATTAATTGGTGGTGGGCTTGGAGTGATGCTAGGGCTTTCAATCGGTGGTACGATGCTGTTGGCAACTCTGGCGGCGAGTGCTTCCTACATTGCGGTACCGGCAGCGATGCGTATCGCCTTACCAGAAGCCAATCCGACCTTGTCGCTCACTGCAGCGCTCGGTATAACCTTTCCGTTCAACATTATTTTTGGTATACCGCTCTACCATAAATTTGCTGAATACTTTCATACTCTTGGGGGATAACACCGTGTTTATTCGCAGCACTAAACTAATAACTATTATTACGGAGTCTGCACTGGAACATACCTTGATCGATGACTTTGATCGTCTGGGTGCAGGTGGCTACACCATTACCAATGCACGCGGCAAAGGTCACACGGGGGTGCGTGATGGCCGGTGGCCTACTGATAGCAACATTCGTGTTGAGGTAATATGCGATACAGAGTTGGCTGATACCATTGCCGAACATATTATAAAAAGCTATTACAGAGATTATGCTGTGATGGTGTATATAGGCGATGTGACGGTAGTGAAGCCGGAAAAATCGGGGAAGGGTGGTTGAGCCTAACTGCTCTTTTTAGGGCTGGCCATTACCCAAGAATATTTTTTGCTTAAAAACAACGCGTTACATAATTTCTGCTTCCTTGCTTTAGACTTATGGGTAATGGGCAGCTCTAGGAGGCTGTCCGAGAATAGGTAAAATTGCGATTTATCAAATATTAACCCCTTGTAATTCAACGGGTTAAAAATTCTAATGTGCAAAAAGCTGAGTTCTCGGACGGTCTCCTAGGATTTGGCGTCGTACGCCGACCTGACAATTGTTCAATCCTTGCACGAAAACGGTCATTTCCCAATACCCATCCTTTATTGGGTTGCTTCACGCATGGCTTCCAGATCAGCTCTGCTGATGGCCGCTCGGAAAGGTTTTCGGTAGGCCGACCACCTCTCTGTGGCACGGGGATATTCAACCATACCCGCCCGAACCGGGTTGAGTTCGATATGGCGCATACAGGTTAGCAAATATTGACCACTGTCGATGACAGTTGCTTTGTAGCGGCCTTTCCACGTTCATATATGTAATTGAAATACTACACATAACATCGGCCAGCCGATTGCAGGTTTGGGAATACTCTCTTTTGTTTTCGGACTGGCCAGTAGATCTACATGATTGGTCATTAACAACTCTTTCTGCGTTAAACTCTTTTATGACCTCCTCTCAATTATGACCTCTGTGTTTGGGGTTCCCATCTCAGCATAATCCATGTGCGTTGAGATGGGCAGGTCAAAACGTGATGGCTATACTTAGCTATTATTGTTGCCATAGCATCTAAGGGAGCCTGGGTATGATACGCACCAACCACATTGGGATTGCCATGCTGTTAAGCGCACTGCTGGTCAGTAATATCAGCAGTGCGGCATCCTGCAATGAGCGCTCACCCAACCTGATCTTGCTGGGTGATAAATATTATGATCTGGATGTCGTGCCGCTAACACCTAAAGACAGAAAGGTCATCATCTCTATTGCAAAAAAAATGGTCGGCCACTGGAAAGGCGAGGGTACAAGGTTTCAATGCACAGGTTCAGATGAAGACCCCGGGGTTGAAAATAGAACCATTAGTCTCACTGCAAACATCGCTATTAACTCATCCGGTGCACTACAGATCAATACGGAAAAATACATCAAGGAAGAGCGTGTGCGGTTTCAGGATACCCTGATGCTGTTTAGCAACCTGGCAGAGCAGACCGCCGCTATCGTACCCGATGGCTTTGAGGTAATAGAAAAATTCCGCCCAAAGACAAATGAGAAGTACCGACCACTTATCGAGATCATACACCGCATAACCTATAGTCGACAAAACCTGATCTACACGCTAAGCGTATACGCCAATGGCTACCTGGCTGAACAAGAGCACTGGAAACTAATACGCAACTGATGCATCAATCAACCAGGATTTTTTTGTAATTGCTATAGAGCGGACTCTCTTCCGGAAAGTAGGCCAATATCGTTCGGGCATAGCGATCAAATGGATTGCTGATGGCCTCTATACGACAGCTCTCTGCTGATGAGAGATCATGCGTATTGAAACGAATAGAAAAAGGCACTGGATAGTCCGTACCAAACAGCAGCTTATGGTGAATCTCCTGCTGTTGTGACAGATGCCGAAGTGCTCTGGCTCGCAGCGGCACGAGTATCGCTGAGATGTCGGCATATAAGTTGTCATGATTTTGCAGCATATCCAGCAGGATAAAATAGTCCTCATCAAAGGTTTTGGGATTCCTGCTCAGATTTTTCCAAAAGAGCAGTTTATGATGAATGCGCCCCAGTCCCATATGCGCGGCAATCACGGTCAACCCCGTCTCCAGTGGCAGCTTGAGCATATCGGCTCTCTCATAGCGCAGATCAGAATCAACACTATATTCACTACCTATATGTATAATCAGTGGCAGGTTATGTGATTTCAGCTTTTCGTAATAGGGGATGAAGCATCGGTCATTAAGGTCAATCCCCCAGTAGTTCTGTAGAAACTTTGCACCCCGGCAGCCTTGCTCAGCATATTCATCAATGAGATCCAGCGCATTGATGCGCCGGGGGTTGATCGACATAAAGGGGATAAATACACCAGGGTGGCTGGCTGCAACCTCAAGCACATCGCTGGTCATTGCACAGACAGTGCTATCCCTGTCGATCTCTTTACCTTGTTGATTCAGACGGCAGTCCACACCAAAGATACAGGCGCGCTCAACATATTCCGACTGGGTAACGTTTTTTGCCATGGATGTGACAAAGGTGCCATAAGGGTTACGCTGTAACTGTACCGGATCGACCCCCAGTTTTTTAGCAAAAAAATGGATGGTGATTTTGTCATACAGGCGATCAAACCTGGCTTCAGGGTTCAGCAGGTGACTGTGAATATCTACAGTATGCATTGCCAGGTTTCCTACGCCATCAGAAACGGATCCCAAAATTCGGACAGTTGCTTAAGTGTCTTCTGCCCTCATAAATTCAGGTGGCTTCCAGTAGCCCGGTTTCTTCAAAATAGGTCTGATCTGGTGTTTTCGTTCAGCATTATAGAGCTCAAAATAGCGTCCAATCCCCATGCGTGCCTGATTGACAGGGTCATAGGCATGCAAATCCACCTCTTTATATTTGACACGGCATCAGAGTCTTTCTGATGAAGGCATTATCTATCCATCGGCCTTTGCCGTCCATGCTGATTTTGATGTCATGGGCTTTCAGCGCATTCGTGAAGATCTCCGGTGATGACTTCCTCCAATGCCTCTGCACAGAAGTCACTGTCCATAGTGTCGGAAATCTGCCAGGATAAGACCTTACGGCTGTACCCGTCTATGATGGCGGCTAGATAGACAAGGCCTTTGGCTATGGATATAGGTGGTGTTTGTGCAAAAAACCTGCCTGAGTCTTATCACCTTATCAAGGCAGATAAAGCTACTTTGGCTTTAAGCTGGAGGAATGATTTCTACGTTTCTTCTCATCTTCTGCTCCCGCCTCTTGGATATTAGTGTTGCAGAAGAGACTTAAACTTTCCTATTTGCTGTCCAACTGATGGAGTCTACTTTAGTTCTCCAGGTTCATCCCGTAGCAAGGGGAACAGGCAGCCTTGTATATGCCGCCATGTGTGGGATAATTTTACCAAAGTGAATCAGGCACTCCTCTCTTTTTTGGTTGTTAAAAGCCAAAAAAATCGCTGCTTTTAGGGTTTTACAAGAGGCTTTGCCTAATAAAATCTCTGACAGATATAACCATTTAGATAATGGTTGAGTGCTGTCGAGAGAAGAAACTAAGTTTCACGTCACATGGCGCGCCTTTTGAAATTGCTTCATTTAAAGGTAAATTAACAAACAACTACAAATTAGGATTTACAGGGTATGGCGGATAGCAATCTTCTCAATGAAATCAGACGGAGGCGCACGTTTGCTATCATCTCGCATCCTGATGCCGGAAAAACCACGCTGACCGAAAAGCTGCTGCTCTACGGTGGTGCCATTCAGATGGCGGGTACCGTAAAGGGTCGAAAAGCGGCACGGCATGCCACCTCTGACTGGATGACGATGGAGAAAGAGCGCGGCATCTCTGTTACCTCGTCGGTGATGCAGTTTCCCTACGGGGAGCTGATCATCAATCTGCTGGATACGCCGGGGCATGAGGATTTCTCTGAGGATACCTATCGCACCCTGACGGCCGTTGACTCAGCACTGATGGTGATCGATGTGGCCAAAGGGGTTGAGGCGCGCACCATCAAGCTGATGGAGGTCTGCCGCCTGCGCACCACGCCGATTCTGACTTTTATCAACAAGCTGGATCGGGAGGGGAGAGATCCCATCGAGTTGCTGGATGAGGTAGAGAGCATCCTCGATATCAAGTGTGCCCCCGTAACCTGGCCCATCGGCATGGGCAAACGCTTCAAGGGGGTATTTGATCTGCGCAGTGAGACCACTCACCTCTATTCGGCCACCCACGGCGGCAAGATTCAGCAGGGTGAGGTGATTGAGGGGCTGGATAATCCGCGCCTGGATGAGCTGGTGGGTGATCAAGCGGATGAGTTACGCGATGAGATCGAGCTGGTGCGCGGTGCCAGCCATGAGCTGGATCTGGCCGCCTATGCTCGCGGGGAGCTGACACCGGTCTTTTTCGGCTCAGCCATCAATAACTTTGGGGTCAAAGAGCTATTGGATGCCTTCTCTGACTATGCGCCATGCCCATTGGCCCGCACCACTCAGGAGCGCACCATTGAGCCGTCAGAGGAGAAATTCACCGGCTTTGTTTTCAAGATCCAGGCCAATATGGATCCCGCCCACCGTGACCGGGTGGCCTTTCTGCGCGTCTGCTCCGGCTCCTATAAAAAGGGCATGAAAATGCGCCATGTGCGGATCAATAAAACGGTGCAGATCAGCAACGCCATCACCTTTCAGGCCGATGAGCGCCGCCATCTGGAGGAGGCCTGGCCGGGGGATATTATCGGCCTGCACAACCACGGCACCATCCAGATTGGTGATACCTTCTCTGAAGGGGAGAATCTGAAATATGAGGGCATCCCCTACTTTGCGCCCGAACTGTTTCGCCGTGTGGTGCTGAAAGACCCGTTACGCATGAAGGCGCTGCAAAAGGGGGTGCTGCAGCTGTGTGAAGAGGGCGCGACCCAGGTATTTCGGCCGCTGAAAAACAATGATCTGATCCTTGGGGCGGTGGGTGTGTTGCAGTTTGAGGTGGCCGCCCAGCGCCTGAAGGATGAATATAATGTTGAGGCTATAGTGGAGCCGGTACAGGTCTCCACGGCTCGCTGGGTAGAGTGTGATGATAGCAGGATGCTGGAGCAGTTCCGCACCAAGGCGCATGCCAACCTGGCGGTTGATGGGGATGATCAGCTGGTCTATCTGGCGACCAGCCGGGTCAATCTTGACCTCACCATAGAGCGCTGGCCGGATATTCAATTCCTCGCAATACGAGAGCTGTAGTCCGGAAAATGCCGGTTTTGTGACAGAGCTCACATCCTGAGCATGCCAGACAGCTGTAAAAACCACCAGACTGACACATACTTGTAAGCACGCAGGTTATGAAGGAGATGGCATGGAACCCGTAAGCAGCGCACTCAGTAGTGGTCTGCAAGGTATGCAGCGTGGTTTTGATGGCATGCGGCAGAGTGCAGATCAGATTGCAAAAGCCGATAAGCCGGATCAAGCCGGGGATGTTGCAAAACCATTGGTGAACCTGGTGGCAGATCGCGCCCAGATCGAGGCCAGTGTGAAAGTGGTGCAGGCGGCAGATGCCATGAGTAAAACCATTGGCAGCCTGCTGGATGTAAAAGCCTGAGCATCAAGATCATGGCAGGGGTCGGTTTCAGCCCGCTTTGGCGGGTTGGAATCGGCCCTTTTCATTTGCCCCCCCTCTTCAGGCCATGCCCCATAGGCTTTTTCACTCACCATAACCGGTAGCGGTTGCTATACTGCTCTGAGAGCTACTTCCTAAAATAAAATAATCTGACCATGAAACTCAAAACAGCCTTTATGGGCCTGCTTATCCTCACTGGGGCTCTGTATGGCGCCGCCAAAGGGTACATCCATTACCATGTCTCAAGTGAGCTGGATAAAATAATCCCACTAGCCAGCCCCTTTGCAGAAATCCGCTACCAAGGCATCAGCTCCAGTTATGAAGGCAGTATTACAGTTGAAAATATCAGTATCTATCCGTCAGAGAGCAATGATGAGATCACTATTGGATCCGCCAGGATAGCAGGGGATGGTCTGCCCTTTCTCTATCAATTGATGGCAGGCAACTTTCAAAACGCCCCCCCTGAAAAATTCAGGCTCTCCGTTAGCGGCTTGAGCATCCCGCTGGATGGTGACCTGGCTGCTGGCTATATCAATATGCTGGAAGAGGCCAAGCAGGTATCAGGGGTTAAAGACCCGGATGGCTGCGGAGTGATGACCGGGCTTTCACTCGATCTGCTGGGTGCACTGGGTTTCTATAGCATCACCATGGATGCCGCATTGGATGTCGATCTTGACTCAGCAGCGGGGCGTGCCGAGACGCAGCTGGAGTTTGATCTGCAAGGTGTTGGGTATTCACAAACCAGCCTGCTTCTATCCCATCTGCCTCAGCCCGGCATCGCAATGGCGGAGGTAGAGCAACCTCGGCTCTCCGAGATGAGTGTGGTCTACCAGATCGACCCTGATTTTGTTGTAAAAGCCCGGCAATATTGTGCAACATCCCGCAGCCTGACTGTGGACGCCTTCATAGCATCCATGCTGGATATGGATGAAAAGCAACTTGTGCAGCAGCTTGGGTTTATACCCGGCCCAGGGTTGATTGCAGCAATCAAACATTTTATCAAAGACCCCAGAGAGGTGAGTTTCAGCATCCATCCAGCCGAGGCCATTGACCTGGCTACGCTCTCTTTCTACAAACCGGAAGAGCTCCCGGAAATCCTGAATTTGAAGCTGGCTGTCAATGGCGAGCCGGTTACCGATCTCAGCTTTAGCCTGCCAGTGCAGACAGCGAAGCCCGGTGCCCGTGCATCGGGGCTTGCATCACAATTATCTAATGCAAAAACGGCCTTCTCCTCTGACGCTGGGGCGGCTAAAAAGCTGAAAAGGCCGATACCAGCCAGGGAGTATGTGCCAACACCGATAGATCAGCTGCATAACTACATGGATAGAGGCGTGCGTATTTATATTGATCAGGAGAATGCCATGCGCAAAGGGGTTCTGGTCTCCATTACAAAGGATCAGATCACCATCAAGCAGCGGCTATCCGGTGGTGATATGACCGTGCAGGTGCCGCTGAGGCAGATCTCCAGAGCCGAGGTCTATCGTCGGCCTTGAACCAGAAAAGGGGCTAACCCCAATAATTTGGTTTAGGCTAAAATAGCGGTCTGTTTACTCGATCCAGGTTGCCTCTTTGTCATGCCAAAATCCCCTGTAGAACGTCACTGCACCCAAGGGGTCTCTGTCGGCTCCGTTGTCATTGGCAGCGATAGACCCGTAGTCATCCAGTCCATGACCAACACGGATACCACGAATATCCGCGCCACCGTCCAACAGGTGGCAGAGCTGGCAGAGGCGGGTTCCGAACTGGTGCGGCTCACCGTTAACACAGAAGAGGCTGCCCAGGCCATTCCGCAGATCCGGGAGGCGCTGGATCAACGCAACTGTAGCGTGCCGCTGATCGGTGATTTCCACTTCAACGGGCACAAGCTGCTGACCCAATACCCCGAGTGCGCACAGGCGCTGGCCAAGTACCGCATCAACCCTGGCAACGTGGGCCGGGGCGCGCAGCGTGACAGCCAGTTTGCGCGCATGATTGAGATCGCCATCCACTATGACAAGCCGGTGCGGATCGGCGTCAACTGGGGCAGCATGGATCAGGAGCTGGTGGTGCGCATGATGGATGAGAATGCCCGCGCAGCTCAGCCAAAGGAGACCGATGAAGTGATCCGCGAGATCATGGTAGTCTCTGCGCTGGAGAGTGCCAGAGAGGCAGAAGGGCTGGGTCTGAGAGGGGATCAGATCATACTCTCCTGCAAGATGAGTGGGGTGCAGGATCTGATCGCCGTCTATCAGGCGCTGGCGCAACGCTGTAACTATGCGCTGCATCTGGGGCTGACCGAAGCGGGCATGGGCGTGCGTGGGATTGTCGCCTCCAGTACCGCGCTGGCTGTGCTGCTGCAACAGGGTATTGGCAATACCATCCGCATCTCTCTGACACCAGAGCCGGGGGCACCCCGTACCGAGGAGGTGGTCGTTGCCCAGGAGGTCCTGCAAGCACTGGAGCTGCGCAACTTTACCCCGGCGGTTATCGCCTGCCCAGGTTGCGGACGCACCAGCAGCACCCTCTTTCAGCAGCTGGCAAAGGATATTCAAACCTACCTGCGGCAGCAGATGCCCGTCTGGCGCAAGCTCTTCCCGGGTGTGGAGAATATGACTGTGGCGGTAATGGGCTGCGTGGTCAACGGCCCTGGCGAGAGCAAGCATGCCAACATCGGCATCAGCCTGCCCGGCAGTGGTGAGAGGCCTGTGGCTCCGGTTTATGAGGATGGTGAAAAGACCGTCACACTTAAAGGGGATGATATTGCCGAGAAGTTCCAGCAGATCGTGGAGCGCTATGTGCGTTCGCACTACGCACCGAATAGTGGCAGCTGATCTTTCCAGGTTAAAGCACTTTTGCCATCAAGATAGCATCTTCTCGCCCTTTTTTGGCCGGGTAGTAGTCCTGGCGCAGGCCGATCTCATTAAAGCCTATGGCATCATAGAGGCTGGATGCCGTTCTGTTCGAGCGGCGCAGCTCCAAAAAAGCGGTATCGGCCTGCTGCTGGCGAGCGATTGCCAACATTTGCTTCAGCAGCTTTCGCCCCAACCCGCGCCCCTGTAGATCAGGGTGGATGCAGAGGTTCAGGATACTGGCCTCACCCGCAGCCACTGACATGATGGCATGGCCGATGATGCGCCCCTCTCTCAGGCAGACCCAACAGCTGTAGCCTGGTTTCAGGCAATCCCGCATATTACCTTCGCTCCAGGGGAACTCATAGGCCAGCCGCTCCAGCACCATAACCGGCTCAATATCCTCCTCCTGCATGGGGCGCAGATGAAGCTGTGGTGTTTTTGGAGGGGTACTCACCACACTACTGTTGCAGCAGAGTGAGCACCTGCTGCAGATCTTGCCAGGATTTGGCCTTCTGCTCAGGGCTGCGCAGGAGATAGGTGGGATGATAGGTTGCTATCAATGGGATATTGCCTGCGCCAAAGTGGTGTGTTCGACCGCGCAGGCGGCCAAGGGTGTCGGTTGATTCCAGAAGATTTTGTGCCGATACCCGCCCCACCGCCAGAATCACCTTGGGATTGATCAGCTCAATCTGTCGCATGAGATAAGGTCTGCAATGTGATACCTCATCTACATGCGGGTCGCGATTGTCAGGTGGCCGACATTTGAGGATATTGGCGATATAGACCTGGCTACGCTCAAAGCCGATTGCCTTCAGCATGGCATTGAGCAGCTTGCCTGCCCGACCCATAAAAGGCTCACCCAGGTGATCCTCATCGGCCCCTGGTGCTTCGCCAATAATCAGCAGATCGGCCTGTGGGCTGCCTGTGCCAAATACGGTCTGTTTCCGGCTGCAGTGCAGTTCGCAGGCTTTGCAGGCTGAAATGTGCTGCTGCAGGGCATCCCATCCCAGATCGGCAACAATGGATCGAGGAGGCAGCTGTTCAGCTGCATCACTGGCTTCACCAGGCTGGCACTCCTCATCGAGCAGTGGCGCTTCGTTCAGCCAGGCGGGAGGAGCGTCATGGTCGGCCGCAGGTTTTGTGGATGGCCGGGCTGGGGGCTCCGCTTTTGCAGCGGTGGCCGGCTCAGGCGCTAATGGCTGAGCCGGCCTCTTCTCCATCTCTGGTGCGGGAGGTCGGCGGACTACCCATTGGGTAATCTCCATGGCATCCAGATAGCTTTTGCGTAGCTGTTGTTCCATTGGGCAGGTTCAGACCTGTGTTTTCTCTTTAGTCCCATCCTGCATCACTTTATTGCAACCATTGACGTAGGCCTTGGCAGAGGCGATCACAATATCGGTATCCGCCCCCTGACCGTTGACGATGCGCCCACCTCGCTCCAGCCGTACTGTAACTTCACCCTGGGCATCGGTGCCACTGGTGATATTGTTCACGGAGTAGAGTTGCAGCTCAGCACCGCTCTCGACAATGCTTTCGATCGCGCAATAGGTTGCATCCACCGGGCCGCTACCGGAGGCAGTGGCCGAATGCTCTTTGCCATCAACAGATAAGACGATGGTGGCCTCCGGGGTTTCGCCCGTTGCGGAACAGACCCGGAGTGAGATCAGCTTGATGCGCTCGTTCTCGGCCGCCAGCCCGGTATCGGTGACCAGTGCCTGAATATCTTCATCAAAGATCTCGTGCTTTTTGTCGGCCAGCTCTTTGAATCGGGTAAAGGTATCATTCAACTCTGCCTCGGATTCAAAGACGATGCCCAGTTCCTTGAGGCGCGCCCGAAAGGCATTGCGGCCCGAGTGCTTGCCCAACACCATGCGGTTTTGTGACCAGCCGACATCTTCGGCACGCATGATCTCGTAGGTTTCACGGCTCTTGAGTACACCATCCTGATGGATGCCGGATTCGTGGGCGAAGGCATTGGCACCGACGATGGATTTATTCGGCTGCACCGGAAAGCCGGTGATGCCACTCACCAGCCGGGAGCAGGTCATGATCTGCGTGGTATCCAGACGGCTGTCGCACTGGAAGAGATCCTGGCGGGTGCGCACGGCCATCACTACCTCTTCCAGGGCGGAGTTTCCGGCACGCTCGCCCAGGCCATTGATGGTGCACTCTACCTGCCGTGCGCCATTCATCACGGCAGCCAGGGCATTGGCTGAGGCCAGGCCGAGGTCGTTGTGGCAGTGCACCGAGAATACCGCTTTGTCTGAATTGGGTATGCGCTCCATAAGCTCGCCGATCAAGGCGCCAAACTGCTCGGGCACGGCATAGCCCACGGTATCCGGGATATTCAGAGTGGTGGCACCCGCATCGATCACCGCCTCCAAAATGCGGCAGAGAAAATCGGGGTCAGAACGCCCGGCATCTTCAGGTGAAAACTCTATGTTATCGGTGTAACGGCGGGCATGTTTTACCGCAGCTACCGCCCGTTCGACCACCTCATCCGGCTGCATGCGCAACTTCTCTCGCATGTGGATCGGGGAGGTCGCAAGAAAGGTGTGGATGCGAAAGGCGCTGGCCTCTTTCAAGGCCTCTGCTGCACGGTCGATATCCTTCTCCAATGCGCGAGCCAGAGCGCAGACGGTGCTGTCGGTGATGGCGCGGGCTACCGCCTGCACCGCTTCAAAATCCCCCTGGCTGGCGATGGGGAAGCCAGCTTCGATGATGTCCACCTGCATCTTCTCCAGCGCCTTGGCGATGCGTACCTTTTCATCCCGCGTCATGGATGCGCCGGGACTCTGCTCGCCATCACGCAAGGTGGTATCAAAAATAATCAATTGATCTGGGTTGTTCACTGTTCTGCTCCGATCGGTTGCCGGGGTGGCAATGGTGTTCAATTTTGTGCTGTTGCGTAGTGCTGGCCCTCGCCAGGGCATAGTGGATTTGTCTGCCCTAAGGCAGCAGTCGTAGCAGAGGGAGTGGGCAGAAGAGTGGCGGACAGGCGCGAACAGGCTCTGCATGCAGGGTGCTTGATGGCATCGGCCGATTTTGGCAGGAGCTGTTCATTAGTAAAAACTATAACCCACGATCAGCCTGTTGCCAACTACTCATCCTCACCAGAATGACCTGTCTGGCGCTTGGCCCGGCGCTGCTTTAACTGGGTCAGAGTCAGGACGGGGCCTGAGATGGCGTAGCCAAAAGAGAGTAAAAAAAGCACCAGCGATGGCTGCCAAAGGACAATGGCAAACCCCAGCATTACGGCTACCAGGGCGATAAATGGAACCTTGCCGCGAAAGTCGATCTCTTTAAAGCTAGAGTAGCGGACATTGCTCACCATCAACAAGCCAGCGGCCAGGGTGATAAAGCAGGCTCCCCATGCGACATTCTTGCCATCGAAGCCATGCTCTATGCCAACCCAGACGGAACTGGCCATGATGGCCGCAGAGGCCGGGCTGGCCAGCCCTTGAAAGTAGCGTTTGTCTGCCGTCCCCACCTGCGTATTAAAGCGCGCCAGCCGCAGTGCCGTGCCAGCGGTGTAGACAAAGGCCGCCAGCCAGCCAAATTTGCCTAATCCGTTCAATGCCCAGAGATACATCACCAGAGCCGGCGCCAGTCCGAAGGCCACCATATCGGCCAGGCTGTCATATTCGGCACCAAAGTCAGATTGGGTGTTGGTCATCCGGGCAACCCGGCCATCCAGACCATCGGCGACCATGGCGATAAAGATGGCAATGGCGGCCGCTTCGAAATGCCCGCTCATGGCGGCCAGGATGGCGTAGAAGCCGCCAAACAGGGTTGCTGTGGTCAGCAGGTTGGGCAGCAGATAGATGCCGCGTCGTCTGGGCTTGGGGGTTTCGCTTGGCTCTTCGGTCATTATCAATCCTGGGACTCAGCTGTTCAGCAGATTATAACGTCCGCTGCCGTGGATGGTAATACGAAACTTTGGAAGTGGGGCTTCAGCCCCGCTTCCGCAGCTGGTTTTCCTGATTTTTGTATTTGTCTAAGCAATTACAAAAAAGCCCCTCTTCCCATGCGAGAAGAGAGGCTCTATAGCCAAGCCTGATTAAGAGTTAGTTTTTCTCTTTATCCACAATCTTGTTGGCGGTGATCCAGGGCATCATGCTGCGCAGGCTTGCACCGACCTGCTCGATCTGGTGCTCGGCATTCTGGCGACGGCGGGCGGTCATCTCAGGGTAGTTGGTCTGACCCTCCAGTACGAAGCGTTTGGCATATTCACCATTCTGGATGTTGGCCAGCGCCTCACGCATGGCCCAGCGGCTCTCTTCGTTGATGATCTTGGGGCCGGTGACATACTCGCCATACTCGGCATTGTTGGAGATGGAGTAGTTCATGTTGGCGATGCCCCCTTCGTACATTAGATCAACGATCAGCTTCAGCTCGTGCAGGCATTCGAAGTAGGCCATCTCCGGGGCGTAGCCGGCTTCAACCAGGGTCTCAAAACCGGCCTTGACCAGCTCGACACAGCCGCCGCAAAGCACCGCCTGCTCGCCGAACAGATCGGTTTCGGTCTCATCTTTAAAGGTGGTTTCAATGATGCCGGTGCGACCGCCGCCCACGCCGGATGCGTAGGAGAGGGCAACCGCCTTGGCCTGCCCCGATATATCCTGATGCACCGCGATCAGGTCAGGAATGCCACCACCACGGACAAATTCGCTGCGCACGGTGTGGCCAGGAGCCTTGGGCGCAATCATGATGACATCCAGATCAGCGCGTGGCACAACCTGATTGTAGAGGATGCTGAAGCCGTGCGCGAAGGCCAGGGTTGAACCCTGCTTCAGGTTAGGCTCAATCTCCTCTTTATAGAGTTGGGACTGAAACTCATCCGGGGTCAGGATCATGACCAGATCGGCGCTGGCAACAGCGTCAGCAACAGCGGAAACCTTCAGGCCGGAATTTTCAGCCTTGGCCACGGAGCTAGAGTCAGTGCGCAGCCCTACGGTGACATCAACGCCTGAGTCCTTCAGGTTGTTGGCATGGGCATGTCCCTGGGAGCCGTAGCCGATAATGCTTACCTTCATGCCCTGAATCAGGGAGAGGTCAGCGTCTTTGTCATAGTAGATGTTCATGCTCATGAAGTGTGCCTTTGGGTTCAATAGTTAAATTTATAAGGATTTTGGGGGTTTAGATGGAGAGCCCTTTGGTGCCACGGGCGATGCCGGATGGGCCGGTGCGTACGGTCTCAAGGATCAGATCCTCGTGAACGGCTCCGATGAAGGCATCCAGCTTGTCGCAGGTGCCGGTCATCTCAACGATGTAGCTGGTATCGGTGACATCAATGATGTTGCCGCGAAAGATCTCCACCAGTCGTTTGACCTCCTCGCGGTGGCTGCCTTTGGCCAGCAGCTTGATCAGCATCATCTCACGTTCGATATGCACCCCTTCGGAGAGATCGGCCAGCTTCACCACCTCGATCAGCTTGTGCAGCTGCTTGGTGATCTGCTCGATAATCTCGTTGTTGCCACAGGTGACCAGCGTCATGCGTGACAGGGTGGGATCTTCCGTGGGCGCCACGGTCAGTGACTCAATGTTGTAACCGCGCGCTGAAAAGAGCCCTGCCACACGGGAGAGGGCTCCCGCCTCATTTTCCATCAAAATCGAAATAATATGTCGCATTAGGATAGCTCGCAATCAGGGGAGAGTTGCATCTCATGATGCCCTTTCCCGGCCATAATCATAGGGTACACATTCTCGCCAGGATCAACGACTACATCCAGAAAAACCAGCCGGTCTTTTATCGCCATCATCTCGGTCAGTGCCCCTTCAAGGTCTTCAGGCTTTTCTACCCGCATACCCACATGACCATAGGCCTGGGCAAGTTTTACAAAATCAGGCTGCGCCTCGACCGTGACCTCAGAGTAGCGGCTGCCGTAGAAAAACTCCTGCCACTGACGCACCATGCCCAGGTAGCCATTATTGAGCAGCATCACCTTCAGCGGCAGGTTGAAGTGCTGGCAGGTGGCCAGCTCCTGAATGTTCATCTGGATGCTGCCGTCGCCGGTGATGCAGACCACATCCTTTTCGGGGCAGGCCACCTTGGCGCCCATTGCGGCAGGCAGACCAAACCCCATGGTGCCCAGCCCGCCGGAGGTGAGCCAGTGCTGTGGCTTGTCGAAGGGATAATATTGTGCCACCCACATCTGATGCTGGCCGACATCGGAGGCAATGATGGCGTCGCCGCCAGTGATCTTGTGCAACATCTCAATTGCAGCCTGTGGCTTGATTCGGCCACTGCTGGCATTGTATTTGAGGCAGTTTACCGAGCGCCACTGCTGTAGCTGTGACCACCACTGCTCCAGCGCCTCGCAGTTTGGCCGTGATTTGTGTGCCTTTACAACATTGAGCATATCGGCCAGCACTCGCTTGACGGGGCCAACGATAGGAATATCAACCCGCACGTTTTTGGAGATAGAGGCCGGGTCGATATCAATATGAATGATCTTGGCATCGGGGCAGAAATCCTTGACCTTGCCGGTGACGCGATCATCAAAACGTGCGCCGATAGCGATCAGCACATCACAGTCGTGCATCGCCATGTTGGCCTCGTAGGTGCCGTGCATGCCAAGCATGCCGAGGAACTGTTTGCCGGTGCCGGGGTAGCCGCCCAGCCCCATCAGGGTACTGGTGATCGGCAGGTTCATCTCGCGCACCAGCTCGGTCAGCTCAGCCGCGCCATCGCCGGTTACAACGCCACCGCCTGAATAGACAACCGGGCGTTTGGCGGAAAGAATCAGCTCAACCGCCTTTTTGACCTGCCCAGAATGCCCTCTCTTTACCGGGTTATAAGAGCGCATCTTGATGCTCTTTGGGTAGAGATGCGGAATCTTGATATTGGGGTCAGTGACATCCTTTGGTACATCAATCACAACCGGGCCGGGGCGGCCTGAGGTAGCGATATAGAAGGCCTTTTTCATCGTCTCTGCCAGATCTCGCACATCCTTTACCAGGAAGTTGTGCTTTACGCAGGGGCGGGTGATGCCAAGGGTATCCACCTCTTGAAAGGCATCACTGCCAATGAACGGGGTAGGCACCTGGCCGGTGATCACCACCATTGGGATAGAGTCGCAATAGGCGGTTGCAATGCCGGTGACGCCATTGGTTGCGCCGGGGCCAGAGGTCAGCAGCGCCACACCGGGCTTGCCCGTTGCGCGCGCATAACCATCGGCAGCATGCACCGCGCCCTGCTCATGCCGTACCAGAATATGCTGAACCTCGTCCTGCTTGAAAAGCTCGTCATAGATGTGAAGGACAGCCCCCCCGGGGTATCCAAACAGATGTTCAACACCCTCATCCTTCAGGCACTGGACAAGAATCTCGGCGCCACTCAATTCCACGTTAGTACACTCCCAGCGGCCACTAAGCTGCCGCAATGATGTGAAAAATACTGAAAATAGTCGAACTCAGCAGACTACTAAACTAATCCTATGCTGGTCAAGGATGGTTTGCTGCTGCTTTCAGTATTCTTGCTTTACCCTCAGCAGCGATTTATGCTATGCGACCCTGTACGCCCTGGCGCAGGAGCCGGGGCTGTGTGTAGAGAAAACAATCAGAATATCTAATTTCCAAGGAAACACTAATGAGTTACAAGCGTTTTTATCGTCAACTGGGGATGCTCCTACTGCTCGCATCCACGCTTCTTGCCGGATGCGCCACAACCCATGCTGATTACGCTGATCCGCGTGACCCATTCGAAAGCTACAACCGCTTCATGTATGAGGTGAATGACACCCTGGATGATGCCATCGTCAAACCTTTGTCCAAAGGCTATAAGGCCATAGTTCCGACCCCTGTTGATCGCGGCATCACCAACGTCTTTAACAACCTTGTCGATCTCACCTCTATCCTGAATAACCTGCTTCAATTCAAATTTGAGCATGCTGCATCAGGGCTGGGGCGCGTAATGGTCAACAGCACCTTTGGCGTCCTCGGTCTGATTGACGTTGCAAGTGTGCACGATATGCCAAGATACAAAGAGGACTTTGGACAGACCCTGGGACGCTGGGGTGTAGCCCCCGGCCCCTACATCGTGTTGCCACTCCTGGGGCCCAGCGACGCCCGCGATACCTTTGGTCTGCTGGTCGACTGGTATATCGACCCGGTTCGCCAGATCAACCCCGAAAAAGAGCGCTGGGGCGTGGCCGGGCTACGCGGGCTTGACCGGCGTGCCGACCTCCTCTCCGCCAGCAAGGTGATGGAAGAGGCGGCACTGGATAAATATGAATTTCACCGGGACGCCTATCTGCAAAAACGCCGGAGCGACATCTACGACGGCGACCCGCCATTCGAAGATATAGAAGATATGGAGTAGCATCACTCAATACCCTTATCAAACCCTCTTCCCTGTGAAGGGGGTTTTTTATTGCCGCACCCATAACACCTGAGTAAGCTACAAGCTCCTGAGAAACCCCTGAACCGCTCCGTACATTGCGCTTGGTAGACAGACTTATGGATTTAAAAACAGACACCCTGATTGGACATATCACCCGCGTTCAAAGCAGTGAGTTCATGGCCTCAGTCACCCAGGACAGCAGCGGCAATTTTCCGATTGTTTCACTGCAGGGCGAACAGATTCTTGCAGGGCAGATTGGCTCATACCTCACCATCCAGCAGGGGGATATCTGTATCCTGGCGCAGGTTAATCGCGCTGGCAGCACGACCGATATGACATCCCAGCCGGCCGGCTGGCTGGCTCTGACACCACTGGGGGTACTGTCAGCAGAAAAACTCCATCGTGGCATCCATAGCTTTCCAACCCCTGGTGCCGAGGTTCACCTCACTACCCAAAATCAGCTTAAACAGCTCTTCTCCAGCTTCTCTACCAAAGGGGTCGAGTTGGGTCACCTGTCATCACAGCCCACTGTCCCCGTCTCGCTCGATGCCACAGCGCTCTTTGGCAGGCACAGCGCCATCCTGGGGCAGTCGGGTTCGGGGAAATCATGGGGCGTCACCAATCTGCTGCAACAGGCTGTGCGTACCATGCCCAACGCTCATGTGGTGCTGCTCGACCTGCATGGCGAATACCACTGGGTTGATGACATAGGCATTGAACACTCGGCATTTGATGAAGAGATTGTCCAGCACCTGGATGCACGCAGGCTCGAAATCCCGTACTGGCTGCTGACCTTTGCCGAGCTGGTGGATCTCTTTATCAACCGCACTGAACCTGGCGCATCGACCCAGATCGCCTTTTTCCAGGAGATTGTTCATGGCCTGCGCCGGAAAGCCAATCCCGACATGGATCCGGCCAAAATCTCTATCGACACCCCGGTCTACTTCTCCTTGACCGACCTCTACCGCCACACCAAAGCGGCCAACGAGCAGAATCTGGACTTTGGCAAACGCAAAGGGACACTGCATGGCAAGTTTGACGATCTGCTGATGCACATGCAGAGCCGGTTGAATGATGTACGCTACGACTTCCTCTTCAAACCCAAGCGGCGCACCGACAGTGCATCACTCTCCGGCCTGCTGCGTGAGCTTGTCGGCCTGGGTCAAAAGCGGAGCCAGATCACCATCATTGATCTCAGCTCAATTCCTTTTGATGTGCGTCCTACGGTTTCCGCCCAGATAGGCCGCCTGGTCTTTGAGTTCAACTACTGGAATCCCAACCGCAGTCAGTTCCCCATCCTGCTGGTCTGCGAAGAGGCGCACACCTATGTGCCGCGCGAGCAGGAAACTGCCTTTGCGGGTGCCCGCAAATCCATCGAGCGCATTGCCAAAGAGGGGCGAAAATATGGGCTTTCACTCGCCATCATCAGCCAGCGCCCCCACGAACTCTCCGAAACCGTACTGGCACAGTGCGCCAATTTTCTCTGTTTTCGCATCACCAACCCGGATGACCAGGCCTATATACGCAGCCTGGTGCCTGACGGTGAAAGCAACCTGATTGACACCCTGGCCGCATTGGGGCGGGGTGAGGTGATAGCACTCGGCGAGGCGCTGCCCATACCTCTGCGATTTCAGATGAACGCCCCGGACCCAAAGCCCAACAGCAGCGACACCGACCTCCATCGCCACTGGAGCTCAGCCGCCGAGACCGTTGATGTAGAGATCATCGCTAACAACTGGCAACATCAGCGCCTGAGAGGATAGCCTCTCCATTTGCCATAAATAGGCTATAATCCACAGCTTCCAACCGCAGCAACCATATCATTATTTGGAGCAAATCAGATGTCAGAGTCGGGTATTAAAAAAGTTGTACTGGCCTATTCCGGTGGGCTGGACACCTCAGTGATCCTGAAGTGGTTGCAGGAGACCTACAACTGTGAAGTGGTCACCTTCACTGCCGACATCGGCCAGGGCGAAGAGGTCGAACCGGCGCGCGCCAAAGCCCAGGCCTGTGGCGTAAAAGATATCTACATTGATGACATGCGCGAAGAGTTTGTCCGCGATTTCGTCTTCCCCATGTTTCGCGCCAACACCATCTACGAAGGGGAGTACCTGCTGGGCACCTCCATCGCCCGCCCGCTGATTGCCAAGCGGCTGGTCGAGATTGCCAACGAGACCGGCGCAGATGCCATCTCCCACGGTGCCACCGGTAAGGGCAACGATCAAGTGCGCTTTGAGCTGGGCGCCTATGCCCTCAAACCCGATGTGCAGGTTATTGCCCCGTGGCGTGAATGGGATCTTAACTCCCGCGAAAAGCTGCTAAAATATGCTGAAAACCACGGCATCTCCGTTGATGCCAAACGCAAGGATGGCCGCTCACCCTACTCGATGGATGCCAATCTGCTGCATATCTCCTACGAGGGCAACGAGCTGGAAGACCCCTGGCAGGAGCCAGCCGATGAGATGTGGCGCTGGAGCGTCTCCCCTGAAAAGGCCCCGGATCGCTCCACCTATATTGAACTGACCTTTGAGCAGGGTGACATCATCGCCATCAATGGTGAAGCCATGAGTCCAGCCACCGTGCTGGAGCAACTGAACAAGATCGGTGGTGCCAATGGCATCGGCCGCGACGACATCGTTGAAAACCGCTACGTCGGTATGAAATCACGCGGCTGCTACGAAACCCCCGGCGGCACCATCATGCTCAAGGCACATCGTGCCATCGAATCACTCACCCTGGATCGGGAGTCTGCCCACCTCAAAGATGAGCTGATGCCGCGCTACGCCAGCCTGATCTATAACGGCTACTGGTGGAGCCCCGAGCGGGAAATGCTGCAGACGGCTATCGACCATACTCAGAAGGTGGTCAATGGCGTGGTGCGCCTCAAGCTCTACAAAGGCAGCGTGATGGTGGTTGGCCGCAAGTCGGCCTCCAACAGCCTGTTTGATGAGTCCATCGTCACCTTCGAAGAGGACGATGGCGCATACAACCAGGCCGATGCCGAAGGCTTCATCAAGCTCAACGCCCTGCGCCTGCGTGTAGCCGCACGGTGCAACCGCTAAGCCATATCGGGATCAGATCACCGGGGGAGCACTACGCTGATGCCCGCTCCCCGCCCCCGGATAGCCGTCAGCAGTTGCCTGCTGGGCAACCCCGTCCGTTATGATGGCACGGACAGATTCAATGAATCCATCTGCAACCACCTCACCCGGCGCTTCGAGATAGTCGCTCTCTGCCCCGAGGTGGAGGCGGGTCTGGGTACGCCCCGCCCTCCGGTCAGACTAACCGGCAGCCCCCGACACCCTTTGGCACTGGGGGTTGAGGATGCCAACCTGGATGTTACCGCTGCACTACAACGCTTTTCTGATGGCTGGCTGGTGCAGGCCAAGAGCCTCTCGGGGTTGATCCTCAAATCACGCTCACCCAGTTGCGGACTGCGGGATACCCCGGTTTTTGACCTGCATGGGGCGATCCAGAGCCATGGTGCAGGGCTCTTCACCCGGATAGTAATCCGGTGCTACCCCCAACTGCCGGTGGATGATGAGATCGGTATCGCCAATGCAAAACAGCGAAATGTCTTTATAGACCGGGTAGAGCAGTACGCGCTTCAGCGGCACTGCACCTAAAGTTTCAGCCCCAGTGGCCGATACCTGCGTTAGACCATCGCACTTAACCTCGGCGCAAAAAACCAAACACGCCCCAACGACAGAATCGACAGATGAGCGCAGAAATACTCGTAAAAGACCTCAACAATCTGGTTGCACTGCCGCAGGCCTATCTGCAGATCAGCCAGATGATCAACTCACCCAGGCACTCTGCCCTCGACATCGGCAAGATCATCGCGCAGGACACCGACCTCTCGGCACGGCTGCTGAGGATTGTAAACAGCGCTTTTTACGGAATTCCAGTCCCGATTGAAACCATCTCCCGGGCGGTCACCATTGTGGGCACATCGGATCTGCACGACCTGGTACTGGCCACCTCGGCCTGCCGCATGTTCAAGGATATTCCGGGTGAGCTGATGGATATGGGCGAGTTTTGGGGCATGTCGGTCTATACCGGCATTGTCGCCAGCACATTGGCGGAGCGGTGCAACATTCTGCACTGCGAGCGGCTTTTTGTGCAGGGCATGCTGCATGATATTGGCCGCCTCCCCATCTACCTTCGGCTCCCGGAGCAGGCGCGTGATATCCTGCTTGCCACCAACGGCGACTATGACATCCTCTCTGCCACAGAGCAGGAGATACTTGGCTTTACCCATACCGAGGTTGGTGCACTACTGACCCGCGACTGGAAGCTGCCCGAGAGCATTCAAACCGTTACCCACTATCATCACCAGCCAGAGCTGGCAGCCGAATACAAGATCGAGACCTCACTCATCCACATCAGCAGCATCCTGGCTGAGTGCGAAACCCTGGATGAAAGCACCGATGAGATCCTGGCGCGGGTCAACCCCTATGCCTGGCAGATCACAGGGCTGACCCAGCAGGATGTAGAGTCTGTTCTGGATGGCATCCCGCAGCAGGCGGCAGAGGTTCTGAAGCTGATACTGCCTGCAACCGGCTAACCCATCTTCCGACTTCACTGACAACAATACTTTAAAAAAAACAGACAGTTAGCCTGCGCGCAGCGCCTCTTATGGCACTACAGATCTAACTGTTTTATTTTTTGGAAGGTCAGGCCGCTGTTTTTTGAACGGAGCCAGGTTGCGAAGAGAGACCCAAGGCGTCATAAATCACCTTCTGATGCGGCTCTGCACACGTGGCCTTGCGGATATGCAGTCGCTTGCCCGCTTCACAGGATAAGCTCACGGTAATGCGCTGCTGGTTTTCCAGCTTTTGACGGATCATCTCCCAACTGTCGTGGATGCCTTGTGCTTTCAGTTGGGTTCGAATGGGCCAGCAAGGGGATAAAGAGGTGACTGTCAATGGTCAACAATCAATCGAGTTTGACCCCAATACCGCTACCAGTCATACGCTAACCTGATGATTTTCATATAGATGAGGTGATAATTTAAAGTTAAGCGCCAACATGTTTTTGGATATAATTGAATTTCCTACAAAACAACATATCCAGATGAAGGCGCTTAACGAATGCAAAAGCCTACCCGATTGA
>JAKISI010000096.1 GCA_021648685.1 Candidatus Polarisedimenticolaceae bacterium
CCAGCATCCAGCAAGGCAGGTTTTCGGCATGGATGGATTCTGTTTCCATGTCGTGGGGGCGGAAGATGTCCAGCCCCAACAGTTCCACCTGATAGAGGGGATCGCCATTGGGCGCCTTGTCACCATTCGATTTAAAGGCCACATCCGGCAAGCCGGTGATGGAGAAGATTTCCGATGACTTGCTGGTCTTGAGTAGATCGGACATCACTACATCGGGGGTGACGGCCACATAGGTGCAGGGTAGCTTCAGCTTGCCTCGATTTGAGACCAGCTCACGCGCCTTGGCCTGGATGGCGAAGCCGAAGAAGTAAAGGGCGTCGAACTTGCTGTACCAAGCCTCGCGGGCCGCCTCCAGCACCGTGCCGGAGTCAATAGCGCCATCCTGCGGGCCGAACATCACTGCAATACGGCGGGAATCACCGTTTTTTTCTGTCGCCTCGGCATGTAGATACTCATGGTCTGCGGCTGGCAATGGCCGCACCTGCTCCAGTTCCAGCGCCTTGTTACCGGGCAGGCGCAGGGTTTTGCTCTGGCGCAATACCTCGATCATGCGATCCAGATAGGTGCGGGGGTTTTCATAAGATGCTGCGCTCTCTTTGATCGCACCCTGCTCTTCCAGCATAGAACCGGCAGCCTGGATGGTGGCTTCCACAGTGAAGGGGCCACAGACACGGGTGACCTTATTATTGATCTCTGGTCTATCCACCAGAGTTATAGTTTCTGGCTCTTCATTGTTGGCGATGGATTTCAGGGTAATGCGAGGAACCAGCCCGCCGATCTCCTCGCCCTTGCGGTTCTGCTTACGCTGGTAGACAAAACCGCCTGCCGGGCCGCGTTGCGGCTCTTTCAGTTCATACCAGGGAAAGGTGGCGGTGAGCAGTCGCTGACGAGCCAGGGCCAGCGGCACACGTGAGGTATCGCAGGTGATCCAGCGGCGGCCCCACTGTTCGGCCACATAGGCAGTGGTGCCAGAGCCGCAGGTGGGGTCGAGAACCAAATCGCCGGGGTCGGTGGTCATCAACAGGCAGCGCCCCGAGACTTTTAATCCCGTCTGCACAACATAGAGCTTTTCGTCTGTGAAACTGCCGGTCAGGGTATCGGTCCAGAGATTGCCCATCTGCTGGTAAGGAAAGTCATCGGCAAAACGTCGATAACGAAGACTATTTTTAGCCACATGGATACGATTCGCCTCCGATAGCTGTGTCAACCCATCAGGATAGGTGGGCTTCCAGTGATTGTTACCGCCTGGATTATAGGTCTTTCCTTCATGCTCAAATGGCTGAGGCTGGCTGGCAGCACCTTGGGATTGCAGGTTGTCGGGTATGTAAAGTCGTGCTCCCTCTGGTATAGGTGTTTCGCCCCGTTTCTCTTTTGTAGATACCCCTCGATAGCTGCCATCGGGCAGCAGCACCCAGCGGGCGTTGCCTTCACCCGGCACCACCGGCTGGGGGTGGTAGAGACGGTTGTATTTGACTCGCGTCTTGTCCTTGGCATACCAGAGCAGGAAATCGCCTAATGTGGGCAGGGTGTTGGAGGCAAATCCCGAGGTGGTCTGGAAACTGATTTGGGATACAAAGTTTCCCTCCCCAAACACCTCATCCATCACCTCCCTTACATGATGCAAATTCTCATCCGAAATCTGCACAAAAATACTACCACTCTCGGTCAACAGCTCCCGCGCCAGCAACAAACGATCACGCAGATAAGTCAAATAAGAATGAATCCCCAACTCCCAGGTATCCCGATACGCCTTCACCATCTCCGGCTCACGGATCATCTCTTCGTCCTTGCCATGCTTCACATCCCGCTTGCGCACAAAGGGCTGAAAGTTAGAGCCAAACTTAACCCCATAAGGCGGGTCCATATAGATCATCTGCACCTGACCACCCAGCCCCTCATACTCCAGCAGGGAGTTCATCACTTGCAGGGAATCGCCCAATACCATGCGATTGGTCCAGGGGCCTTTGTGTTCATAGGCATCCAGCTTGTCGGTAATATCCAGATCAGGATCGCCAAACAGATCCAGCGTGGTGCCCGCCGCCTTGTAACTTTCGAGGGTCTCCAGAATGGCCTGCGTGGAGTGACGCTCATGGATGAACAACGGTATGGTCGGCACTGCAATCTGCCGACGTTCCGCCTTGCCGGTCCAGTTGAGAAAGGGCTGGGTCAGGCTTTTGAGCCGGGCGACGCACTCGGCAATCGAGGCAAACACCTCATCGGTACCTTGCCATTGCTTCGATTGTGCAAAGACCGTTTGTTCGCCTTTATCTGCTGCCTCTGCAATCAAGTTCAACAACCAATCGGTGATCCACCGCTCGGCATTTTCATTCCAGCACAATTCGGGCGCCA
>JAKISI010000067.1 GCA_021648685.1 Candidatus Polarisedimenticolaceae bacterium
GTCATCATCGGTGACGATCACGAATTTTGTATACATAAACTGCCGCAGAAAGGACCAGATGCCCAGCATCACCCGTTTGGCATGGCCGGGGTATTGCTTCTTCATGCTCACCACCGCCATGCGGTAGGAGCAGCCCTCCGGTGGCAGGTAGAAATCGACAATCTCCGGGAACTGCTTCTGCAGGATGGGCACGAATACCTCGTTCAGTGCCACCCCCAAAACGGCCGGTTCATCGGGTGGGCGGCCGGTGTAGGTGCTGTGGTAGATCGGCTTCTGCCGGTGGGTGAGGCGCTCGATGGTGAATACTGGAAAATCATCCACCTCGTTGTAGTAGCCGGTGTGGTCGCCAAAGGGGCCTTCGGGTGCCATATCATCCGGGTAGATGTGCCCCTCGAAGATGATCTCGGCACTGGCGGGCAGCTGAAGATCTGAGGTCAGCGCCTTGACCACCTCGGTACGACTGCCACGCAGCAGCCCGGCAAAGGCATATTCAGAGAGCGTGTCGGGTACTGGAGTGACGGCTGCCAGGATGGTGGCGGGATCCGCCCCCAGCGCCACGGCTACCGGGAAGGGTTCTCCGGGATGTTGGATCTGCCACTCACGAAAATCGAGCGCCCCGCCCCGGTGAGATAGCCAGCGCATGATGACGCGATTCTTGCCAATCACCTGCATGCGGTAGATGCCGAGATTCTGGCGCGGCTTCTCTGGCCCGCGGGTAATCACCAGCCCCCAGGTGATCAGCGGCCCACCATCGCCGGGCCAGCAGGTCTGCACCGGGAGTTTGGCCAGGTTGACCACAGTATCTTCCATGATAACTTCCTGACAGGGCGCGCGTTTCAGCTCTTTGGGTGCCATATCCAGCACCTTGCGATACATCGGGAGCTTGCTCAGCGCATCCTTCATCCCCTTGGGCGGGTCGGGTTCCTTCAATATAGAGAGCAGCTTGCCAACCTCTCGCAGTGCCTCGACGCTCTCTTCGCCCATCCCCATTGCAACCCGGTGAGGGGTGCCAAACAGATTGGCCAGCAGCGGAAACTCTGACCCTTTAACCTTTTCGAACAGCAGCGCAGGGCCGCCTGCGCGCAGGGTGCGGTCACAGATCTCGGTGATCTCCAGGTTGGGATCGACCACCATGCTGATGCGTTTGAGCTCACCCTCCGCCTCCAGCTTTTTGATAAAATCGCGCAGGTCTTTGTATTTCATTTAATTTCCTGGGGTGGTTTCAGTTGATTATTGGAGTTTACCGATCGGGCAAAGTGGCGGGTATAAAAAGATCGGCTCCCTGTTCACCATCAATAACAGTGAAGAGCATGCTGTAGGGCACGCTCCAGATGGTATCGGCTACCCTGATCTTGGCGCGTTTGGGGTTGAGTTTGATCACAGCGCCGAAGAGCTCTTCATTGTGTTTGCCTCTGAACCCCACCCGGTCATCGATGCGCAGCGAGAGCCGGTCAACCCCCTGCTTTTGCGGGGCAAGATCGGTGTCGCTCTGTTCCAGGTTGATCGTATAAAGTGGGATAGTCCAGCGTTTGCTGGATCCATCCTCCTGAATAACGGCACGGGTCTTTCGTATCTCCAGTAGTCGGGCACTCACCAGCCGGTTCTCTTGCCCGTGAAAATAGCTGATCTCCATGCCGGGATGCAGTTGATGCTTGATGGCTGCGATTCGGGCGGGATCTTCCAACAGCGTATTAATAGCAGATTGAAGACGGAAGAGTTCGAATGTTGAGGCCTGCTCCAGCTCAGAGAGCACAAGATTATAGTTCATAGGGTAGATCTATTTAGAAGGCAGTTGGGCGCATGCAGAAAATTCTACAGGGATATGCGAAGAATGCCCATTCGGGTTAAGCTCTCTGCATGAATTCCAGCACAATGAATGAACTCGTGGATCGCGGTGAGAAACTGTGGCAAACCTGGTGCAGATCGGCAACCGCAGAGGGGCTCTCCGTTCCTGATGATGCAGCCCTTATCCGCACTCTTAAACGGGTCTGGGAGGGGAGCGACTATGTGGCCCAGAGCTGCCTGCGTGACCCCGGGCTGCTGGTTACGCTGCTGGCATCGGGTGACCTCTACAGCGCCTACCCCGCCGGAAGGGTTGTTCAGCAGCTACAGCAGGCGCTGGACGGGGTGACGGATGAGGCGGTACTGGCCAAAAAACTGCGCCAGTTTCGTCGTTATCAGATGGTGCGGATCATCTGGCGGGATCTGGCCCGGTTGGCGCCGCTGCAGGAGACACTGGAAGATCTGAGCGCCCTGGCCGATGCCTGCATCGACCAGGCGCTGATAAGACTCTATGACTGGGCCTGCGCCGAGCAGGGGATACCGCGCGACAAGGCGGGTATGCAGCAGCGGCTGGTGGTGCTGGGTATGGGTAAACTGGGTGCGCGCGAGCTGAACCTCTCTTCTGATATTGACCTGATTTTTACCTTCCCTTCGCATGGCGAGGTGGAGGGCGCACGCCGTCCCCTCAGCAATGAGCAGTTCTTCCTGCGTCTCTGCCAGCGACTGGTTCAGTCACTCAATCAACAGGATGCCGATGGCTTTGTCTTCCGTGTCGATGTGCGACTGCGCCCCTTTGGTGACTCCGGCCCACTGGTGATGAGCTTTGCTGCGATGGAGGATTACTACCAGACCCAGGCGCGGGAGTGGGAACGCTATGCCATGATCAAGGCGCGGGTGGTGGCGGGTGATCGCGAAATCGGAGCAGAGCTGATGGCGATGCTCAAACCCTTCGTCTACCGCCGCTATCTAGATTTTGGGGTGATCGAATCGATTCGGGATATGAAGGGGTTGATCAGCCAGGAGCTGAAGCGCAAGGGGCTGGCGGATAACATCAAGCTCGGGCCGGGAGGCATCCGCGAGATCGAATTCATCGGCCAGGCCTTCCAGCTGGTGCGGGGGGGGCGAGACCCTGAGTTGCAGACCCGCTCCATCCTGGCGGTGCTCCGGCTGCTGGGAGAGCGGGATCTGCTGCCACCCTTCGTGGTGCGAGAGCTGAGCGAGGCCTACGGCTTTCTGCGTCTGGCAGAGAACCGCCTGCAGGCCTGGCAGGATCAACAGACCCACAGCCTGCCCGAGGATGAGCCGGGGCGGCTGCGTCTGGCGCGCAGCATGGATTTTGCCGATTGGGAGAGTTTTTATACCGAGCTGGAGCGGCACCGCCAGCGGGTGCAGGCGCAGTTCGACCAGGTATTTGCCGCCCCCCAGACTGAAACCGAGGCAGAGCAGCTGGCGCTGATCGCCCTGTGGCAGGGGCAGATGGAGGCGGAAGAGGCACATGAGATTCTGGCCGGCATCGGCTTTCACCACCCGGCCGAGAGCCTGGAGCGGCTGCGTCAGTTGCATGGCTCCCACGCCTGCCGGGCGCTGGGTGCGCGTGGCCGGACGCGGCTGGATCAGTTGATCCCGCTGCTGCTGGAGGCGATTGGCCAGACCGGCGAGCCGGATCAACTGCTGGGGCGGCTGACCCCGCTGATCGAGGCCATCGCCCGGCGTACAGCCTATATTGCACTGCTGGTGGAGCGGCCGCTGGCGCTGTCGCAGCTGGTGCGCCTCAGCGCCCAGAGCCTCTGGATCAGTCGCCAGCTGACTCGCCATCCGGTGCTGCTGGATGAGCTGCTGGACCCTCGGCGGCTCTATGAGCCGCTGCACAGAGAGGCGCTGGAGCAGGAGCTGGACAACCTGCTGGCACCACTGGCGGTGGATGATCTGGAGCAGCAGATGGAGTCACTACGCCAATTTGCCCAGAGCAACAAGCTGCGGGTGGCGGCGGCCGATGTGACCGGGGTGATCCCGCTGATGGTGGTCAGTGACTATCTGACCGAGATCGCCGAGGTGGTCACTGCACGGGTATTGCGGCTGACCTGGGACAAACTGCTCCTCACCCACGGCCGGCCGGCCGATCTGCAGGGGAAGGATACCGGCTTTGCGGTAATCGGCTACGGCAAGCTGGGGGGTGTTGAACTGGGTTACGGCTCGGATCTGGATCTGGTCTTTCTGCACGGTAGCCAGAACCCCAATGGCATGACCGATGGCTCACGCCCCATCGGCAACGATGTTTTCTACATCCGGCTGGGTCAGCGCATGGTCCAGATGTTCACCACCCGCACCTCCTCCGGCATGCTCTACGAGGCCGATATGCGGCTGCGTCCCAATGGCAATTCCGGCATGCTGGTCTGCTCGCTGAAGGCCTTCGAGAGCTATCAGCAAGAGGAGGCCTGGATCTGGGAGCACCAGGCGCTGCTGCGCGCCCGCCCGGTGGCGGGTGATAAAAAGGTGATCGATGAGTTCAGACGCATCCGCCAGCAGGTGCTCTCGCGCCAGCGTGATCCGGAACAGCTGCGGCTGGAGGTGGTGGAGATGCGGGAAAAGATGCGCCAGTCGCTGGACAAGACGGTTGCCGGTCAGTTTGACCTGAAGCAGGGTGTCGGCGGTATCGCAGATATTGAATTTATGGTTCAATATGCGGTTCTGCGGTGGGCCTTTCAATACCCCGACCTGCTGGAGTGGACGGACAATATTCGCCTGCTCGAAGGGCTCTCCCGTCATCGTCTGATGGCCGGCGAGGCGGCAGAGCAGCTGGCCGACGCCTACCGTGTGTTGCGCACCGCCTCACATCGCAAAAGCCTGCAGGATGCACCGGCGCTGGTGGCGGATGACGAGCTGGCCGAGGAGCGCAACCTGGTCAGATCGGTATGGCGAACCCTGATGGCGCCCTGCCGCGATTAATAACTGTTTTCGGAGAAAAGTTGATGTCTACAATGGCTGATTGTGACGGGGTCATCTGGCTCGATGGTGAAATGGTGCCCTGGCGCGAGGCGAAGATCCACGTCCTGACCCACACCCTGCACTATGGCATGGGTGTATTTGAGGGTGTACGCGCCTACAAAACAGACAAAGGCGCAGCCATCTTCCGCCTGCGCGACCACTCTGTTCGGCTGCTGCGCTCCGCCCATATCCTCGGCATGCCGATGAGCCATACCGCCGAAGAGCTGGATGAGATACAGCGAGCCGTGGTGCGCGAAAATAACCTGGACTCCGCCTATATCCGTCCCATGTGCTTCTACGGCTCCGAAGGGATGGGGCTGCGCGCTGACAATCTTAAGGTACACACCATGGTTGCCGCCTGGGAGTGGGGCGCCTATCTGGGAGAAGAGAATATGCGCAGGGGCATCCGCATCCGCACCTCCTCCTTCAGTCGTCACCATGTTAACGTCACCATGTGCAAGGCCAAGGCCAACGGCAACTACATGAACTCCATGCTGGCACTGCAGGAGGCAATCTCCTGCGGTTATGATGAGGCGATGCTGCTGGATACCGAAGGCTATGTGGCTGAAGGGAGTGGCGAAAACATCTTTCTGGTGGTCGATGGCGCGCTGGTTACACCTGACCTTACCTCGGCGCTGGATGGCATCACCCGCAACACCATCTTCCAGCTGGCGGATGAACTGGGTATCCCGGTAAAAGAAAAGCGTATTACCCGTGATGAGGTCTACATTGCTGATGAACTCTTCTTTACCGGCACCGCTGCTGAGGTGACACCGATCCGCGAGGTGGATAACCGCACCATCGGTAATGGTGGCCGCGGCCCGATCACTGAGCGACTACAGAGCCTCTATTTCGATCAGGTACATGGCCGCCGGGATGAGCGCCCGGAGTGGCTGACCTTGGTATAACCCCGGAGAAGCAGAGCAATGGTTGAAGGATTACCCACGCAACCCCTGAGTCACGATGACTATTTTGCGCTGGAGCAGGAGCAAGACCAGCGCTTTGAATATATAGCCGGTGAAGTGTTTGCCATGACGGGAGGCACAGAACGGCATGCCATGATCTCAAGTAATGCCTTGGTGGCACTCTCCAATGGATTGCGTGGCAAGCCATGCCGGGTCTACGGATCTGATATGAAGCTGCACATCGCCGAGCATGATAAATTTTGCTACCCGGATGTTATGGTGCTTTGCGAAGAGGGGCGGCGCAGCAAGCTCTATGTAGAGGAGCCGCTCTGTATTGTCGAGGTACTCTCAGACAGCACAGAATCCTATGATCGTGGCCTCAAGTTTGAACACTATCGTTCCATTCCATCTTTACAGTCCTATCTGCTGCTCAACCAGGATCGCCCCCATGCCGAGCTGTTTGAGCGCGATACCAACAGCACCTGGCATCTTGCCGAAGCCAGCGGCAGAGAGATGGAGATAACGATTACCAGCATGGAGATACCCCTGGCGCTGTCGGATCTCTATCAGCAGGTGGATTTCGATTCAGACTGACACTCGACCAAAGGTGCTCGTCGTCGGCCCCTCCTGGGTCGGCGACATGGTGATGGCCCAGAGTCTGTTTATCACCCTCAAACAGCGTGATCCTGAGCCACGGATAGAGGTACTGGCTCCCGGCTGGAGTCTGCCGCTGCTGGAGCGAATGCCAGAGGTGAGCAGTGCCGTCGAGATGCCACTGGGTCACGGCAAACTTGATCTCAAAACCCGCTGGCAGCTGGGTCGCAAACTGCGAAATCACCACTACGACCAGGCCATCCTGCTGCCCAACTCCCTGAAGTCAGCACTCACTCCGTTCTGGGCCAACATCCCCCGGCGCACCGGCTGGCTGGGCGAGATGCGCTACGGGCTGCTCAATGATCTCCGCAAGCTGGACAAGGCCCGCCTCACCATGACGGTGCAGCGCTTTGTAGCCTTGGGGCTGGCCGCTGATTTTCCGGGGGTTCCACCAATACCCACACCCAGGCTACAGGTTGATTCAACGGTTGCTGAACAGGCCATGCAGGATCTGGATATGGGAGAGAAGAGCAGACCTGTGCTGGCACTCTGTCCGGGTGCTGAATTTGGCCCGGCCAAGCGCTGGCCAGAACAGCACTATGCTGAGCTGGCTGTCCGCAAGATGGAACAGGGGTGGGATCTGTGGCTGTTTGGCTCGGCCAGGGATCAACCCGTCTGCGCTAAAATCATCGAACAGGCCGGGGGCGGGGTCGATCTCAGTGGCCGCACCTCACTGGCGCAGGCGGTGGATCTGCTCTCACTGACCGACGCGGTGGTGAGTAATGACTCCGGCCTGATGCATGTGGCAGCGGCGCTGAACCGCCCACTGGTGGCAATCTATGGATCCTCTGATCCTGGTTTTACCCCACCACTCAACAGCCGTTCGCAGGTGGTCAGCCTCGGGCTTGATTGCAGCCCCTGTTTCAAACGGGAGTGTCCAAAGGGGCATCTCGAATGTCTGGAATCCCTTACTGTGGATCTGGTAGAGGAGGCGCTGGCCGGGGTGCTCTCATGAGAGTGCTGATTGTCAAAACCTCATCGCTGGGGGATGTCATCCATACCCTGCCCGCGGTGACAGATGCCGCTGCCGCTATCCCTGGCATCTCTTTTGACTGGGTGGTGGAAGAGGCCTTTGCCGAGATCCCGGCTGCCCATCCGGCCGTGCAGCGAGTCATCCCGATCGCTCTGCGGCGCTGGCGCAAAAACTGGAAATGTATTTCCCTTAAAGCGCCTGCTTTTGGTAGCCGTGCCGGGTTCCAGGCCTTTGCACAAAACCTGCGCAGAGAAAATTACGACCTCATCATCGACGCCCAGGGACTGATGTTCAAAAGTGCCCTGGTAGCAATGCTGGCCAAAGGGCCACGCACCGGCTATGACCGCAACTCGGCACGCGACCCCTGGGTGGCGCTCACCTATGGGCAGCGCCACAGGATCTCTCATGAGCAGCATGCCATAGCCCGGTTGCGCCAGCTGTTTGCCCAGGCTCTGAATTACAAACTGCCAGAAACGGCTCCGGAATATGGCTTGGCTCAGAGAGACCAGACCCAAACAGATGGCACGCCCTATCTGGTTTTTCTGCATGGCACCACTTGGCCGAGTAAACACTGGCCAGAGCCCTATTGGGCGGAATTGATTACGTTGGTCACTCAGCAGGGGTTAGCGGTTCACCTGCCCTGGGGGGGCGATGAAGAGCGATTGCGCGCCGAACGATTGGCTGCTGATAATGCTGCTGTGCAGATCCTGCCGCAGATGAACCTGACAGAGCTGATGCAGGAGCTGCGTGGTGCGGTAGCTGTGGTGGGGCTGGATAGTGGTCTCAGCCATCTGGCGGCTGCACTGGCGGTTCCAGGCGTTACAATCTATGGTCCCACCCGCACAGACCTGACCGGGGTGATCGGCTCACATCATCAAAATCTGGTAGCAGAATTTCCCTGTGCGCCCTGCCTCAAGCGGCGCTGTGATTATGTGGGTGAATCTGCTGTACAACCTGCCTGCTATGAGCAGCTGACCTCCGCCAAGGTCTGGGAATCTTTCCAAAAACAGACGCAATGGGTGGCTGCATGAAGCTGGCCTTTGTGGTCTCCCTCTGGTTCCCCTTCGGCGGCATGCAGCGCTCCTTGCTGCGGATTGCCCAGACCTGTGTGGCTAGAGGGCACAAGGTGGACATCTTTACGGGTGAATGGCAGGGGGAGCGCCCGGCGGATATTGGAGTGTTTGAGCTGGATACCAAGGCCTCTACCAACCACCGCAGTAATGACCTGTTGGCGGAGCGGTTCGCCGAAGCCATTGCCGGACAGGGTTATGACTGCCGGGTGGGCTTTACCAAGCTGCCAGGGCTGGATGTCTACTACGCCGCCGACCCCTGTTATGCGGCCAGGGTGGAGGAGACAAAACCGGCCATCTATCGAATCTCCTCCCGTTACCGGGTCTTCAAGCGCCAGGAGAGGGCGGTCTTTCAACCCGGCACCCAAACCGAAGTGATGCTGATCGCCCACCAGGAGCAGGTGAAATTCATTAAACATTACGGCACCGAGCCGGAGCGTTTCCATCTGTTGCCACCGGGCATCAACCGCCAGCGGCTGATGGCCAACGGCCCGGAGGATGACCGCCGGGTGCTGCGGGAGGCATTTGGCATCTCCGAACAGGAGTGGCTGCTGCTGCTGGTGGGTTCCCGCTTTCATACCAAAGGAGTGGATCGGGTAGTCCGTTCGCTGGCAACATTGCCAGCGGAGCAGCGGGCCAGATGCCGCCTGCTGGTGGTGGGGCATGGCAAAGATGGGCCATTCCGCCGTCTGGCCAAAAGGCTGGGAGTGGCGGGTCAGATCATCTTCACCGGCACGCGGGAGGATGTGCCCCGCTTCTACCGGGCTGCTGATGTTCTGATCCATGCTCCGCGCAACGAAAATACTGGTACGGTGCTGATCGAGGCGATGATCTGTGGTTTGCCGGTGCTGGTGACAGCTAACTGCGGTTTTGCCTTTCATGTGCGTGATGCAGATGCAGGCATGGTGGTGCCTGACCCCTTTGATCAGGGGCGGCTTGACCGGGGATTAGCGGCGTTCCTTGCTTCACCGCAACGAGAGGCATGGGTTGGCAACGGCCCCGCCTATTGCGAACGCACCGATCTCTACAGCCTCATTGAGCGGGCAGCGGATGTGATTATCACCCGCGCAGAGCGGAACCAGGAGGTTGTATGTTGAAGGTGCTTAAACCTTATCGGGATCTCTTTCCAGAGATGGATCTGAAGGCCCTCTGCACCCTGGATGGGGAGCTCTTTAAGCGCATTCAGAACCGGCGCACCTTCCGTATTGAGCGGGACGGGCGCGGCTTCTTTATCAAATATCACCAGGGTGTGGGCTGGGGTGAGATATTCAAGAATCTCACCTCCCTGAAGCTGCCAGTGCTGGGTGCTGAAAATGAGTGGCGAGCCATTCATCGGTTGCATGAGTTGGGTGTGGAGACCATGCAGCCGGTCGCCTTCGGCCGTGAGGGATGGAACCCGGCAGGCCAGCACTCCCTGTTGATTACGGAGGAGTTGCAGGGATGTATCAGCTTGGAGCGGTACAGCGAGGATTGGCGTGAGCATCCACCGGCTCCAAAGCTGAAACGGATACTGATCCGCCGTCTAGCGCAGATCGCCCGCACCCTGCATGAGCATGGGGTAAATCACCGCGATTTTTATATATGCCACTTCCTGATCCGGCTCCCCTGGGATGGCAGTGAAGCACATCTGCATCTCTATGTGATTGACCTGCATCGGGTGCAGATCCGCCAACAGACACCTCGCCGCTGGGTGGTAAAGGATGTGGGTTCACTCTATTTTTCCGCCATGGAGTTGGGGCTGTCCCGGCGGGATCTGCTGCGCTTTATGTGCGAATATCGGCGGCTGCCGTTACGCCAGACCCTGAGCCAGGATCGGCGGCTCTGGGATGAGGTGCAGCAACGGGCAGACGCCCTCTACCGAACCCGCCCTCATGCTGGATGAGCGTCGCCTGTTGGATGATGGCCGTGTGCTGCATCTGCTGCGGCGTGTACGCTGGCTGCCGGGCAAGCGTGAGGTGTGGCAGGCCAGGCTGGATGAGCAGCAGGTGTTTGCCAAGCTCTATCTTGACCCCCGCCGGTGTCAACTGCATTGGCAGCGGGAGCTGGATGGCACCCGTGCCTTTCAGTCGCGTGGTATTGCCACGGCGGAGCTCTGCTATGCCGGCAGGCTGAGCGATGCAGGGTCGCCCGTTATCATCCTGACACAACTTCCTGAACCACAGAGCCTGAGAGCAGCATGGGAAGAGGGAGACCCTGAGCAGCGGCAGCACTTGCTCAGGGCGATGATGGCTGTGCTGGCGCAACACCACCAGGCGGGACTCTGTCAGGCGGATCTCCATTTTGGCAATTTCGTCATTTCACAGGGGGTGACCTATAGTCTGGATGGGGATGGGGTTGAGACGGTAGAGGGGGAGCTGGATCAGCAGCGTTCCCTGGCGAATCTGGGACTCTTCTTTGCCCAGATTCCTCCCGAGTGGGAGGCCAGTGTGCCGGAGCTGTATGGCTGTTATCTGACCGGACGGGAGTGGGATCAGCCGCCTGATAGCAGGCGGCTGTTGCAGCAGATTCAGAGGGCGCGGGCGCAGCGTTGGAATGAGCGCCGGAGTAAATTGTTGCGAGAGTGCACCGCCTTCATCTGTAAAAAGCGGGCAGGGTATTATGCCGTGGTCAGCCGGGAGCGTGACAGCCCGGAACTGAAAACCCTGCTGGCAGATCCTGATGCCTCCTTTCCCGGCAGGGATCAGGCACTGAAAAACGGCAACACCTGCACCGTCTGGGCAGCAAGGGCTGGCAGCCAGAAGCTGGTGATCAAACGCTACAATGTCAAAGGGCTGCTGCATGGCCTCAAACTCAGTACCCGTCCTGGCAGGGCGATGATCTCTTGGGAAAATGCGCATCGGCTGCTCTTTTATGGCATTGCCACCCCCAACCCCATCGCAGTGGTAAAGATAAAGCGAGGCCCATTACAACCCATCGCCTATTTTCTGGCTGAGGCAGTGGATGATGTTGATGCATTGAGCTGGTTTCTGCAGCCTGCTATTTCAATGGATGAGAAGGCGGCGATGGCCAAAAAGATTACGACACTCTTTGCGCAGCTGGAGGCTCAGCAGATCAGCCATGGCGATCTGAAGGCGACCAATATCCTGATTGCAGATGCAAAACCGTTATTGATTGATCTGGATGCCATGCAGCAGCATGAGGGTGAAGCCTCATTCAGCAAGGCCTGGAAGAGGGATCTACAGCGCTTTATGCGCAACTGGAAGGATGCTCCAGAGATAGAACAGCTGTTTTCTAGCCTCAAATAACCGCGAAGTGGGATCTTAACGCCCATGTAAGCAAAGTCCCGCCTTCGGGATGTCGGGGTATGGATTAAAACTCGCACCAAACCCTAATCGCTGGCAAAATTGGCGATCCTATTTTAATTCATCAGAAAAGAATCCATTCAATGATAGTTCTGGGCATATCCGGCGCGATTAGTCATGATCCCTCGGCGGCGCTTTTTATCGATGGTAAATTGGTTGCAGCGGCGGAGGAGGAGCGCTTCATCCGCGATAAGCATGCCAAGGGGCGCTTTCCCTATGAGGCGACCCGCTTCTGCCTGGGGTTTGCTGGAGTTCGCCCGGAAGATGTCGATGTGGTGGCCTTTCCCCATGCTGAAATCCCGCTCAGCAGCCCTGCCCGCTGGCACTATGCTGCGCGCCACTGGTATGCCCCGGATCGGGCATTGACGGCACTGTTCAACGGCAACCGGCGTCATCACCGCAATATGGTTCAGCTCAACAAGCTGATTGCCGATCTTAATATTGGTGGCGGCAAGGTGCGGATCGAAGTGGTGGAGCACCATCTGGCGCATGCCAGCAGCGCCTACCACCTGAGTGGGTTCAAGGAGAAGACGGCGATCCTCGGCATCGACGGCAAAGGGGAGTATGCCACCACCTTCTTCGGCTATGGCGAAAATGGGCGCATCCACAAGATTAAAGAGTTCTATGACCCAGACTCCCTCGGCGGCCTCTACGGCGCGATGACCGAGTACCTTGGTTTTGAGATGCTGGATGGTGAGTTCAAGGTGATGGGCATGGCACCTTATGGTGACCCCAAGCGGTTTGATTTTTCCCGACTGATTGAGTTTGACGAGCGTGGCTTTAAGGTCAATACCGAACTGGTCAACGTGATCGGCCTGCGGCGCTACAAAGATAGCAAAGGCAAGGGTTACTACTTTAGCCCCAAGCTGATTGAGTGGCTGGGGCCAAAGCGTGAAGGGGATGCAATTGATGACCCCTATATTGACTACGCTGCCAGTATCCAGAATATTCTGGAAGAGGTCTCTCTTGGTCTGATCGACCATTATCTTGGCGACATCCTGAAAGATACCGGCAAGATATGCTTTGCTGGGGGCGTGGCGCTGAATGTGAAGCTGAATCAGCGCATCATTGCCCGGCCGGATGTAAAAGAGCTTTTTGTGCAGCCCGCCGCCTCCGATGCAGGAACCGCCATCGGCGCGGCCTCCTATATTGCCAATGAGCTGGGGGATAAAATTGAGCCGATGGCGCATGCCTATCTCGGCCCTTGCTATACCACGGAGCAGTGCATCGAGGCCTGCGAGCAGCATGCGGAAAACCCCAAATGGGAGCGTATCGACCGAGTGCCTCAACGGGCGGCAAAACTGCTGGCCGATGGCAATCCGGTGGCCTGGTTTCAGGGGCGCATGGAGTTCGGGCCACGCGCACTTGGTAATAGATCTATCCTCGGCGCACCCAACACCGAAGGGATTGCCGACCGCATTAATGAGCAGATTAAATACCGCGAGCGCTGGCGTCCCTTCTGCCCCAGCATGCTGGATCGGGTGGCAAAGCAGATGCTGAAAACCGATCATCCCGCCCCCTATATGACCTTTACCTTTGATGTGAAGGAAGGTTGGAGGGAGCGGGTGCCCGAGGTGGTGCATGAAGATGGCACGGCTCGTGCTCAGGTAGTGACCCGTGAGACCAACCCCCGCTACTATGATCTGATTGAAGAACTTGAAAAGCATACGGGCAGTGGCGTTGTTCTCAATAC
>JAKISI010000068.1 GCA_021648685.1 Candidatus Polarisedimenticolaceae bacterium
GCTGGCAATACTCTGTTTGGATTTTGTGTTAACCGCACTGATGTTTGGAGAGTAATAATGGCACAGATGAGAACCATGGAGATCATGGTCGGCGGCTTCATGGCCGCCGGCTTTGTGGCGCTGTTTTTTTTGGCCATGCAGGTCAGCAACCTGAGCAATCTGGCCGGGGGTGATGGATACCAGATCACTGCCCGTTTCGATAACATCGGCGGCCTCAAGGTGCGCTCCCCCGTCACCATGGCCGGCGTACGTGTCGGTCGAGTGACAGAGATTTCGTTCGACAACACCACCTATGAAGCCATCGTCACCCTGCAGGTTGACCGCAGCTACGACACCATCCCGGATGACACCTTTGCCAAGATATATACCGCAGGCCTGCTGGGCGAACAGTATATCGGGCTGGATCCGGGCGGCAGCGAGGAGTATCTGGCCGATGGGGGCACCATCTCACTCACCCAGTCCGCACTGGTGCTGGAGGAGATCATCGGGCAGTTCCTGTTCAGCAAGGCAGAGGAAGGTGGCAGTGATGGTGAATAGGATCAAATGGGCGCTGCTGCTGGCTGCACTGATTGGGCTACAGCCTGCCTGGGCCTCCACCCAGGATGCCGTGGAGCTGATACGCAGTACCTCCAACCAGGTGCTGGAAAAGGTTATCGACAAAAAGCAGGAGCTGAACCGATCACCTGAAAAGATATTCGATCTGGTCAATGCCACAGTGGCTCCTCATTTCGATTTTCCACGCATGTCACGCATGGTGCTGGGGAAATATTGGCGCAAGGCCAGCGATGAGCAGAAGCAGGCATTCATCAAGCAGTTCCAGGCGCTACTAGTTCGCACCTACGCCATCGCCCTGCTCAACTATTCAGACCAGGCCATTATCTACCTGCCGCCACGCACACAGACCGACACATCGAAGGTCATGGTAAGAACAGAGGTCAAATCCAGTGGCGCACCCTCCATCCCGATCAACTACCGCCTGCGGCTGAATGAAGGGAGCTGGAAGGTGTACGATGTCATCATCGACAACATCAGCTTGGTATCCAACTACCGCACCGGCTTTTCAAACCAGATCCGACGCAAGGGGCTGGATAGCCTGATCGCCCAGCTGAAAGAGAAGAACGACAAGGTCACACAATGAGCCGTGCCACATTCAACGACTCTGGCAACGGCAGGCTTACCATCCAGGGTGAATTCGGCTTTGCAACCGCATCTGATCTGCTCGCACAGGGAGAAAAGCTGATCAACCAGGGTCAGGATCTGACCATCGACCTCAGCGGCGTAACCGGCAGCGATAGCGCCGGTTTGGCCGTGATGCTGGAGTGGATGGATCAATTCAGGGCGGCCGGGCAGCAACTTCACTTCCTCAACGTACCTGAATCACTGCTGGAGATCGCACGGGTCAGTAACCTGGCTGACCTCCTCCCACTCGCGGAGAACTGATGGATAAACTGATTATTGCTGGCGGCACCTCTCTCTCTGGCGAGGTACGCATCGCTGGCGCAAAAAATGCCGCACTGCCCATTCTGGCCGCCACCCTGCTGGCCGACAGCCCAATGTCCATCGGCAACGTGCCCCACCTGCATGACATCACCACAACCATGGGGCTGTTGGGACGTATGGGGGTGCAGCTGATGGTCGATGAGCGGATGCGCATTGAAGTCGATGCCAACACCATCACCAACTACTCAGCACCCTACGAGCTGGTCAAAACCATGCGCGCCTCCATTCTGGTGCTCGGCCCGCTGCTCAGCCGCTTTGGCCAGGCCGATGTCTCCCTGCCCGGCGGCTGTGCCATCGGCTCACGCCCGGTCAACCTGCACATCGATGGCCTGCGCGCCATGGGTGCCGAGATCCAGGTTGAAAATGGCTACATCCGTGCCAAGGCCAAGCGCCTGAAAGGGGCTCATCTGGTGATGGATGTTGTCACTGTTACCGGCACAGAAAATCTGATGATGGCCGCCACCCTGGCCGCTGGCGAAACCGTTATCGAAAATGCTGCCCGTGAGCCTGAGGTAGTTGATCTGGCCAACTGCCTCAACAAAATGGGCGCAAAAATAACCGGCACAGGCACGGGCAGCATCCACATCGAAGGGGTCGAGAAGCTCAGCGGCACCGAATACAACGTGCTGCCAGACCGCATCGAAACCGGCACCTATCTGGTTGCTGCGGCTATCACCGGCGGAAAAATCAAGGTTCGTGATACCAACCCCTCACTGATCGATGTCATTCTGCAAAAGCTACGTGAGGCCGGAGCTGTTATCGAGACCGGCAAGGATTGGATCACCCTCGATATGCAGGGCAGACGCCCAAAATCCGTGGATGTGCATACCGCCCCCTACCCCGCCTTTCCGACCGATATGCAGGCTCAATTCACCGCCCTCAACGCCATCGCCGACGGGGTTGGCATCATCACCGAGAATGTCTTTGAAAACCGCTTCATGCATGTACAGGAGATGCAGCGCATGGGGGCCAACATCAAACTGGAGGGCAATACCGCCATCATCACCGGCATCGACCAACTGACCGCCGCCCCGGTCATGGCTACCGACCTGCGAGCCTCTGCCAGCCTGGTACTGGCCGGGCTGGTCGCCAAAGGTGAGACCGTGGTGGATCGCATCTACCACATCGACCGGGGTTACGACTGCATCGAAGAGAAACTGGCCGGCCTTGGGGCGCACATCAGACGCATACCTGACTGACCGCATCACCCATAGACCCACCAAGAGAGACAGGAATACAACGTGGAATTTGACGGCTGCATCACCATCGCCCTCTCCAAGGGGCGCATCTTTAAAGATACCCTGCCGCTGCTCCGCCATGCCGGAATCGTGCCGGTTGACAACCCGGAAACCAGCCGCAAACTGATACTGGAGACCAACCATCCACAGATCAAGCTGGTGATCATTCGCGCCTCCGACGTGCCGACTTATGTACAATACGGCGCAGCCGATCTTGGCGTTGCAGGCAAGGATGTCCTGCTGGAGCACGGCGGTGGTGGGCTCTACGAACCACTGGATCTACAGATCGCCAAATGTCGCCTGATGGTGGCTGGCGTCAAAAATGCGCAGCTGAGCGACAACCGCCTGCGCATCGCCACCAAATTCGTCAACAGCACCCGTCGTCACTTCGCCGCTCAGGGAAAACAGGTTGAGATCATCAAGCTCTACGGCTCCATGGAGCTGGCACCACTGGTGGGGCTTTCCGACCTGATTGTCGATGTAGTCGATACCGGCAACACACTGAAGGCCAACGGCCTGATCCCGCTGGAACACATCAGCAACATCAGCTCCCGGCTGGTCATCAACAAGGCCGCGTGGAAGATAAAGCACAGTGGCATCAAGACGTTGGTCGATGCACTCAAAATGGCGGTCAATGAACGTGCCAAAGAGGAAAATAGCAATGGCTGATCTACAGCAATTGACCACAACAAGCGCTGATTTCAAGCAACAACTAGAGCGATTACTGGCCTGGGAGTCAGTCTCCGACCAGCAGGTCAACCAGACCGTAAACGACATCATTGCCCAGATCCGCAGCCGGGGCGACGACGCGCTGGTTGAATACACACGGCAGTTTGATCGCTGGGAACCTGCTGACGCGGCAGCACTGGAGATCCCCTCCGAGCAACTGGAACGCGCCTACAACTCCATTCCGGCCAAACAACGTGACGCGCTGGAGTATGCCGCACAACGCATCCGATCCTATGCCGGGCACCAGAAGATGGAATCCTGGTCATACACGGAGGAGAATGGAACCCTGCTGGGACAGCAGGTAACACCACTGGATCGGGTCGGCCTCTATGTACCAGGCGGCAAAGCCGCCTACCCCTCCTCCGTGCTGATGAACGCCATCCCGGCCAAGGTGGCTGGTGTGGCTGAGCTCATCATGGTGGTGCCTACTCCCGATGCACAACGCAACCTGCTGGTGCTGGCCGCCGCCCACATCGCTGAAGCGGATCGCGTATTTGCCATCGGCGGCGCCCAGGCCGTGGCCGCTCTCGCCTATGGCACAGCCCTGATTCCCTGCGTGGACAAGATCGTCGGCCCCGGTAACATCTATGTCGCCACCGCCAAACGCGCTGTCTTTGGCCAGGTGGGCATCGACATGATCGCAGGTCCCTCCGAGATATTGGTGGTCTGTGACGGCCACACCAATCCGGACTGGATTGCGATGGACCTCTTCTCTCAGGCCGAACACGATGAAGATGCCCAATCCATCCTGATCTCACCAGACGCCAAATTCATCGAAAAGGTAAAGGCCAGCATCAACCGCCTGCTGCCAGAGATGGAGCGCAAAGAGATCATCAAAACCGCGCTGATTGATCGTGGCGCCATCATTCAGGTCAGGGATCTGGACGAGGCGGTTGATGTAATCAACATCATTGCGCCAGAACATCTGGAACTCTCTGTCGGCAACCCACAGGAGATGGCCAAAAAGATCCGCCACGCCGGAGCCATCTTCATGGGGCGCTACACCGCCGAGGCACTGGGTGACTACTGCGCTGGCCCCAACCATGTGCTGCCCACCTCACGCACCGCACGCTTCTCATCCCCGCTGGGCGTCTACGATTTCCAGAAACGCTCCAGCCTGATCATGGCCTCCGCCACCGGCGCTGCCCAACTGGCCGATGCCACATCGGTACTGGCGCGTGGCGAAGGGCTGACCGCCCACGCCCGCTCTGCGGAGTACCGCCGGGGCAAAAACCAAACCGATACCACACCATCCGCTGATGAGTGCTGCGGCAATGGCTGCTGTGGATAGGATGGATATTCAAGCCGCCATTGAACGCTGGGTGCGCCCGGAGATCAGGGCACTCTCCGCCTACCATGTACCGGACTCCAGCGGCCTGATCAAACTGGATGCAATGGAGAACCCCTACAGCTGGCCGGAAGCCCTGCGCCAAGAGTGGCTGGAACTGCTGCACCAAACCGATGTCAACCGCTACCCCGACCCACAAGGCAACGCACTGAAACAGCGACTGCGTATCAGCATGCAGATACCTGAAGAGGCGGAGGTGTTGCTGGGTAACGGCTCTGATGAGCTGATCCAGATGCTGGCGCTGACCCTGGCCGGATCAGACCGGGTGGTACTCTCGGTTGAACCCAGCTTTGTCATGTATCGCATGATCGCCCTCTTTGCCGGCATGCCCTACCAGGGCGTACCCCTCAACAGCAGTGATTTCAGCCTGGATCTCCCGGCACTGCTGACAGCCATTGAGCAACACCAGCCTGCCATCATCTACCTGGCCTATCCCAACAACCCCACCGGCAATCTGTTTGAGGCGGTTGAGATTCGGCAAATTATTGAGGCCGCACCAGGGCTGGTTATTGTCGATGAAGCCTACGCCCCCTTCACTGCCGCCAGCTTCATGAGCGAGCTGGGACGCTACCCCAACCTGCTGGTGATGCGCACCCTCTCAAAACTGGGACTGGCCGGATTGCGGCTGGGTCTGCTGGCAGGGCCAAAACCCTGGCTGGAGGAGGTCGACAAGACCCGTCTACCCTACAACATCAACACCCTGAGCCAGGTCAGTGCTGAATTTGCACTACGACACGAACCCGTATTTGATGAGCAGACCCAGCTCATCCGTCAGCAGCGCAGCCAGCTATTTGCTGCACTGGATGACATAGATGGCATCACCCCCTACCCCAGTGATGCCAACTTTATTCTGGTACGCATGCCAACCCGTCGAGCCAATGAGATCCACACAGCCATGCGAGATCAAAAGGTGCTGGTCAAAAATCTCAACGGTGCCCACCCACTGCTGACAGATTGCCTGCGCATCACCATCGGTACGCCGGAAGAGAACCGGGCGGCCATCAACGCACTCAAGACCGCACTATGATCAAACCACTACTTTTTATTGGTCTCTTTATGCTGCTCTTAACCAGCGGCACAACCCAGGCCGGAAGCGAACAAATCACCCTCAAAATGCCACCCGCCTCGCTGGCACAGTGGTACAAACCCGAAAACAAGCGCCAGGTTTGGCTGCACACCATGTTCCGGCTGCGCCGGGAGATGCAGGCCGTAAAGGAGTACGCCAGACAAAAAGATGCTATTGGCACAAAAAAATGGGGGCAACGCCTGGCCAAAAGCTACCGATCAATCCCCGAAATGGTGCCAGAGTGGAAAGGTGAAGTAAGACTGGATTGGGCCGATACACTGGAAATCGCCGCGCAGCAAGGCAACTTCAAAAAGGTGCTGCGCGCCCACGACAAACTCAACGCCAGCTGCAACCTCTGTCACCAGGATTTTCAGACACTGGCTGCCGCACTCTACCGATCACCTGATTTCAGCGGACACAAAATAGCGTTCAAAGGCAGGGCCGTCCACTACGACAGATTCATGGAACTGCTCTCCAATACGCTCAATCGCATAAAGATAGCCATAGAAGATCAGCGTCCACAGATTGCAAAGCATGCACTGAAGCAGCTCAAAATCCAGTTACAGGCCTTGGGGGGGAACTGTTCAAAGTGTCATCAGGACGAGATACCCAAAGAGCGCATCCTGGGGGAAGCGACTCAAAAGCTGCTCAAAGGGTTGGAGGAAAGCATTCGTAACAAACAGCCCAAGCAGGCCGGAAGATTTCTTGGCAAGGCCGCAGTGGCCATCTGCGCCCGCTGCCATGGTGTGCACCGCACCCTCAGTGACCTGAAAGGGGTTCTGGTGCCGGTGCAGTAATCGGTAGAGTGGGCTAGCTATGGCATAACCCACCATTTAGCTTTTATTCGATGCAGCCTACAAATCTATTCCGAATGCATACAACCGTTTCAATTCAACCAAACAATCTACCCACGATTCTGCTGATCCATCCTTTTTTCTTGTTAAGTGATTTTTTTACAAGTGGCACATAGTCTTTATCGTCATTTTTTATGTGGTTCGTTAACCATACTTGCAGCATAGACATTAACCTCCTTGTGATATCTTTGCCGCTATTATGTTGCTCAACAAACTTATTAATATGTGCGACGAAGGTTTTATGAACTTTTTTGTGGGCGTCAGACAGTGGGTACCCTGCTTTTTCCATTAACTCTTCTTCAAAAATGAAATGCGTCAAAGTATAATCCACTAACCCTGTAAGCACCTCTAATACCTTGTCTCTGTCATTCTCAAGATGAGCAACATTAAGCTCATTAATGTAATCCACAATCCGCCTGTGCTGCCCGTCAATTACATCAATACCCACGGATAGAGAGGAGTTCCACGACCAATAATTCATTTATTTTTTCTCTTTGCCACGTCTTGCCCACGTTTTAAGCCACTGTAAGCACTAAAACCACTCAATCTGGATCGAGCACCGCTGTAGCAAGTTCAATTGATTTATTTTTTTATATCAGCTTCTCACCCGCTCCGGTTCAGGCCATGCCGCCGGTTCAAAGGATGCCGTCTCTTCAGTGGTCTCTTCCCCAGATTGATACCAGTTCAACTTATCACGTAGCTCAACCACTTCACCGACAATGATCAGCGTAGGCGGCTTGGGTTTGTACTTCTCGGCAATCCCGGCCAGCGTGGCGAGCGTTCCTGTGTAGACCTTCTGCTGAGGCGTGGTGCCTTTCTGTACCAGTGCCGCTGGCAGATTCGCAGGCATGCCGTGTGCCTGGAGCTCACGGCAGATATGGGGCAGACTCATCAGCCCCATATAAAACACGACCGTCTGTCTGGGTTGCGCCAGCGCCTTCCAGTTAAGGTTCAGACTGTCGTCCTTCAAATGGCCGGTCACAAATACGACGGATTGCGCATAGTCTCTGTGCGTCAGCGGAATGCCAGAGTAGGAGGCACAGCCGGAGGCTGCGGTAACACCCGGCACCACCTGAAATGGAATGCCTTGCTCGGCGAGGGTATCAATCTCTTCCCCACCACGGCCAAAGATGAAGGGGTCTCCACCTTTGAGACGCACCACTCGTTTGCCCTGTTTGGCCAGTTTTGCCAGCAGTTGGTTGATATCTTCCTGGCACATGACGTGGTGGTTGTTCTCTTTGCCCACGTAGACGCGCTCAGCATCGCGCCGGGTCATCTCCAGTATTGGCTTTGAAATCAGACGGTCGTAGACCACCACATCGGCCTGCTGCATCAGACGCAGGGCGCGGAATGAGAGCAGATCCGGATCGCCGGGGCCACCACCGACCAGATAGACCTCACCCATGCCGTCCGTAGTCAGCGCATTCTCAGCCAGTGCCTGCTCCATCAATCTGTTGGCCTCTTCGTGATGGCCGGAGAAGACGCGTTCAGCCACCCCCCCTTGCAGCACCTCCTCCCAAAAGCGGCGGCGGTCGGTCGGGTTGGTGAAGCGTGCCTTGACCCGATCTCGGAAGCGGCTGGCCAGCTCGGCCAGCCGCCCGTAACCGGAGGGGATCAGCGACTCCAGACGGCCACGGATAAGCCGCGCCAAGACCGGCGAAGCACCACTGGTAGAGACGGCCGCAATCACGGGTGAACGGTCAATAATAGCGGGCATGATGAAGCTGCACAGCTCGGGCTGGTCGACCACATTGACCGGGATGCCGTGCGCCTGCGCCTCTTCTGATACCTGGCGGTTTACTGCCATATTATCTGTGGCGGCAATGACAAGGCGAGCACCTTCGAGGTCTCCCTGGCTATATTCCCGCGCCTCATGCTCAATCTCATTCTGCTCTTTCAACGCCAGCAGACTGGGGCCCAGCTCTGGCGAAATCACGCGAATCTGTGCACCTGCATTTTGCAGTAGCGCGGCTTTGCGGCTGGCAATCTCGCCGCCACCCACTACGATGCAAAGCCTGGTTTTAACATCAAGAAATATTGGTAAATAATCCATCAGCTGATTTCTGTTGCGTTAACTAAAAATAATGGCCGCTATGTTACCCCAGGAAAACCACAAATACCCGAGGTTAATTTTTTCGACCGCTCCAGTTCTGAGCCACCTCGGAGGCCTCTCTCCAAAGCCCTCGCTTCGATGCGATGGCTTCCGATTCCGCCCGCTCCAGCTGCGCCTTTAACGCGGCTTCCATCACGCCGTAGCGCGTCACTACCGCATAACCATCCTGCACCATCCGCTCATTCAGCGAACGCCCGGCCGCATCCTCTGCCACCACCAGGATGCGCCCATAGCGGTCTCTCTGGCCAAAGTGACCACTCACTTGCAGGGTATCCCCCGGTTTTACCAGTGATTGCAGGTGGCGGGTGGCGGCCCGGCCCAGTGGCAGCAACACTGCAGGCTCCAGCCCGGTCACCTTGATGTCGCGCTGGAGCTTGGCATTCTCCACATCCTCCGGCGCATCGATGCCCTGTAGTTGGAGCCGCTCTGGCTTGCCGTTAAGCATGACCACAATCGTATCGCCATCCTCTATCTTCTCCACCACCAGTGAGCGTGTCTCTGCCGAGGCGACCGAGGCGATTAACAGCACTGCAGAACTGATCCAATATCTCATGACTCTCTCTCCTCTAATGGCTGGTGCCGCTGGAGCGGGTCAGTTTGTTATGCACATTGTATTTGCCCGAGGGTTTGCTCATGGGCAGCCGTTTGACCTCTTTCAGGCTCTTGGCATCGTAGATGATCAGCGCGCCCTCTTTGTCCCAGATGCTGAGCAGTGCATGTGAGCCATCTTTGGTAAATTCGATATGGGCAGAGGTCTTGCCGGGCATCGGTTTCAGGGTTTTGACGATCTCCAGAGTGCGCTTGTCGATCACATGCATCCGGTCCTTGTTGGGGCCAAAGAAGACATCCACCCAGGCGTAGGGACTGTTCTCATGGCTGCGCATGAAAAAGCCGGGGCCGTCGGTTTTGATCTCTTTCACTATCTTCCAGCTCTGCATGTCGATAACCGTCACCAGCCCCTTTTTGATGTTGGGCGTGGCCATCACGGGGCGGCCTTTATACTCCCAGGTGATGGCCGAGCTGAGGTGCGGCATGCCCGGCAGTGCGACGGTGTTGACCGCCCGCCGCAGATCCAGATCGACCACTTGACCCCCACCACTGCGGGAGGTGCCGATGATCTGGCTGTAGTCCTGATTCATGAAGAAGTCATCCAGATAGTCATCTGTTTTAACCCGCCGTATCGCAAACTGCTGCTCTTGATTGCCCTCCCCGGCCTCCGGGTTATAGTCATGCATCCAGTTGGAAAAGCCCATCGGCGGCTGGTCGGCGTAGCTGATCTCCCACACCTCTTTGATATCCTTCATGGCTGCGAAGAAGCTCTCTCGCGGCGCGGCGGTGTAGACGGCGCTGACCCGGGAGCTATGCTTTTCGAACTCATCCATCGCGGGTATAACCTTGAGTGGCCTGAGGTCGCTGGCATCCAGTATCGTCAGCGTGTGTGGCAGGTAGTTGGCCACGATGACGTAACGCCCATCAGCCGAGACGGCCAGGTTGCGGGTGTTGATTCCGGCGCGCACCTCAGCTACATATTTCAAATTGTAGATGTCAAATTTACTGATCCAGCCATCACGCGAGGCGAAGTAGACATAACGGCCATTCGGGCCATATTTGGGGCCACCGTGCAGCGCAAAGCGGGTGCGGAACCGCTTGATCGGCTCGAAGCTGTCGCCATCCAATAGCGTGGCATGGTGATCACCCAGCTCTACCACTACGAAGAGGTTTTCCATATCCGCTTTGAAGATGGGGGTGTCGGAGAGAGGCTCGGCGCTGTTTGGCAGCAGGTGGCTGGCGCGGATCTGTGCCATGCCCCACTCTGGGATGCGCTCCAGCGGGGTGTAGACCAGATCGACCAGCGCCTGAATCTCTTCACCCTTCAGCTTGTCGCCAAAGGGGGGCATCTGGGTGGCCGCCCGCCCTTTGGTGATCACCTCAACGGCTGCTTTTTTGCGCAGCCGTTTCAGGTTTTGTGGTAGCAGCGCCGGGCCCATCGCCCCCAGCCGCTCGGGGTTATGGCACTCGGCGCAGTGCGTTTTGTAGAGTGCCTGAACATCAATGGTGGCTTTGCCAGATACTGCGCCACTGCACAGCAGTGTCAGCAGCAACAAAGCGCTAATGGCCACTGACGGGGCTGAAGCACCCAAAAATCGGGCACAAGTCCCGCCTGTTATATGTGACATGCTATTGGTTCCCCACCGGATTGTTACCCATATCCCGCTCGGCATCGCCAATGCCAATCTCGGCATCGGTGAGATAGCAGGCCGGGTCTTCACCCCAGGCATCACCCGTCAGCTGCATCGCCCGCACCCGGGTGTTACCACCGCAGATACCAAAATGGATGCACTGGCCACAGCGGCCTGAAATCACCCTCGGTTTTGCCTTCAGGCCTGCCATGATGGGGTCTGAGGTGTCCGTCCATATCTCTGAAAAGGGGCGCTTTTTTACATTGCCCAGGTCATAGTCCCACCACATGGTATCGGGGTGTACATGGCCCAGGTTGTCGATGTTGGCTACATTCACCCCAGAGCTGTTGCCACCCCACTGGTTCAGCTTGGCCTCCATCTGTTCTGCCTGCTCCGGGTGGTTTTTCTTCACCCATTGCAGCATGAATACACCATCCGCATCGTTGTTGCCGGTGACAAATTCACTGGCTCGACCCGCACGCACATCGGCCAGCGCCCGCTCGAACAGCAGCTCCATCGCCCAGCGGGTGGTCTGCAGGAAGACATCGGTCTCGCGGTTTTTATTGCCACGCCCGGCGTAGTTGAGATGCGAGAAGTAGAATTTATCAATGCCCTCGTCATCCATCAGTTGCAGCAGCTGTGGCAGCTCTTCGGCATTGTCCTGGGTCATGGTGAAACGCAGCCCGACCTTCATGCCACGATCACGGCACATGCGCAGGCCATTGAGCGCCGCATCGAAGCCGCCCTGCATGCGGCGAAATTCATCGTGCGTCTCTTTAATGCCGTCGATGCTGATACCGACGTAGTCGTAGCCGACCTCGTGGATGGCGTCGATATTCTCATCGCCAATCAGGGTACCGTTGGTGGAGAGCGCAGTAAAGAAGCCCATCTCCTTGGCGCGATGGGAGATCTTGAAGATATCCGGGTGCATCAGCGGCTCGCCGCCCGAGAGGATCAGCACCGGCACGCGGAACTGTTTGAGATCATCCATCACGGTAAAGATCTGTTCGGTGTTCAGCTCGCCGGGGAAGTCGGTGTCCGCAGAGATGGAGTAGCAGTGCTTGCAGGTCAGGTTGCAGCGCCGGATCAGGTTCCAGATCACCACAGGCCCCGGGGGGGAGCGCTGTGGCCCCAGGGGTTTGGGGTTCACCAGCTCATTCATGTATTGGGAGATACGAAACATATTTGACTCTCTAGGTAACCAGCCGCAGCCCGGTCTTTTTAAGTATGCGGGTGCTGAAGAGCACCTCGTGCGCCCGGTTGTCTGCGCCCAGCAGCTCGGCGATGGTGTCGATCTTGTGCTTGAGTTCGTCCCGATTGGTGCCGTGCACCATGGCGAAGAGATTGTATCGCCATTCGGGCAGAAAGCGGGGGCGATGATAGGCGTGGCTGACAAAATCGAGTGCGCCAATCTGCTCGCCATATTCGAGGACCTTCTCGTCCGGCACATCCCAGACGGTCATGCCATTGCCGCGAAAACCCAGGGTGTAGTGGTTCGGCACCGCACCGATGCGACGGATGATGCCGCTCTCCAGCATATGCTGCATGCGCTGCATCACCTCTTTGGCGGTTGCCCCCAGCTCTTTGGCAATCTGCTGATAGGGTTCCGCAACCAGTGGTAACCCGGCCTGGGTGGCGACCACAATGCGCCGATCCAGCTCATCCAGTTTTATCTCTTCACCCATGCCGATCAGACCTCAAACCTCAGGCCGACAAAGAACTCCTGCTTCTTCGGCATGTTGTAGACCTTATAACCTGTCACCTTTTCAATCTCCTGACAGGCCTCTTCAACCCGCCCTGGGGTCTCGGTGCCCAGCACAAACCACATGCTGAACTCGTGATCCCGCGCGTAATTGTGCGCCACCTCGGGGAAGGCGTTGACCTGCTCGGCAACACGTTCGAAATCGGCCTCCGGCACACGCATGGCGCAGAGGCTCAGCCCGCCGCCCAGCCGCTCGGCATGATACATGGGGCCGAAGCGGGAGAGCTGCTTTTTCTCCAACATCTGTTGCAGGCGCTGTAACAGTTCTGACTCGCCGATGCCCAGCTGCTTCGCCACCACGGCATAGGGGTGGTCGCAGATGGGGAAGCCACCTTGTAGAGTATTGATAATGCTGCGGTCTATATCATCCATCACTACTGGTACCGGGCGCCGCGCTGCTTGAATCGCTGGCCGCTGAATAGAATCTCATAGGAAATATCGCTCAGCCCCAGCTCATCAATCAACTGTTTTACCTGTGCGGTAACCTGCTGCTG
>JAKISI010000011.1 GCA_021648685.1 Candidatus Polarisedimenticolaceae bacterium
TGGCCTATTCTGAATGCCCCCTATGATGAGACTACTGGCCAGTCTGGAACCTGGGATACCCACCTCTGTTTCAGGTGCCATGACAAGAATGTCTATACTTATGCGAGTGGTACATCATCTCAATGGCAGCGAACCGGCTATAGTGGCCCTAATGGTATGGGTGGAGGTGGCTGTGATAGCGGAGGCACTCTGAATCTGCATGCATTTCATAGTTGTAGAAGGAATACACCTTGCATGACCTGCCACGCGGCCGTGCCTCATGGCATGCCGCGCCGTGCCTTGTTGATTCACGGTCGCAGCCCTGGCTCAGATCCGGGGGCAGACCCGGAACCTTATAATGCCCAGACCCGGCGCGTTGCTACAGGCACTAATGACTGGGGTATCCCCTCTGCACTGAATGTTGATTCTGTTGCAAGCGGCAACTGGCAGAAGAGCTATTGTCACAGCACGGGGGTAGGTGTCGGTTGTGGCATGGGTATGTAGTCACTGCTTGGCAGCACTTGAAATATTCTGCCAGAGCAGAATAAACCGTTGCGACCAAAATTCCCTTTAGGCCGCGCTACTCATCGAATGGATGTCTCAGTATCATCGTCTCATCCCGATCCGGGCCGGTGGAGATGATGTCGATGGGGACGCCGCAGAGCTCTTCGATCTTTTTCAGGTAGTTCTGGGCATTTTGTGGCAGCGCCTCAAAGCTCTTGGCTTCAACCGTAGAGTCAGACCAGCCCGGCATCTCGATATAGACTGGCTCACAGCGGGCAAAGCGCTCGGCTCCGATGGGTGGCGTGTCGATCTCTTCACCGTCAAATTTATAAGCCACACAGAGACGCAGGGTTTCAAGCCCATCCAGCACATCCAGCTTGGTGATGCAGAGTCCGGTTACGCTGTTGGTCTGAAAGGTGCGGCGCAGTGCTACCGTGTCCAGCCAGCCGCAGCGCCTTTGTCGCCCCGTGGTGGCACCAAATTCATGCCCTTTTTTGCCTAGGTGCTCACCCTGGGCGTCAAACAGCTCGGTAGGGAAGGGGCCGCCACCCACGCGGGTCGTGTAGGCTTTGACGATGCCGAGAATATAGTCCAGATTACAGGGGCCGATGCCGCTGCCGCTTGCTGCCCCACCCGCTGTGGTGGTGGATGAGGTGACAAAGGGGTAGGTGCCGTGGTCAATATCCAGCATGGAGCCCTGTGCGCCCTCCAGCAGGATGTTGCCGCCATTAGCTTCCGCCTGATACAGGGTTTCCGGGACATCCACAATCATCGGTGCAATCTGTTCGGCCTGAGCCAGCGCCTCCTCCAGCGTCTGCTGAAAATCGACCGTATCTACCTTGTAATAGTGTTCAAGCGCAAAATTGTGGTACTCCAGTACCTCACGCAGGCGGGTCTCAAAATGGGCGGGGTCAAGCAGCTCGCCCAGGCGAATGCCGCGCCGGGAGACCTTGTCTTCGTATGCGGGGCCAATACCGCGCCCTGTGGTGCCAATCGCCTTGTTGCCGCGTGCCGTTTCGCGCGCCTGATCCAGTGCAATGTGGTAGGGCAGGATGAGTGGACAGCCCTCGCTGATGCCCAGGCGCTCGCGAGCGGGTATGCCGCGCCCTTCCAGCATCTTGATCTCTTCCAGCAGTGCGGCCGGAGAGAGCACTACACCATTGCCAATGTAGCAGTGTACCCCGTCGCGCAGGATGCCGGAGGGGATCAGGTGCAACACGGTTTTTTCGCCCTTGATCACTAGTGTGTGGCCGGCATTGTGTCCGCCCTGAAACCGTACTACGGCTTCAGCGCGATCCGTCAGCAGATCAACCACCTTGCCTTTTCCTTCATCGCCCCATTGGGTGCCTACGACAACAACATTTTTGCCCATTCTGAATCTCTTTCAATCGTTTAAATGCTGGATACTATCCAGCTGTTATCTTGCTGCTTCAGGATTTTATTGCAACCCATTTCAACAGCACCTCCGCTCTGCCCAGGCAGTGCGCAAACCACGCTCTTGCCCTGAGCTCGCAGCGCTTCAATGGCCGACAGCAGTGCGACATCATCAGACCAAGGTGCATAGATGCGCCCCTCATCAGGCTGCTGTGCAGGCAGTATGCCAATTTGCAGTAGCCTTTTTAGATCGGCGCTAAAACCTGTAGCGGGGCGTGAGCGGCCAAACAGTTTGCCAATGGCATCATAGCGTCCGCCGCGCGCGATCTCCTGGCCTCGTCCTGGAACGAAGGCGGCAAAGACCACGCCAGTCTGGTAGTGGTAGCCGCGCAGCTCGCCCAGATCAAAGTGCAGTGGCACATTGGGTAGGCGCTGCCGGACCATTTTGGCAACCTCTTCCAGGTAGTTCAATGCCTCTTGTACCTCTTGGTCTGCCTCGGCCAGCTGCTGTTTCGCCTGTGCAATGGCATCATCACCATTTAGCTGCGCCAATGAGGCCAGCATGCCGGCGACCGGTTCTGGCACCGCCAGCTCTTCCAGCAGCGTTTGAATCTCTGGTGTGGCCTTGCGTTGCAGTGCATCAAACAGTGCCTGCTCTGCGGCCGTATGTAACCCGGCCTGCCGAGCCAGTCCACGATAGATGCCGACATGCCCCAGATCGAGGTAGAGATCATGGATGCCGGTCTGCCTGAGTGTCTCCATCATCAGGCAGAGCACCTCGACATCACTCTCTGCCCCCGCATGACCAAACAGCTCAGCACCGATCTGGAGTGGATTGCGCGAGCTGGCAAAGTCATCTGAGCGGGTGTGCAGCACGGTGCCCAGGTAGCAGAGCCGGGTGGGGACATCACGGCGCAACTGATGGGCATCCATGCGGGCTGCCTGAGGCGTCATATCGGCGCGCACGCCCATAAGCCGGCCGGTTATCTGATCCGTCAGCTTAAAGGTTTTCAGATCCAGGTCACTGCCTGCGCCGGTGAGCAGTGAATCCAGAAACTCTATAAAGGGGGGGATGACCAGCTCATAGCCCCAGCTGCGGTAGAGTTCCAGCAGTTCAGCTCTCAGCTTTTCAAGGTTCCAGGCCTGGGGAGGGAGCATCTCATCCACCCCTTCCGGCAGCAACCAGCGTTCATTGTCCATCGAGGTTCTCAATTAATCAGGTACAACACAGTAACACCCACCAGCATGCTGGCCAGGCCGGTCATGCGCAGGGTTCTGTCATCCATCTCCGACATTTTGCGCATCATCTGGCGCATGCCGTTTGGATTGAGGAATGGCAGCATCCCCTCAATAACCATCACCAGTGCCAGAGCAACGAATAGATCATGCCACATAGAGACAAAAAAGCCGGGCAGTTGCTGCCCGGCTAATTCCTATTTATCAAAAAGGCTCATAATTTTAAGGGTGCCTTCGGCAGCCCCTCTATTGGGGAACATTCATGTTGTTAAAGTATTTGAAAAACTCTGAATCAGGCTCCAGAACCATCAGGTTGCCACCGCTGTTAAAGACCTTGCGGTAGGCGTTCAGGCTTCTGTAAAAAGAGTAGAATTCACGGTTTTGGTTGTATGCCGTGGCGTAGATTTCAGACGATTGTGCATCACCGGTACCACGCAGCTCCTCTGCCTTTTTGTAGGCCTCGGCAATGATGATGGTGCCCTGGCGATCGGCATTGGCGCGTATCTTTTCCGCCTCCTCCGCACCGCGTGCCCGCAGCTCACTGGCTACCCGCAGTCGCTCTGCCCGCATGCGGTCAAACACTGATCCACTCACCTCTTGTGGCAGGTCGATCTGTTTGACCCGGACATCGATAACCTCAATACCGAGTTCAGCCGCTTTTGCATCAGAATCCTTGGTCAGCAGCGCCATGATCTCTGTACGCTCACCCGAGATGACATCCTGGATGCTGCGTTTACCAAATTCATCACGCAGGCTGGTGTTGATACGTTCTGACAGCAGACGCGATGCGGTGGTGATGCGGCCACCTGTGGAGCGATAGTACTGCGCCACATCGGTGATACGCCATTTCACGAAGGAGTCGACGATCACATCCTTTTTCTCGGCGGTGAGAAAGCGTTGTGGCTCTGCATCAAGCGTCTGGATTCGTGCATCGAATTTCAGGACGTTGTTGACCATGGGCAGCAGAAAGTGCAGCCCTGGTTCATAATCTGAATCTACGATCTTGCCCAATCGCAGCTTCAGTGCCAGCTCCCACTCCTGTACCTTGAAGGCCGCTGAGTAACCGCCAATCGCTACGATTAGCGCAAGTGCCAAAATTCCTATTTTACCGGTGCTCATTAGCGTACCCTCCTGCCACGGTTTACATCACGCATGCGTGTGTCGGCCGGTTGCTGTTGCAGCGGTGCGCTTAGACCATAGTCCGTTGTCATTTGTGGCGCATCGGGGTCTGTCGTGCTTGTGCCCGCTGATTTGATCAGTTTGTCTAATGGAAGGTACATCAGGCTGTTGCCACTCTTGACATCCAGCATGACCTTGCTGGTTCTGCTCAGCACCTCCTCTACGGTCTCCAGATAGAGACGCTCACGGGTCACTTCAGGCGCTTTCTCATACTCCGTCAGCACGGCCAGAAAGCGGCTGCTCTCACCTTCTGCCTCTGCAATCACCTTCTCCTCATAGGCCCTGGCCGCCTCTACCTGGCGAGCTGCCGCACCACGCGCCTGTGGCACGATCTGGTTGGCATACGCATGCGCCTCGTTCTCCAGTCGCTCCTTATCCTCGCGTGCCTTGATGGCATCATCAAATGCGCTCTTGACCTGCTCCGGCGGTTTTGCTGGTTGCATGTTGATACTGGTGATTTTCAGGCCGGTTTTATACAGATCAATCAGCCGTTGCGCACGCTCTTTGATATCGGCTGCAATGGATGAACGACCTTCCGTCAGGATGAAGTCGAGACCGCTTTTACCGATGGTTTCACGCACGGCAGTCTCTGTTGCGTCCTGAATGGTCTTTTGCGGGTTGCGATCCTGAAACAGGTAGTCTGCTGGATCCTGGATCTTGGACTGCACCGTCAACTCAACATCGATGATGTTTTCATCCTTCGTCAGCATCTGCGCCTTGTGGTTGAAGGAGCTGATCTGGTCGATGTTCACCTTGTAGACTTCATCTATGAAGGGGAGTTTGAGGTTCAAACCCGGATCCGTTATCTGGTTGTACGCTCCAAAGCGCAGTACAACGCCACGCTCTGCTGCTTCAATCTTGTAAAAGCTGTTCATGAGCAGGACGATGCCGATGGCGGCGATAACTACAACGGCAATCACCTTTGAGCCGCCTGGGGGCATTCCGCCTCCTGACGCATCACCGGGTTTGCCACCGGAGCTGGAGTTGCCGCCCCCGCCAAGGAGGCTGCCGAGCTTTTCCTGCAGTTTCTTAACTACTTCGTCAAGATCTGGCGGGCCTTGATTTTGACCGCCTTTGCCTTTTCCGCTCCAAGGGTCTCTGTCACCCTTGTTGCCACCACCCGGTTCATTCCAGGTCATAAAGTGCTCCAATTATCTGTTTTTGCATTTTGGCCCGCGCACAGCGCAGACCCGCAAAATAGGTTATACCGCGAAAGCGCGATTTTAGGGGGCTTGCTGCACTGTGGCAAGCAATCGTTTTGCTAATTGCTCATCCTGACCAATAAGTTGCTCATAATGCCGGATCGGCAGCTCCACATCTATCTCCCAGCCACCATTATCCTGTGCCTGGTCAGAGTAGACTTCTCCCAGCGCATGAAGTTGCGCATGCAGACGCCCATCGGTGGCGGTAAGGTGGAAGGTCTGGCGGATTTGTTCCTGGTGAAAAAACTCGGCCAGCACTTCGGTCAGCTGCTCGATGCCTGCCCCGGTCTGTGCCGACAGCCAGATGCGCCGGGCTACTCCATCTTCATCCCGTTCGATACGTGGCTGCCCATCATCCATCAGATCAATCTTGTTGTAGATCTCAATCTGGGGCACCTGGTGCGCACCGATCTGCCGGAGCACATCATTGACTTCGGCAATGCAGTGTGCCCGCTGGGGGCTGGCAACGTCAATTATATGCAGCAGCAGGTCGGCAGAGGTGGTCTCCTGTAGCGTGGAGCGAAATGCTGCGACCAGTTCGTGTGGAAGATGCGAGATAAAGCCTACGGTATCGGCCAGTACGACCGCCCCTTCGCCGGGCAGCTCCAGGCGCCGAAGTGTGGGGTCGAGCGTGGCAAAAAGCTGGTCGGCGGCATAGACCTGCGACTGTGTGATGCGGTTAAATAGTGTGGATTTGCCCGCATTGGTGTAGCCCACCAGAGAGACGGTGGGTACCATCGCCTTGTTGCGCCCCTTGCGGCTCTGCTCACGCTGGGTGGCGACCTTCTCCAGCCGCTGTTTGAGCAGGCTGATCCGTTTTCCCAGCAGGCGGCGATCCGTCTCAAGCTGGGTCTCACCCGGCCCGCGCAGGCCGATACCCCCCTTCTGACGCTCCAGGTGTGTCCAGCCGCGCACCAGGCGGGTTGAGAGGTGCCTCAACTGTGCCAGCTCTACCTGTAGCTTGCCTTCGAAGGTGCGCGCGCGCTGGGCAAAGATGTCCAGGATCAGCCCGGTTCGATCGACGACCCGGCACTGGAATTCCTGTTCAAGGTTGCGTTCCTGACTGGGTGAGAGCGAGTGGTTGAAGACCACCAGTTCGGCCTCTTCTGCAGCAATGATGGCTTTGATCTCTTCCGCCTTGCCTTTACCGACAAAGAGCCTTCGATCCGGGCTTTTTCGAGCGCCACGCACAAGCGTGGCCACCTTGGCTCCGGCGGAGGCTGCAAGCAATTCAAACTCATCCAGCGCCTCTTTATCGGCTTTAACACCAAGATCGAGATGCACAAGAACGGCACATTCGCCGCTGGCAGGACGTTCAAACATCAGGTTTTATCAGGGGAGAGGCTATGCAAAAAAGGGGAGGTAACAGGCTGCTGTAAAAGGATAAGCCGGGGCAGGCACGCCCGCCCCGGTCTGCATCGCTAAAAATTGCCTGGCTCATGAGTATCGTCTCCACCCTCAGTGTTCTGCTGAAAACGGATGTTTCTGACGGGTACGACGGTTGAGATTGCGTGTTTGTAAACCATCTGGCTTACACTGTTTTTCAGCAACACAACAAATTGATCGAATGACTCAATCTGCCCTTGAAGCTTGATTCCATTTACCAAAAAAATTGAAACAGGTACTTTCTCTTTGCGTAGAGCGTTTAGAAAAGGGTCTTGTAAACTTTGCCCTTTAGACATGGTTTTCTCCTTTGTTGTTGGATGTAAATGGCCGGGATTGGGCATATATACGAATTATAATCCTGTCATTTTAGAAGTGTAGCACAGGGGTTTGCTAATACTGTTTTAGACATAACCTGCCCTGTTTAAGTGGAGGCGCTCTTAAGCCATTTCAAGGCCTGTGAGCAAAGATCTCCCGCTTCATCATCGAGCCAGTGCAGATCCGGCTCGCTCCGCAGCCAGGTCAACTGCCGCTTTGCCAGCTGTCGTGTCGCAATGATGCCACGTTCGACCATCTCTTCATGGCGAAGGTTCCCCGCCAGGTACTCCAACATCTGACGATAGCCCACGGAGCGCATTGATGGCAGATTGGGGCTGATGCCTTTTTGAGCCAGCAACCCGCTTACTTCATCTTCAAAGCCCAGTTCCAGCATCTGGTGAAAGCGTTGGGTGATGCGTTGGTGCAGCACAGCCCGCTCTTTGGGTGCGCGTGCCAGTTTGATCAGGCGATAGGGTAGCTTCGGCTCCCTGTTCTGCTGTTGCAGTTCCGTTAGGGTTTGGCCAGTTAGCTCAAACACCTCCAGCGCCCGCTGGATGCGCTGCGGGTCATTCGGGTGGATGCGGGCAGCGGCTACGGGATCAATCTGTGCAAGGCGTTGATGCATCCACTCCCACCCCTGCTCATTTGCCTCGGCTTCGAGCTTTGTCCGAACAGCTGGGTCGGCCTCTGGCAGTTTCGACAGGCCATATTGCAGCGCCCGATAGTAGAGCATGGTGCCGCCCACCAGCAGCGGGATGCGCCTGTTGCTGAAGGTGGTCTCCATTTCGCGCAGGGCATCCTCTCTGAAGCGGGCAGCTGAGTAGGAGTCGGTGGGATTGCAGATGTCGATCAGGCGATGCGGGGCAATTTTCAATATATCGGGGCCGGGCTTGGCTGTGCCAATATCCATCCCCCGGTAGACCAGCACTGAATCGACGCTGATGATGTCACACGGTAGCCGCTGCACCAGCTCCAGTGCCAGCTCAGTCTTGCCTGAGGCGGTCGGCCCCATCAGGCAGATGGCGGTTTTTTCAGAGATCACTTTATCGTCCACGTTTAAAGAGCCGATCCAGTTCGTCCATCCGCAGCTGGGTCCAGGTAGGGCGGCCGTGGTTACACTGGCCGCTGCGTTCGGTGCGCTCCATATCCCGCAGCAGCGCATTCATCTCGTCGATCGTCAGGCGGCGATTGGCGCGTACCGAGCCGTGGCAGGCCATGGTGCCCAGTACGGTGTTAATCTCATTGCGAATGCGTTCACTGGAGCCATAGACCACTAGGTCGGCCAATATGTCCCGCAACAGCTTCTCTGCATCAACGCCGTGCAGCACAATGGGGATGGCTCGCACGGCAAGTGTTTCGGAACCCATCCGATCCACCTCCAGCCCCAGTGCCTCAAATATTGCTTGCTGCTCTTGTGCCAGATCCGCCTCACGCCGACTTACCGCCACACTGATCGGCACTAGTAGTGGCTGGCTTCGAACACTGGATTCACCCCAGGCCTTTTTTAGACGCTCGTATGTGATCCGCTCATGCGCCGCATGCATGTCGACCAGCACCAGCCCCTCGCTGTTCTCCGCCAGCAGGTAGGTGCCTTGCAGCTGAGCCAGTGCAAAACCCAGCCGTGGTGTCTCACCCGGCTCTGTGTCTACAGCTGCCGCACCCACATGATGTGGCTGCTGCATCTCAAAACCGGCCCGGTAATGAGCGCCTCGCTCTGCCAGTTTTAGTTGCGCAGTCTGTGGTACAAAGTGCGGTGCGGTTGGGGTGGATGCTCTCTCTTGTGCTCCTGCTGGCATGGGTCTGTCCGGGGCGGCTCCTGGTCGGTCATCTGCCAGTGACTGGTGTAGGGTGCGAAATAGAAAATCATGCACCAGCCGTCCTTCCCGGAAGCGTACCTCATGTTTGGTGGGGTGGACATTGACATCCACCATCACCGGATCAAGTTCAAGATAGAGCAGATAGGCTGGATGCCGACCGTGGTAGAGCACATCCTGAAAGGCCTGCCGCACGGCGTGGGAGACCAGTTTGTCTCGTATTGCCCGGCCATTGACATAGAAGTACTGCGTATCAGCCTGGCTGCGGGAGAATGTCGGGCGCGCCACCCAGCCATAGAGCCGCAACCCGGCAGCCTGATGTTCCAGATAGATTGCCTGCTCCAGAAATGCCTTGCCGAGCAGCTTGCTGACCCGGCGCTCCTGCTCGGGACGTGATGTTGCAGATGGCAGTGAGAGGATCTCCCGCCGGTTGTGCCGCAGAACAAAACCCACATCAAAACGCGCCAGGGCCAGGTGCTTGACCCGTGCCTCAATATGGTTGAACTCGGTCTGCTCCCGCTTCAGAAATTTGCGTCGGGCGGGGGTGTTATAGAAGAGATCGCGCACCTCCAGCGTTGATCCGACAGGATGTGCTGCGGGTATTGGTGCGTCGGCCCCAGGGGGTAGCTGGAAGGCGTGCTCGGCCTCCTGCGCGCGCGAGGTCAGTGTCATGCGTGATACCGAGGCGATGCTGGGCAGCGCCTCTCCCCGGAACCCCATGCTGCTGATCCGCTCCAGCTCCTCCAGGCTGGCCACCTTGCTGGTGGCATGACGCGAAAGTGCCAGCAGCAGGTCATCGTGGTGGATGCCGATGCCATCATCGCGTACGCGCATCAGCTTGATGCCGCCCTGTTCTATCTCGATCTCGATCTTTTTTGCCTCGGCATCGAGGCTGTTCTCTATCAGCTCTTTAATGACAGATGCCGGGCGCTCAACCACCTCGCCGGCGGCGATCTGATTTACTAAAACGGAGGGGAGTGTCTGAATGCGCATTGGCCGCTGGTTTTTCTACCCTTCGAACTGGAGTGCAATATTATTGAATTCATCTTGCAGGTCGATAAAGGCTTCGACAATTTCAGGGTCAAACTGCCCGCCGCTCCCTTCACTGATGATCGCTACCGCCTGCTGGTGCGGCATCGGCTCTTTATAGACTCGCCGGCTGATCAGTGCATCATAAACATCGGCAACCGCCATCAGTTGGCCAGAGAGTGGTATATCATCACCCCGCAAACCCTGAGGGTATCCTGTGCCATCCCAACGTTCGTGATGGCTGTGGGCTATCTCTCGTGCCAGACGCAGAAATGAGGTGCTGCCCAGCTCCTTCTCTGCGGTGAAAATGGCATCCCGACCATGCTGTGCATGCCGCTTCATCTCTTCCCAGTCTTCACCCTCCAGTTTGCCGGGGTTGAGCAGGATTCGATCTGGCACCCCCACCTTTCCGATGTCATGCAACGGGGCGGATTTAAACAGCAGGTTGATAAATTCATCATCAATCCGTTGGCGGAAGCGGGGGTGGTTTTGTAGATAGGTTGCCAGCAGCTTGATGTAGTGCTGGGTGCGTCGAATGTGGTTGCCCGTCTCATTGTCACGGGTCTCAGCCAGGGAGGCGAGGCAGTAGATCGCTACATCCTGTGTCTGTTGAATCTCGCGGGTTCGCTCTTGAACCCGCTGTTCCAGCAGGCGGTTTTGCGCCTTAAGCTCTTTACGCGCTCTGTCCAGTGCCAGAATGGTGCGAATCCTGGCTTTGACGATAGGCGGACTCATGGGCTTGGTGATGTAGTCGGATGCCCCCAGATCAAAGCCTTTGATCTCATCGTCCACTTCGCTCTTGATGGTAAGAAAGATGACTGGAATATCGCAGGTGTCGGGGTGGTTTTTTAGCAGGCTACAGACCTCATGGCCATCCATTCCAGGCATCAGTACATCCAGCAAGATCAGGTCAGGCGGTGTGCTGGATTGTGCTCTTTTGAGTCCCTGTTCACCATCCTTTGCAACAACAATGCTGTATTCATTCTCCAGCAGGTTGACCAGCACATCGATGTAGAAGCTCTCATCATCAACGATCAGAATTTTATTCTTGCAGTTTTCCACTGTGCACTCCGCTTATAATTTTTTAGTCAGCTGCTTCAATGTCTCTGCTGCCTCATCAAAATCGTAGTTCGCTACCTGCTCTTGCAGTGTGATCAACTGCTCCTCCAGCCCGGTATTGTTTAATCCGGTTCTTATTGTATTCACGATGGTTGCCGCATCCGGGTTGCCATCTTCAAGCATTTTAGAGAGATTTTCCAGCAATGACTTGAGATCATTCTGGCTCAATTCTGCCGGATCAGTTGCTGCCTTTTGCGGCACGCAGGATGTATCGTTTACAAGCGTGGCCAATGATGCAAACAGTTCATTAAAGGTGGTGCAGAAGGCATCTGTCAATCTGATGTTTGCCTGCTTGTTAATGATGGCATTTTCCAGTTCATGTGCCTGCTGCTGAACGGCTTTGCTCCCAATGTTGCCTGCCACGCCTTGCAGGGTATGTGCTAAGCGGCGGGCGCTTGTGGTATCGCCCTCATGCAGATAGTGCTGTATCAGTTTTAGGTCTCCGTGGTGGCGCTCGTAGAATTCACTTAGCAGCTTTCTGAAAAGTTTGCGGTTGCCGCCCACTCGCTGTAGCCCCCACGACAGGTCAATGCCAGGCAGGGACTCTGGCAGTATGGCATGGTTGTTTTTATCCTCTGGCTCTGGTTGCTGTGTGGTATCGACTGCCTCCTGTTTTAGCCACTTGCTCAGCATTTTGAAGAGATTGTCAGGGTCGATGGGTTTTGCCAGATGGTCGTTCATCCCTTTTTCCAGGCAGCGCTCCCGGTCACCGGCCATGGCATGTGCAGTGATTGCAATGATGGGCAGATCGGCAAAACGGCCATCCTCTCTTATCAGCCGGGTGGCCTCAAAACCATCCATCTCTGGCATCTGAATATCCATCAACACGAGATCAAAGCGGGTCTCTTGAATGGCTTCAATGGCTTTGCAGCCATTTTCTGCAATCCCTACAACCAGACCGAAACCTTCCAGTAGCTCCTGTGCAACCTGCTGGTTGATGGGGTGATCCTCAACCAGCAACACCTGCCCTTTAAGTCGTCGTTTAATGCGTTGTTGTTGCATCAACAGGGTATTGGATATTGGCTGCTTCTCTGAGCTAAAGATGCGTGCAATGGTGTTAAACAGTAGCGAGGGGTTGACCGGTTTGATCAGAAAACCCTCCAGCCCCATCTGATCAGCTTGCTGCATCACCTCTTCACGGCCAAAGGCGGTCACCATGATGATGGTCGGCAAATTGGCCAGGTTTGTGCTTGATTTAATGCGGCGGCTGGTCTCGATACCATCCATCCCGGGCATGCGCCAATCCATCAGCACCAGATCAAAGTGCTGGCCTGACTCCAGCTTTGCCAGTGCGTCCTGACCGGAAGCCGCCAGTGTCACCTGGAAGGAGAGGGACTCTAGCATCTCCTGCAGTACCTGCCGTGCACAGGCATTGTCATCAACCACCAGTATCTTTAGATTAGCCAGATTCAAGCTGGGTGGCGGCTCCAGCTTTGGGCAGCTGGTTGAGCGGTCAAAGGTAAGGGTAAAGCTGAAGGTGCTGCCTCTGCCCGGCTTGCTTTCGACGCTGATTTGACCGCCCATCAGCTCAACCAGCTGTTTGCTGATGTTAAGCCCCAGGCCGGTGCCGCCATATTTGCGGGTGGTGGAGCCATCGGCCTGGGTGAAGGCGTTGAACAGATCGGCAAGTTGCTCATTGTCGATACCGATGCCGGTATCACGCACGCTGAAGAGTACTTTGGTTCGTCCATCATCACAGTTGATCTTGCGTGCACGGACTAAAATCTCACCAGACTCGGTAAACTTGATGGCATTTTGTGTCAGGTTGGTCAGCACCTGTCCCAGACGCAGTGGGTCGCCATGCAGATAACAGGCGAGGCAGGGGTCGCGGGAGAAGAGGATTTCAATCCCTTTCTCCTCCGCCTTTATGCTGACCAGATTGGCCAGGTTTTCCATCACGTCATCGAGTTTGAAACGGGTGATCTCAATGGTCAGTCTGCCCTCTTCAATCTTTGAAAAATCGAGGATGTCATTGATGATGTTGAGCAGGGAGTGGGCAGAGGTACTGATTTTGTTGATGTAGTCATGCTGCCTTGGCGTGAGGTCAGAGTGCAGTGCCAAATAGCTCATGCCGATGATGGCATTCATCGGTGTACGGATCTCGTGGCTCATGTTGGCCAGAAACTGACCTTTGAAGCGGCTGGCATCTTCTGCCTTCAGTTTTGCCTGCTCCAGTGCGCGTTCGGCCTCTTTGCGCTGGCTGATGTCGATTGAAACCGAGAGCCCACCGTAATAGTCACCATTGCTGGAGAACATGGGGTAGAGAGAGTAGAGCACAGGAAAGCTCCGGCCATCCCGGTGTATCAGCTCGGTCTCGCCGGTGAGGGTTCGGCGCTCTTCACGCAACAGCCGCATGGTTTTTGGAATGGTCTGTAGATCCTGCTGGCGGAAAAAGTTTGCAGCTGGCAGGCCGATGGCCTCCTCCCGCGTATAACCGAATAACCTTTCGGCACCGGGACTGAATTCGATAATCTTTGGTTCTTTCGCCCCATTGGCAATGATGAATGAGACTGATTTTGAGGCATCAAAAATGGCCCGCAGGCGTGCCTCTTTCTCTGCCAGCGCCTCTCGCTGCCGTCGCACTTGCAGCGCCCACAGGGTGCCCAGGAACATAATGAGCAGCGCAGCGGCAATCACTTCCCACAGCAGGGTGTAGTCAACATTCAGATCATAACGAATGGCCAGCCACTTCTGTTGAATGGCCATTTTCTGCTCAATTGTCAGGTTATCCAGTGCGCGCTGTAACAGGGGGATCAACTCAGGCCAGTCTTTGCGTACTGCAATATGCAGGTCGTGGGTATATTGGGTGGGCGCTGCAACCTTAAGGTTGGTGAACCCTCGCTGGGCAATTACATAGGTCGTCACCATCAGGTTGCTGATAAAGGCATCTCCTGACCCTTGTGTGAGTGACTGTAGTGCATCCTCCGTGTTGGAGACGGGTATAAGCAGAAGGCCGGGATGGTTTTGCATCAGCAGTCCATGTACAAAACCAGACTTTATAACAATAATTCTTTTGCCCTTTAGATCATCCAGGCCATTGATGTAGGAGGCGCTGTTCTGGGTAAAGATAACCAGTGGGTAGCTTAGATAAGGTTTTGTGAAATTAAGATATTGCTCTCGTGATCTGGTCTTGCCAACAGCGGGCAGCAGATCAACCTCTCTTGCCTTGGCTCTTTGAACAACCCCGGCCCAATCAAGGCCTCTCAGGGGTGTCATATTGATGTCCAGCACATCGCTCAGGTATTCAATATATTCAGAAGAGATGCCCTGATATTCATTCTGTTCAGAAAAAAATTCGATAGGTGTCCATGCCGGGTCGATACCAAGGCGAATATATTTGTGTGCCTTCAGCCATGCCTGCTCGTCTGCTGTCAGTTTGATAGCTGAATCGGAATGGGTGGATTCTAATGGGGGGAGGCCACTGTTATGAACGGTGGTGGTTTTTTGCGGAAGAAGGGAGCTGTTTGCTGTATTAATCTCGGCGCAGAGTGGGCCAGAGAGTAGCATGAGCATAACAATCAGCTGCCAGTAAACCTGAATCATCTATATTCCTTGTTATTGTGCTAATGCTCGTATCAGACCATGGCTATAGCATTGCGCCGATAGCCAATATTTGCCAAAAGCAGGTGGCTTTACCCAGTCTGAACCCAAAACAGGCATCTGCAACCTTGCTTATCCATGACTTATTAAAGTCCATTCCAGAGGTATTTGCTGCCACAGAGTAGCCAATATACTGCTTTGCATGGTTCAATAGAGGCAGATGATTTACAGATGAACTATGCCAAAGAAGTTAATCAAACGCTACGCGCCTGATAAAGAGACGATTCGCAACCATAAATATCTGCGCATATTCGGGCGGCAGCTCCGTGATCCAAGTCTGTGGCATCTTAATCGCCGTTCGGTATCCGGAGCCTTTGCTGTGGGGTTGTTCTGGGCCTTTATCCCGATCCCTTTTCAGATGGTGGCCGCTGCGGCTATGGCTATCCCGGCACGGGTCAATCTGCCCATATCGGTGGCTTTGGTGTGGATTACCAATCCACTCACCATGCCACCCATATTTTACTCCACCTATCTTGTCGGCACCTGGATTCTGGGTGAACCCATGCAAGAGGTTGAGTTTGAACTTACGGTTGACTGGGTGATGAACAGTATCGGCGGAATCTGGCAGCCGCTCTATCTGGGCAGCCTGCTATGTGCCCTTGTTGCTGCCACTGTTGGGTATGTCGTCATGCGGGGTTACTGGCGTTGGTATGTTGTCAGTCAGCTTAAAAAACGCCGGAAAAGACAGCAGGCTGCTGGCTAACTCTGAAAGAGACCATCATCCAGGTTCAATACCCGATCCATCCGTCCTGCAAGACTGTGGTCATGCGTTACGACAATAAAGCTGGTGCCCTGCTCCCGGTTTAGCTCCAGCATCAGTTGGTAGACCTGTTCCGCTGTGTTGCGATCCAGATTGCCGGTAGGTTCGTCTGCCAGTACGCAGCGGGGGTGGTTTACCAGTGCACGGGCGACTGCCGCACGCTGCCTCTCTCCACCGGAAAGCTCACCGGGTTTGTGTCCACTGCGCGCTGCAAGGCCAACCCGCTCCAGTATCTCTGTCGCTTGAGCGCTGGCCGTTGGGATGTCAGCGCCCCCAATTAGTAGCGGCATGGCTACATTTTCCAGTGCGGTAAACTCCGGCAACAGATGGTGAAACTGGTAGACAAACCCCAATGCCTGATTGCGCAGGACGCCACGCTGGCGTTCATTCAGTGCCACCATATCGACTCCATCAATCAATACGGTGCCGGAGGTGACCTGATCCAGCCCGCCCAGACAGTGCAGCAGGGTGCTCTTTCCTGAACCGGATGAGCCTATAATCGCAAGACGCTCACCTGCCTCAACGCGCAGGTTAACACCTTTCAGTACCTCAACTCGCAGTTCGCCATCGGCAAAGGTGCGTACCAGATTGCGGCACTCCAGTACCGGGTGGTCATTCATAGCGTAGTGCCTCGGCTGGTTGAGTTCGCGCGGCTTTCCAGGCGGGATAGAGGGTGGCGAGAATGGTCATTATAAAGGCACTGATGCTGATCAGGCTGACATCATCCCAGTGCAGGTCGGATGGCAGCTCGCTGATGTAGTAGACATTGGCATCGAGAAAATCGTAACCAAAGGTGGTCTCAACCCATTTCACCAGGGCTTCCAGATTCAGCGCCAGTGCAACGCCCCCGGCGATGCCCAGTAGGGTGCCGATAAAACCGATCATTGTCCCCTGTACCATAAAGATGGCCATGATGCTGCGTGGGGAGATCCCCAGGGTGCGCAAGATGGCAATATCAGCCTGCTTGTCGGTCACTACCATGACCAGGGTCGATACGATGTTAAAGGCAGCCACCGCTACGATCAGTGAGAGGATGATGCCCATCATGCGCTTCTCCATCGCCAGGGCGCTGAAGAAATTCTGGTGCTGGCGTGTCCAGTCGCTGATCCGGTAGAGCCCAGGCAGCTCATTGGCCAGCTGGCGTGAGACTTTGGGTGCCAGATAGAGGTCATCCAGCTTCAGCCGTACGCCGGTAACGGCATCGCCCAGTCGCTGAAGTTTGCGCGCATCGCGCATATGCACCAGCGCCATGCCCCGGTCATATTCACCCATTCCCACCTCAAACACCCCGGTCACGGTAAAGCGTTTGAAGCGGGGCATGGTGCCCATTGGGGTGATGGTGGTCTGTGGTGTGACTACGGTCACCTTGTCACCCGGGCTGACGCCCAGTATAAAGGCCAGCTCTTTGCCAATAACGATATTGTATTTTCCGGGTTGCAGGTCGGTCATGGAGCCAAATTCCATGTGCTCTGCCACATCTGAAACCTGTGGTTCATACTCCGGCAGGATGCCGCGTAGAATCACGCCGCTGACATTTTTTCCATTGACCAGCATCACCTGCCCCTCGACAAAAGGGGCCTGTCCAACAACATGGGGGTGATCTTTTGAGAGCTGGATAACCTCTTTCCAGTTTTGCAGGCCTCCCCGGGCTGAAGTGATTGTGGCATGAGATGCCATCCCGAGAATGCGCTCACGAACCTCTTTGTGAAAGCCGTTCATAACGGACAGTACGGTGATCAGCGCCACCACCCCCAGCATGATGCCCACCATCGAGGTCAAAGAGATGAAGGAGATAAAGTGGTTGCGCCGCTTGGCACGGGTGTAGCGCAGGCCGATGAAGAGTTCGAGGGGTTTATACATAGCCGCGCATTAGACCATATTCCAGATGGGTTATCCTAATAAAGAGCCACCGTGGATTCAGCTGGTTTTTTTCAGGATTATGGCTGTTAGCGGGGGTGCTCAGTCATGAAAATCAAGCGTGAACTGTTTTTTAAACTCCTTGATCTCTTCAAGAAAGGTTGCATCCTCTGAATGCAGGTGGGATAGCCTGGCATCCGGTTTTACTCGAAGCTCCCAGGGGGTTACATGCTGGTTGATAAAGAGGGTTTCGGTCTCTGGGAATACGGTTTTGACCCCCTCCACAATCTCCTGGATGGTGAGGTTGCGTGCCGTTAGATCATAGGTGTCGGGTTTGAGGTCTGCGGTGAGCAGTGCCTCCAGGCAGTCGGTTGTATCATCGATGTGAATATAGGCTCTGGTCTGGCTTCCAGAGCCATTTACTGTGATCCGCTGGCCAGAGGCCGCCTCAAACATGTAGCGGTTCAGCCGGGCATCAAACCGCATGCTCTTGCTGTATCCATATACATTGGCGGTTCGCATGATATAGGCTGCCATTTTCTGTTGCAGTCGGACAACATGCTCTTCACCACGCAGCTTGGATATCCCATAATAGGTTGATGGTTCAGGCGGTGTGTCGACACTAACCTCCTGATCCGAGGTGCCGTAGATGGCAGAGCTGCTGACATAGATGAAGCGGGAGACCTTGCTCTCTTCAATCGCATAGACAACCTCAGCCGTTCCCCAGTGGTTCACCTGTTCCAGCAGGTGTGGATTGTGATCTGAAAAAGGCTTCGTCACCTTGGCTCCAAGATGATAAACCACATCAACGTCACTCAGTGACTTGCGCAGCTTGCGAGAGTCAAGCAGATCGCCGTTGATAAAGGCTACCTTGTCTCTGGGGAATTTTCTGACCCCGATAAACAGGTTGTAGTTACCACGGCTCAGATTGTCATAGATAATAACCTGTGTAACATCTGGCCGCTCTGCCAGCCGATAGGCCAGTTCAGTCCCGATATAACCTGCACCACCTGTGATCAATACTCTCATCTATTTGTTCCCAACCAGCTCTGTGTGTAGACCGCACTCGGTCTTTTTCATGCCAAACCATCGGCCCGCCCGTTCATCACCCGATGGGTCAACCTTTCGCGTGCAAGGTTCGCAACCAATGCTCAGATAGCCCTTCTCTTCCAGAGGATGCGGGGGTAGATTATGCAGTTTACGATAATAAAAAATGTCTTTGTTCGTCCAGTGCAGTACCGGGTGATAACGCAAGGTATCGAACGGCCCCTTTATCACCGACCCCATCGTTTTTCGATGCGCACTCTGCTCTGCCCGGATGCCGTTGATCCAGACATCATGTGCTATCAATACCGGCTCAAGAGGCTGTATCTTGTTCAGATAGCAGCAGTGGTCAGGGTCTGATGCAAAATAGAGGTTGCCATCGGCATCACATTGCAGGTTTTTTGAAACCACAGAGTGGGTATTGATCACCTCTATGTCAAACAGTTCTGCGATCTGATCCCGGTAGATCAGTGTTTCTGGAAAGTGAAAACCTGTATCGATAAAGTAGACCGGGATCTCTTTTGAGATTGAGGTCACAATGTGCAGCAACGGGATGCTGTGGGTCTGAAACGATGAGCCGATAAACAGCTTAAGCCCATCGTCCATGAACCTGTTGATACGCGCCTCTATCTCAGCGGTCTTCTCTTTGAAATAGTCTGCATCCATAAAAATATCCTGGCAACAGTGGTAATTACAGGCTGATTACGCCTCTGTCACGCAAGAGTTTGACGATTTGGTCGGCGCAAAATTCCAGCTCCTGCGTGCCTGTGTCGATATGTGCTTCAGGGGCAGTGGGCTCTTCGTAGGGGGAGGAGATGCCGGTGAACTGCGGGATTACACCGGCGCGTGCCTTGGCATAGAGTCCTTTGACATCCCTCGATTCACAAATCTCAAGTGGTGAATCACAGAAGATTTCATAGAAATCACCGTGTGGGGTTACGCTGCGAGCCAGTTCGCGATCCTGCCGAAAGGGGGAGATAAATGCGGTGAGTACCACAATGCCGGCCTCTAAAAACAGTTTTGCAAGTTCACCAATGCGGCGGATGTTTTCGGTTCGGTCATCATCAGAAAACCCCAGGTCAGAGCAGAGGCCGTGCCGGACATTATCGCCATCCAGTACGAAGGTTCGAATCCCCATGGCATGCAGTTTGTCCTCTACCGCATGTGCCAGTGTTGATTTGCCGGAGCCGGAGAGCCCGGTAAACCACAGCACGGCACTCTTGTGACCATTCTGCTGCTCGCGCAACTCACGCGTTATTGTTGCATGGTGCCAGACAACATCGGTGCTTTTTTCACCCATTTTCAACCTACCCTCTTGAATACAAATATGGAACTGCAAGAACCGGCTATTATCCCATCTTCAAGGTGACAAAGCAGCAGCTGCGCGGATATATCTATAGGACAAATAGTTATGACAGACGCACACGCGGATCAACCAGTGTGTAGGAGATGTCGGTCAGGATCAGACCCAGGATATAGAGTACGGAACCCAGAAAGACCATGGAGCGGACAATGGCAAAATCCTGCCGGTTGATCGCTTCGATGGTGTAGCTCCCCAACCCTGGAATGCCAAAAAAGTTCTCGGTAATCAGGCTGCCCATAAACAGCAGAGGCAGAATCACCACCACTCCGGTCAGGATGGGGATCATTGCATTCTTCAATACATGCTGAAACAGCACCCTGTTTTCAGAGAGCCCTTTGGAGCGCGCAGTGCGCACATAATCCTTGTTGATCTCTTCAAGAAAGAGGGTGCGATACCAGCGCGTTCCAGAACCGATGCCACCAATGACGCCAATGATAACTGGCAGGATCAGAAACTTTACTGCGCTCATGCCGGTGTCATAACCGGAGATGGGCACCAGATGCAGCAGCTTGCTCACAACGTATTGGCCGCCAATAATGTAGAACAGCGTAGAGATGGACATCATGACGACACAGAGCACTACGCTCCAGTAGTCGATGTAGGTGGCTCGAAAAAAGGCGATCAACAGCGCAAAGGTGATATTGATTGCCAGCCCCACGATCAGCGTCGGCACAGCAATGGCCAGGCTGGGCCACATACGCTGGCTGATGTCGTAACCAATATCGCGGCCACTGTCGGAGGAGCCAAACTCGAACTGAAACAGTTTGATCGATTTTTCAAAGAAGATGGTGTCCGTCAGGCTGGCTGTGCCTGAAGCTGCGGCATTGTATAGCAGGGGCTTGTCATAACCATGCTCCTGCTTCCACTTTTCGATCGCTTCGGGTGCTACCCGCTTCATCCCCAGGTGCATGCGTGCCATATCATCCGGTGAGTTGACAACAAAAAAGAGCATAAAGGTGATGATGTTGACGCCGATCAGGATGGGGATGCCATAGAGAATGCGCCGAATGATATAGGCCATCATCTTGCGGCACTCCTCTCTCGTCGGCGGTGCACCATGGCTGCTGGAATTACCGATAGTGCCAGCAGTATCAGCAGCACCAGGATGGGCCAGATAATCGGTGGATTCCATTCTGCGCGGCTCTGTTTGCGCAGTTGTGGATCAAGTCGTTTATATTTCAGTGTGTTGTTGGCCATAAGATTCGGTTTGGCATTGTGGTACCAGGCGTGGTGCAGCGTAAATCCTTTGGGGTGGAAGCCAAATGCCCAGGGTGCATCCTTTCGCACCAGTTCTATGATCTGGTCGATAACCTCTTGGCGCTGCGGGCTGTTATCCATGTTTTTCATCTGATCAAACAGCCGGTCAAACTCCGGATTGCTGTAGTTGGCGGCATTCTCTCCGCCGTTGTCTGCCTTGCTGTTGGGGCCGTAGAGCAGAAACAGGAAGTTTTCCGGATCAGGGTAGTCCGCATTCCAGCCCCAGGAGAATATCTGCCCTGTTCCCTTGAGCATCTTCTCCTGAAAACGGTTGTAATCCGTTGTACGGATAACCAGCTGGATGCCCAGCTTTTTGAACTGTTTTAATATCCAGTTAAGGCGCGCCTTTTCGTCCGGCCCGGAACCTATGGCCTCATAATGCAACACCAGAGAGTTGCCGGTGTTTTCATCCTGTCCTCTGGGATACCCTGCCTGCGCCAATAGCGCTTTGGCCTCTTCGATTGATTTGCGTTTTGGCTTGCTATTGACCAGATCATAGATATAACGGTTAATGCCTGCCTCACCCTCTCTGAAACCAAAGATACCCGGCGGGATCGGCCCTTGTGCGGGTACGCCGCGGCCATTGTTGAAGATAGAGATGTACTCCTCATAATCAACCGCAATCGATATGGCTCTGCGCAGCAGCCGCCCCCGCTCATCAAGCCCGCCAATCACGGGGTCACGCATGTTGAACCCCATATAGAAACTTGAGGTCTGCACCGCTGTGATCAGCTTGATCCCCTGCTGCTCCATCTCATCCGTCAATGTCGCTTCGCCCTGGTTGCCAAGCTGAACTGCCTGGTCAAAGCTGTCTGATGAGATGCCGGATGCATCATAGAACCCCTGCAAGAACTTATTCCAGTAGGGAATACTCTCTCGCTCCAGGCTGTAGACCGCCTTCTCGATAAATGGCAGGACCCTGCCGGCATCATCCAGCAGGCCATTGGCCCGATCTTCCGCTTCCCCTTCAGCTGGATAGCGTTCACCATGAAAGTTGGGGTTACGTGCCAGGGTCATGCGCAGGTTGGGGTTGTTTTCGGTCAACATAAAAGGGCCGGTGCCCACGGGATACCAGTTTAGCGTGATGTTACGCTTTTTCATCCCCGGCTGGGAGTAGAAGAGGTCCGCCTCCCAGGGCATGGGGGCAAAGAAGGGCATGGCCAGCCAGTAGACCAGTTGCGGGTATTTTCCTTTTATTCGGATACGGTAGCGGTAGCGGTCCAGCACCTCCACACCCTCCATCTCATGGTGCCGAAGATCCAGGAAAGGTGTCGTATCTGTCGGTGTTTTCAGTGCGCTGTAGATCTCTTCAAGGCGCTTTGAGTAATCAGCAAACCCAACGATATAACCTCCCAGCATACCTCGTAGCGGAGAGTGCAGGCGTGCATCTGCCAATCGCTTGATCTGGTAGACATAATCTTCAGCCGTTGCCTCACGGGTTGAGGTTTTGGGGAAGTCAGCCAGTGTATTAACCGATTCAATATAATCAGCTGCCAGCTCATGGTAGAGATAGCGACCATCTGCATCCCTGGCAAATGCTGGATGCGGTTGATAGCGGATGCCTGGCTGGATGGTGATCTCATATTCACTGAATGCAACCTGTGCTGAATCTGCATCATTCGGCAGCAGTGTGCCTGCTGCATCAAAATAACGCGCCTCGGGCACCTTGGTTGCGGTTAGCGGGATCAACTCATAGGGACGCTTGAGGAAATGGTACTGCAATGGCGGCTCATAGATCTGTGCAATAAAAAGATACTCATTCGAGCTGTAGGAGCGCACTGGATCGAGGTGCTTTGGCCGTTCGGAAAATGAGCTGTAGAGGATATTTTTATCCGACTCTTTCGCAGAATAGGGGTTATTCCAGGAGTCATTGTCACAGGCGACCAACAATGAAACCAGGATCATCATTCCACTATATTGTACAAATTGCTTAATTGTATTGCTGGCTAATGGCATAGGTACTATTGGAACCTATCTTTTCTCAAGCCACAATCCTTTTCCAAACAGAGTTTTTCCGGTAACGTACCAGCTTTGAATTAACTGAGGAAGGATTTTCCCCATGGGTTTCCTACAAGACAAACGAATTCTCATTGTTGGGGTCGCCAGTGACCGCTCTATCGCCTCCGGCATAGCCGATGCCATGGCACGCGAGGGTGCTCAACTTGCCTTCACTTATCAGGTAGATAAACTGAAAACACGTGTCGAAAAACTTGCGCAACGGTGCAGTTCCGACATTGTGCTGCCACTGGATGTCTCCAGCGATGCGCAGATCACCGACGTGTTTAAAGCACTTGGCAATGAGTGGGATGGACTAGACGGTATTATCCACTCCGTTGGCTTCGCCCCGCGCGACCAGTTGGAGGGGAGCTATGTTGATGCGGTCACTCGAGAGGGCTTTGCCATTGCTCACGACATCAGCTCATACAGCTTTGCTGCACTGGCCAAAGAGGGGAGGGAGATGATGGAGGGGCGCAATGGCGCACTGCTCACCATGAGCTATCTGGGTGCCGTGCGTACGGTGCCAAACTACAATGTGATGGGTGTGGCCAAGGCCAGTCTGGAGGCCAATGTCCGCTATCTGGCCGATTCGCTGGGGCCAAAAGGAACCCGGGTAAATGCCATATCGGCTGGCCCGATCCGTACCCTTGCCGCCTCGGGCATCACTGATTTTAGAACCATGTTAAGCACGGTGGAGGAGCGCACGCCGCTACGGCGCAATGTCACGATTGAAGAGGTCGGCAATGCAGCTGCATTCCTCTGTTCAGATCTCGCATCAGGCATCACCGGCGATATACTCTATGTCGATACCGGATACCACGTTCTGGGAATGGCTTGATTGAAATGATTTGGGGGCAGCGTTAGCTGCTGTCACCAGAGGGCTGCCCGGATCCCCGGTCAGCCCTCTGGCTTCGTTAGTTATATTTCTGTGCCTGAGGCTTGTTAATCACTACCTCTGAGGTATCTTTCAGAAGCTGCACAAAAAACTCAAAGGTATCTCGCCCTTTGGCTCTTGCCTCGGAGGCTTTGAGTGACTGCAACGCCTGCTCATCCATGCTATCCAGAGAGCCATCTTCTACCCTGTGCAGTGCAATGAGTACAAAGTCTCCATTCGGCAGCGCAACACCGTCAAATACCGTTGCATCACCCTCTGGGCGAGGCATGCTAAACAGGTGCTGCGCAATGGCAGGAGAGAGTCGGCTATCACCCCGCGCGACCATCCTGGCCTTTTCAATCTTCAAAGCGGCCTCTTTTGCCAGCTGTTCAAGGCTCTCTCCCTGGCGCAGGCGCGGCAGTAGTGATTGAGCCTTCTCTTCAGCCAGCCGTGCTGCCTGTTGCTGTGCCAGTATGCTGATAATCTCATTTCGCACTTGATCCAGCGGACGAGCTGCCGCCTCTTCATGGGCATAGACACGCAAGACCATGGCATGGTCAGGAGTGATCTCAATCAGCCCGCTGTTATTCCCCTCTAGCAGCACATCGTCACTGAATGCACTGCTGATAGCCCGGTTACCGCCCGGTATCTTGTTGGCATCAGCGCGGCTTAGCCAGCCGCTTGTAGTAATCTCAAGCCCTAGCGATTCAGCCGCAGGTTCCAGGCTATCAGGGTGCTCGAATGCCAGATCCACCAGACGCTCTGAGTATCGGAAGAACTGCCGCTCTGCCTCACTCGAGCTGTAAGCTGCTTGCAGTGCATCCTTCACCGCTTCAAAGCTCTCTTTGCTGCCCTTGCGAACCTCTGTCACCTTGATTAGATGAAATCCAAAATCAGTGCGCACCGGCTCGCTCACTTCACCCTTCGCCAGTGCGAACAGTGCTTTATCAAAGGAGAGATCCATCATGCCTGGTTCAACAAACCCAAGATCACCGCCCTGCGCTGCTGAGCCTGGATCCTGTGACAGCTCTTTGGCAATGGTTGCGAACGCTTCACCATCCTGGATTCGTTTACGTGCCTTCAGCGCCCTGTTTCGTGCTGCGTTCTCTGCGGCTTCGCCCTCTCCATCAATCGTGATCAGGATATGGCTGGCACGGCGCTGCTCTGGCGTGACATACTCTTCCTGGCGATCCTCATAAAACTGGCGCAGCTCCTCTTCATCGGGCGTTACACTCTCGGAGAGCTGTGACATTTTCAGTTCCAGATAATCGACCCGCACTCGTTCTGGCAGCATAAAGCGGCTCTGATTGGCCGCATAATAGGCCTTGATTTCGTCCTCGCTCGCCGCCTCTGATGTAATAAAATCAGCAGCGGGGAAGAGCAGGTAACTGATCTCTCGGCGCTGGTCGCGCAGGCGTTTTAGCTCATTCAGTTCATGCTGGGTAATCAGTTCCGAATTGGTAACGGCTGAGGTGACCTGCTCAATCAACAGAGATTGCCTGATCTGCTCCTGGAACTCCTGCTCAGAGTAGCCCAGCTGGCGCAGTACTCGCTTGTAGGCTGCCGGGTCAAACTGCCCGCTGGTCTGGAAAACGGGGATTCCAGCTATAGCGCCTCGAACCTGTGAATCGCTGATGCGCAACCCCATCCTGTCAGCCGCCTGCGATATCAATCTGTCACGCACCATTGATTGCAGCACATCTTCACGCAGCCGAGCCTCATCAAATAGATCGGCTCGATATGCATCCCCCAGCTGCTCTCGCAGGTTGGCGCGAAAACGGTGGTAGGTGTTTTCAAATTCCCGCTCTTTGATATCCTGACCGTTGATCGATGCAATTACTGGTTGGGCACCAACACCTAGATATTCCTGAATACCCCAAAGAGCGAAGGGAACGCTGATGAGTGCGACAATGACCCAGGCAAACCAGCCCTGAGCTCTATCTCGTATGGACTGAAGCATGATTAATGTCCGAAAGGAGGTTTTTGATATTTGTTAGGAGTGGGACAGGGGGGGCATTTACTTGCCCCCGCCGTCTTATGTTGGCGGAGCGGACGGGACTCGAACCCGCGACCACCGGCGTGACAGGCCGGTATTCTAACCAACTGAACTACCGCTCCAATTTTTGGTGGGTGCTGCAGGGATCGAACCTGCGACCCTCGCCTTGTAAGGGCGATGCTCTCCCAGCTGAGCTAAGCACCCTGAGTGAAGGCGCGCTAGTTTACGGCATCCTTTAGCGCTTTGCCAGCCTTAAAAGCAGGATTTTTTGAGGCCGCAATATTTATTGCTTCGCCCGTCTGTGGGTTACGGCCTGTGCGTGCTGCACGGTCACGAACGGAGAAGGTTCCAAAACCAATCAGGGAGACTTGATCGCCATTTTTCAAGGCTTCTGTGACAGCATCAATCATGCCATCGAGTGCGCGTACTGCTGCTGCTTTTGAAATATCAGCCGCTTCAGCCATCGCTTCAGTCAATTCTGCCTTATTCATTGTATAAATTCCCCCTGAGGCCAAAAAATGGCCGAACATATAAAGTAAATTTTAGAAGCCCTCGTGCTAGATAAAGCACTCATAAAGGGCGCTGGCTTATACCAAGTGAGATAATCCACTGTCAATTCGACAAACGTTATAACATAGGCTTCTCAGCCTAGCTGCTCTGGTATTTTGAATCTGCGTAATATAGCAAACAACCATCACAAAACAAGCAAAACCTGCTAAACCGATCATTATATTTTTCAGCGCCAACAGGTGCTGTCAGAAACAGGCGCTAATGGGTTGTCAGGTCGCCCTTCTTTTTATCAGCCACTTCTGCTTTTACACCCTTGGTGTCCGCCAGGGGAGATGCTTCAGCAGGTGTTTTTTGTTCAGGCGTATGCGCCAGTGCTATCGCTAAAACCTCATCAATCCAGCGAACAGGGCGGATATCCAGATCCTTTTTAATGTTTTTTGGGATCTCCACCAGATCGCGTTCATTTTCATGTGGAATGATCACAGTGGTTATCCCGCCTCGATGGGCTGCCAGCAGTTTCTCTTTCAGGCCGCCAATCGGCAGCACTTCACCGCGCAGTGTTATTTCACCCGTCATCGCGACATCAGCCCGCACAGGGACATGGGTTAGTGCTGAGACCAGTGAGGTGCACATGCCGATGCCTGCGCTTGGCCCATCCTTCGGTGTTGCCCCTTCAGGCACATGGACATGAACATCAAAGCTCTGGTAGAAATTTTCATCCACCCCTAATGCCATTGCCCGGCTGCGAACCACTGTGGTGGCGGCCTGGATAGACTCCTGCATAACATCGCCTAATTGCCCTGTGTAGGTGAATTTCCCTTTACCTGGGACGATTGCCGTTTCGATACGCAGCAGCTCTCCTCCGACCTCGGTCCAGGCCAGTCCTGTTACCTGTCCAACCTGATCATGCTCATCAGCCAAGCCATAACGGTAGCGTTTTACGCCCAGAAACTTTCCAATATTGGCCGGGGTGACATTGATCCGTTTGTCTCCTTTTCTCAGCAGGATCTCTTTAACCACTTTGCGGCAGATTTTAGCAATCTCCCGCTCCAGGTTGCGCACACCTGCTTCTCTTGTGTAATAGCGCACAATCTCCCGGATGGAGGATTCTCTGATATGCAGCTCCTTCTCTTTGAGTCCATTGTTCTCCATCTGTTTGGCGATCAGGTAGCGTTGGGCTATGTTCACTTTTTCATCTTCCGTATATCCGGAAAGACGAATAACCTCCATTCGGTCAAGCAGTGGGGCAGGGATGTTGAGTGTGTTGGCTGTTGCTACAAACATAACCTCGGAGAGATCAAAGTCCACTTCAAGATAGTGGTCGCTAAAGGAGTTGTTCTGCTCGGGATCCAGCACTTCCAGCAGGGCTGATGCAGGATCGCCCCGGAAGTCCATCGCCATCTTGTCGATTTCATCCAGTAAGAAGAGTGGGTTGCGCGTACCTATCTTGGTGAGATTCTGTAAAATCTTGCCCGGCAATGCGCCAATATAGGTGCGGCGATGACCGCGGATCTCCGCTTCATCACGCACGCCGCCCAGTGACATGCGCACAAATTTTCTGTTCGTTGCCCGCGCAATGGACTTGCCCAGTGATGTCTTGCCCACACCTGGGGGGCCTACTAGACATAGAATTGGGCCTTTTAATTTACGCACGCGCTGTTGCACGGCAAGATATTCAAGGATGCGCTCTTTAACCTTCTCAAGCCCATAGTGGTCAGCTTCGAGAACATCTTCAGCGCGGCCAAGATCCATGCGGATTTTTGTGCGTTTTTTCCACGGAACATTGATCAATGTATCGATATAGCTTCGCACCACGGTCGCTTCAGCCGACATGGGAGACATCAGCTTGAGTTTATTCAGTTCTGCCTGAGCCTTATCCTTGGCCTCTTTGGTCATGCCTGCCTTGGTGATACGGTTGGCCATATCCTCCAGCTCATTGGGTACCTCATCCATATCCCCCAGCTCTTTCTGAATGGCCTTCATCTGCTCATTCAGGTAGTACTCTCGCTGGTTTTTCTCCATCTGCTGCTTTACCCGGCCACGGATTCGCTTCTCCATCTGTAGGATGTCGTTTTCAGACTCCATCAAGGCCATGAGGTGCTCAAGCCGCTCACGCACCCCAAACATCTCCAATACCTGCTGCTTCTCCTCTACTTTAAGCGCCATGTGTGCGGCCAGCGTATCGGCCAGCCGGCTGGAGTCGTCTATATTGGAGAGCGAGGTCAGGACCTCAGGGGGCACTTTTTTATTCAGTTTGACATATTGATCGAAGAGGGTGACGGCCGAGCGCATCAGCACCTCCTCTTCCCGTTCATCAAGCTGGGTCTCATCCTGAATCAAGCTGACCTGCGCTGAAAAACACCCTTCAGTCTGGACAAATTGAACCACCTTGGCGCGCTCACCGCCCTCAACCAGAACCTTAACCGTGCCATCCGGGAGTTTGAGCAGCTGCAGGATGTTGGCCAGTGTGCCGACCTCATGCATATCCTTTTCACTGGGATCATCCACGTCAGCATGCTTTTGCGCGACAAGCAAAATCTGCTTGTCCTCCTGCATTGCTGCATCGAGTGCCTTGATGGATTTGTCACGCCCGACAAAAAGAGGGATAACCATGTGAGGGTAGACCACTACATCCCGCAACGGCAGTACTGGAAGGGTATTCATGGGTTCGATAACAACTTCGGGGGTTTTATCATCTTGATCCGACACGGGCTTTCCTCCTGACAACTGGGAGTCCACAGACTATTTTTTAACTTGAGCAAAAGATCCGCAATCAATCGCGGGTTCTGGGTTGAGAGGCGCTCTTTATGGTAACCATCAAGGGCGGTCTAAACCGGCGGGCTATGTAATCTGCTCAATCTATGCAGCATGAGATAATGGTGGGGGCGACCTGTGCGCTCTTCAACCCTGAATCACTCTTTTCCATTCGCTGGTTTTATATTGGCTGCTGGGTGGCAGGCAGTGCGTTATTTATCGAGAGAGGAGGCCAGCTGTTGTTCACCGCCTTCAAAAATCATATACGGCGCAGAATCCCCTGCAACAACAGCCCCATCTACAACTACCTTGCTTACGTTTTCCATTGATGGAAGGTCGTACATGGTATCCAGCAGCATCTGCTCGAGGATGGTTCGCAGGCCACGCGCACCTGTCTTGCGATCCATTGCCCTGCAGGCAACTGCATGCAGGGCATCTTCCCGCAGCTCCAGCTCACAACCTTCCATCTCAAACAGCCGCCCGTATTGCTTGACCAGGGCGTTTTTTGGCTCAATAAGGATGCGCACCAGTGACTCTTCATCCAGCTCTTCCAGGGTGGCTACAACAGGGAGCCGACCGACAAATTCAGGGATCAACCCATACTTGATCAGATCTTCCGGCTCAACGCCAGTCAGCACGTCGCCTACTTTTTTGGTTTCATCCTTGCTGCGTACTTCGGCAGAAAACCCAATGCCACCTTTTTCAGAGCGGTCAAGAATCACTTTATCCAGCCCGGAAAAGGCACCACCTACGATAAACAGGATATTCCCCGTGTCTACCTGAAGGAACTCTTGCTGCGGGTGTTTGCGCCCACCCTGGGGCGGAACGGAGGCCACTGTGCCCTCGATGAGCTTCAGCAGTGCTTGTTGTACACCTTCACCAGAGACATCACGGGTAATAGAAGGGTTGTCTGATTTGCGTGAAATCTTGTCGATCTCATCAATGTAGACGATGCCGCGCTGAGCCTTCTCCACATCGTAATCGCACTTTTGCAGCAGCTTTTGGATGATGTTTTCAACATCCTCGCCCACATAGCCCGCCTCGGTCAGTGTGGTGGCATCCGCAATGGTGAAGGGTACGTCCAGCAGCCTTGCCAGTGTCTCTGCAAGCAGTGTCTTGCCGGAACCTGTAGGGCCAATTAAGAGCACATTGCTTTTGGAAATCTCAACCCCGTCATCTTTTGATGAGGCCTCCAGACGCTTGTAGTGATTGTAGACGGCTACGGAGAGCACTTTTTTGGCGCGCGCCTGGCCAATCACATACTGATCCAGGATTCCGTTGATCTCTTGAGGCTTCGGCAAAGAGCTGGTCTCTTCTGCGCTGCTGCCTTCCTGCATCTCTTCCCGGATAATGTCGTTGCAGAGCTCTACGCATTCATCACAGATAAACACGGATGGGCCGGCAATAAGTTTGCGTACCTCATGCTGGCTCTTGCCACAAAATGAGCAGTAGAGCAGCTTGCCATCATCGCTTTTACCGTGTTTGTCATCACTCATAACATTGTCTCTCTCAAAGTATCCTTGGCCTGCTGATTCAACCGCGTATTATTTGAGTTTGTGCCAGATAGAGGGATCATGTTCACCCATGATCCCCTGTTGTTCAACCTGCTTTAAAGCCCTTCAGACCCGGACGAGCGCTCCATTAGCACCTTGTCGATCAGTCCGTACTCCATTGAATCCTCAGCACTCATAAAGTTATCCCGTTCGGTGTCCCGCTCGACCGCTTCCAGCGTCTGCCCGGTATGTCTGACCATGATCTGGTTCAGACGATCCCGGATCAGGAGGATCTCTTTGGCGTGAATATCTATATCGGTCGCTTGCCCCTGATAGCCGCCCAGTGGCTGGTGGATCATTGTCCGTGAATGTGGCAGGCAAAAGCGTTTGCCTGCCTCTCCGCCTGCCAGCAGCAGTGCGCCCATGCTGGCTGCCTGGCCAATGCAGAGGGTGCTGACATGAGGACGTATAAACTGCATGGTATCGTAGATGGCCAGACCTGCAGTCACTGAGCCGCCGGGGGAGTTTATGTAGAGATGAATATCTTTATCCGGGTTTTCTGACTCCAGGAAAAGCAGCTGCGCAACCACCAGATTGGCCATGTGGTCTTCTACCTGGCCGACCAGAAAGATAACGCGCTCTTTGAGCAGCCGGGAATAGATGTCGTAGGAGCGTTCGCCCCGGGCGGTCTGTTCCACGACAATCGGAACCAGCCCCAGATTTGTTGTGTCTAATGCACTCATATTGCCTCTATCGGTCACCTGCAAGATTCCTTAAGCGTTTTGCCAGCAACGCTAAGCTGCGCCGCTGGTCAGTCCGGCAAAGCTGGTCTGCTCATCCTCAACCTTGGCCTGGTCAAGCACCCAGTCTACAACCTGCTCTTCCAACACGACATTTTTAAGCTGGCTCAGCTGCTCTTCATTGCTGTAATACCAATCAACAACCGTTTTTGGGTCTTCATAGTCAGCTGCAATCTGCTCGACTTTCTCCTTTAAGCGATCTGCATCTGCTTCCATATTATTGGTCTTGATCACTTCGGCCATGATCAGCCCAAGGGTGACCCGGCGCTTGGCATGCTCCATAAAGAGTTCAAGCGGAAGATCCTGCTTCGGGCTGTCTGGTGCGGCATTTTCAGCCAGTTCAGCCGCTGCCTGTTTTCTGAGTCCAGCCGCCTCCTCTTCAATCAGGGCGGTGGGTACTTCGAGGTTATTGGTATCCAGCATCGCCTGCATCGCCTGCTCTTTAACCTTGGCGGTGATCCGCAACTTGAGTTCACGCTCCATGTTGGCGCGGATCTCGCCGCGCAGCCCGGTAATATTCCCCGTCTGGCTGAAAGTTTTGGCAAATTCTTCATCAATTTCAGGCGGTTCAGATATGGAGACCTTTGTCGCTTCAACCTCAAATCTTGCCTCTTTCCCCGCCAGGTTTGCGGCCTGATAGTCTTCAGGGAAGGTCAACTCCAGGGTGCGGCTTTCGCCCGCTTTGATGCCTACCAGGCCCGCTTCAAATCCATCGATCATCTGGTCAGCGCCAAGCTTCAATGGAACATTATCTGCCGAGCCACCATCAAAAGGCTTATCATCAATGTGGCCTTTGAAGTTAATCATGATCTGGTCGCCATTCTCTGCTGCGCGGTCAACCTCAGTCCATGCGGCACGCTGCATGCGCAGCTTCTCAACCATCTCGTCAATGTCTGTCTCTTCAACCCTAGCTACAGGGCGCTTTATAGTGACATCGGCCATCTCTTTCAGAGTTACCTCTGGCATTACCTCAAATGTAGCTGTGTAACTAAAACCCTCTTGAGGTGACTTCTCCAAAGGCTCGATGCGCGGCTCTCCGGCTGGCTGAAGTTTTTCCTGAGAGAGGGCTTCAAAGTAGGTTGATTGAAGCACCTCTCTGAGAACCTCTTCACGAACCTGGCCATCATAACGGCTTCGAATGACAGAGATGGGCGCTTTTCCTGGCCGAAATCCGTCAAGCCGTACGGTTCTTGCGATCTTTTTCAGGCGCTTTTCAATCTCTTTATCAATCCGTTCTGCAGGCACTTCTACTGTCATGCACCGCTCGAATCCCTCTTTCGCTTCAACCGAAACTTGCATAAAAACCTCTCAGGCGACTGCCGCCTCTACTTTAAAGTAACATTCTGAATTTGCACCAGCTGCCGCCCATCTCATTGCATTTTCGGATTGCAGCTGGTTTCAACTAAAGTCCGCAGGATGCAGGATGGGCAGGAAAATATGGTGCGAAAGGAGAGACTCGAACTCTCACGGGTTACCCCACTGGAACCTAAATCCAGCGCGTCTACCAATTCCGCCACTCTCGCAAATTGCACCTTTGACCACGGCGCTTTAACTGGCCAGCCGCGCATTATACCCATTGCCGACCAGCTATTCTAATGATTAACCACTTAAATTAAGCTATTTTCCATTCTGCTGATAGCGTCAGAATCAAGACCGGTATATTGTACGGGCCTGCCTCAGGTTGGCAATACTAAATATACCTTATTAACTATAGGAAACCCACGGCATGCGGGCATTTGCTGTTTTTACAGGCTTTCTGGCCTGCTGCCTTCTAATTAGTGCCCTGCTCCATTACCCGCTCTATCTGCTGCTGGATGGTCTGCTGGAGGTGCCTGCCCACAAACAGGTTCCCAGGGCAGCCAAGCTGATCGCCTTGCCCGGCTTTTTTCTGCTTATTATCTGGCTCGGCCTCTACCACCGAAAGGCTCTTGGATTTGGGTTGCCACGCCCGGTTTTTCTGCGTCAAATGTTTATTGGGTGGCTCTATGGGGTTTTGATTCTGGCTGTGCTCTCTGCGGTGCTGATTGGTCTTGGGGTGCGCACCCTTGACCCGGTGGATGATGATTTCCTGTTTGATCTGGCCAAAGTGCTCATCAGTGGGCTGATCGGCGGCTTGTTGATCGGACTGATCGAAGAGACCTTTTTCCGCGGTGCCATGTATCAGGCCATTCGCCGCAATGCCCCGGCATTTTCTGCGATTGCATTCAGCTCGCTTCTCTATGCTGCGGTGCATTTTATAGACCCGGTGCGACTGACCGAACCTGTCGGCTGGTTGAGTGGATTGCAGATTCTGGCAGGGGCTTTCTGGCAGTTGGGTGACTGGGCAACGCTTGACTCTTTTATTGCGCTGTTTGTGGTGGGTGCGTTCCTTGGCGTGGTGCGGGAGCAGACTGGAAACATCGCCTACTGCATTGGGCTGCACGCGGGCTGGGTGCTCATCATTAAATGTACCAAAAAATTCACCAGCAATAACCATGGGAGTGAGTGGGCCTTCCTGACTGGCAGCTACGATGGTATTACTGGCTATCTGGCCGCTATCTGGCTGCTGCTCCTGATCTCGCTCTATTGGCTCTATATCCGAAGAAGCACCTCTTAGCCAGATAGCTGTTTGGTGCTATCCGAGGCGCCAAGCCAGCCTTTCATATCCTCCAGCACCAGGTAACCTGCTGGTACTAGGATAAGGCTCAGCATCGTGGCGTACAAAATACCAAAACCCAGTGAGACGGCCATCGGCACCAGAAACTGGGCCTGGGTGCTCTTCTCCAGCAACAGTGGTGCCAGCCCAAAGAAGGTGGTCAGTGAGGTCAGCAGAATAGGACGAAAGCGTGCCACCCCCGCTGCGCGTACGGCTTTGGCCACGGCCATGCCCTCTCTGCGGCGGCGGTTGATCCAGTCAACCAGCACCAGACTGTCATTGACCACCACCCCCGCCAGTGCCAGCATCCCCATAATACTGAGCAGGCTGATGTTCATGCCCAGCAGGGCGTGGCCAAAGATGGCGCCCACCAGGCTGAACGGGATCACCATGAGGATCACCAGTGGTTGCAGGTAGGAGCGCAGCGGCACAGCCAGCAGCACATAGATGCTGAAGAAGATAAACAGGACACCATAGGCAAGACTGCTAAAGGATTCACGCTGCTCTCGCAGCTCGCCCTCAAAGCTGTAACGCACACCGGGGTATTGCTGTAGTAGCTCATCCAGAAAGAGCCGCAGTTCCTGCATCACTTGCGGCAGGTTGGTGCGTTCTTTGTCAGCATCTGCTGTAACATTGACCGCCCGTTGGCGGTCTACCCGGCGGATCTTGGCAAAGCCGCTGCCCATTTGAATCTCGGTCACATTGCCAATAGGCACCTCCTGACCATCTGGAGTGCGGATACGCATAGAGTCCAGCGTGGCCAGGGAGTGGCGCTCTTCACGCGGGTAGCGCACCATCACCCGCACATCATCCCGTCCCCGCTGGATGCGCTGCGCTTCGGCGCCAAAGAAGGCCTGCCGCACCTGTCGTCCCAGGTCGGCTGCCGACAGCCCCAGCAGCTCCGCCTCTGGACGAATCACCAGGGTGATTTCAGGCTGCCCTTGTTCGAAGGTATCCTGAATGTCAAACACGCCATCATACTGTTTGAGTCGCATCTTTATCGCTGAGGTGATCTTGCCCAGCACCTCAAAATCCTGTCCCATCAACTGTATGTTGATCGGGTCACCGCCTCGCCCAATCTCGGCACGGTAGTTGAGCTCTTTGGAACCGGCAATCGGGCCGATAGCCTGGCGCCACTCACTGACCAGTTCGGTGGTGGTGATCGGCAGTGTTCGCTCTTCTGGTGGCATCAGCTCCAGGCTGACCTGCCCCAGCTCCGGGGTTCCACTGCGGGGCTTGCGGCCTGCCCGCCAGCCGATGCTGGTAAGTACATTACGGATCACTGACTCCCCCGTCACCGGGTCGGTATATTTCTCTTTTAGATCCTCTGCGATCAAGGTCATCCGGTTGATCTGTCGGGCCATCTCCGCTTCTGGGGTGCCGGTCTGCATCAGCAGCGTGGCGCGCGCGGTCTCACTCTGTACCCGTGGGAAAAAGGTAAAGCCATAGCGGCCGCTCGCTACATAGCTCATCACAATCAGTGACACGCCAATAAATAGCGCCAGTGTCAGGTAGCGCCGGTTGAGCATCCACTCTAACAGTGGTCTGTAGATGGCCAGGATGAATCGCTCAAGGCCATCTGCTGTGGCCTGCTGAAAGCGCTGAAACCGCCCCGGGGTGTCATCGCTGATCCGGACGCGTGCAATGTGGGATGGCAGAATCAGCTTGGACTCCACCCAGGAGAAGATCAGCACGGGGATGATAACCAGTGTGATCTGGGCAAAGATCGGCCCGCGATAGCCACTCAGATACATGATGGGCAGGAAGGCCACCAGCGTGGTGAGCAGGCCAAAGGTGACGGGGACGGCCACCTCCTGTGCCCCTTTTATCGCAGCCGAGACGCCGCTTTCGCCCCGCTTCAGGTGGGAGTAGATGTTCTCGCCCGTGATGATGGCATCATCCACCACGATGCCCAGCACCAGGATAAAGGCGAACAGGCTCATGACGTTGAGCGTGACCCCAAGTGCCGGCATCAAAATCAGCGCCCCCATAAAGCTGACCGGGATGCCGACGCAGACCCAGATCGCCACCTGTAGCCGCAGAAACAGCGCCAGACAGAGAAAGACCAGCAGCCCACCCTGCCAGGCATTGTTGAAGAGTGTCTCCAGGCGCAGCTTGACGATGCGTGAACGATCACGCCAATAGCCCAGTGCAATCCCCTCCTGCATCTGCCCCTTGCTGGCCTCGACATACTCCCGTACGGCACGGGCCACCTCAATTGCGCTCTGCTGCCCGGTGCGGTAGACCTCGATAAAGACGGCTGGGCGGCCATTGAAGATGGCATAGAGGGGATCCTCTTCGAAACCATCATGGATATGGGCAATATCACCCAGGGTAAGGCGGCTGCCATCGCCGGCTGAGATGATATTGATATTGGCAAACTCCTCCGCGCTGTAGGCCTGTCCTTTGGTGCGCAGCATGATCTCGCCGCCTTCACTCTTGATGGCACCTGCTGGCAGATCGATTGATGAACGGCGGATCGCTTCTGCTATGTGGGAGAATGTCAGGCCGTAGCGCCGCAGGGTCTGCTCTTTGATTTCGACTGAGATCTCGTAGGCTCTGACCCCCATCAGGTCTACGATATTCACCTCCGGCAGCGCCATCAGATCATCCCGTACCTGCTCGCCCAGACGCCGCAGCTCGCGGTCTGGCAGGTCAGCGGAGACTGCTACGCTGATCACCTCCCGGTGAAACTCCTGCAAGCTGTAGATGGGGCGCTCCACCTCATTGGGGAAGGAGTTGATGGCATCAACCTTATTCTTGATATCCTCCAGTAGTACCCTGGGGTCGCTCCCCTTCTCCACCTCAATCTGCACCATTCCGGCGCTCTCCATGGCGGATGAGGTGATCGTCTCAATGCCTGCAAGGTCGGCTATCGCCTCCTCTATGCGAATGACTGCGGCCTCTTCTACCTCTGCGGGCGTGGCGCCACGGTATGAGACTGCAATATTGATTACATCGCGTTCAAATGCGGGGAAGACCTCCAGCGGAATGCGCTCCAGTGCTGACCAGGTTCCCAGCAGCAGGATCGTTGCCATCAGGATGTTGGCCGCCACGCTGTTGCGGGCAAACCATGCAATCATTCCATGCACTTTATTGCACCCCGGCAGGTTTGTGGTCGCTGTCAGTCGCTTTCAGGGGTTGATCAACGGTAGTGTTGATTTTGACTTGAGAGCCCTGTGGGGCGTAGGGTAGCTGCGTCAGAGAGACCTTGTCACCGGCACTCAATCCAGCGCGCACAATGATACTGGAACGATCCCGCCACACCACCTCCAGCTTGCGGCGTTCAATGCGGTTATCCGGCGTTATGACCAGCACCTCGTCATCGGCACGAGCCACCCTGCGTGGCAGCACCATCACATCCCGTAGCAGTCGGCCGGGGATTGTGGCCTCCACAAACTGTCCCACCAAAAGGGGAGGGTGGTCGTCGTGTGCCGGGGCGTGGGGGTTGTCTACCTGTGCGATCAGAAAGAGCTGGCGGGTACGGGCATCAATCATCCCTTCGGTGCGCATAATCTGCCCATGCCACTGGTAATCTCTACCCGCAATGGAGACGGAAAGGGTTACCTCCAGCTGTGATTTACCGCCTCTCCTCTCTGGCAGAGTTAAAAATGATGCCTCCCGATCTGTGATTGGCAGCCGTACCTCCACATAATCCACGGCATAGATTGCAGCCAGCACTGAGCCTTTGGATACCGATTGCCCCACATTCACCTGCCGCTCCAGGACACGTCCAGCATAGGGTGCCTTAATCTGGGTGCGATCCAGATTCAATTGAGCTGATGCCAGTTGTGCCTGCTTAAGCTTTAGTTCTGCCTGTAGAATCTGGCGTTGTGCCGGAATCAGCCCAAGGCTGTTTTTCAGCCCCTGTAGTGAGGATTTGCGCAGCAGAAACTCCCGCTCACTTTCATCCAGCGCACTCTGGGATACTGTGCGCTGTTTGCGCAATTTAGTGTGGCGTATCACCTGCCTCTCTGCCAAGGCCAGTTGCTGCTCTTCGATGGCCAAGCTCTTTTTCAGGTTTTCTGCGGTTGTATCCAGCTCCAGCAGACGAGCCTTGACACCAGCAAGCGCCGCCTGGGTGTTTGCCACCACATATTGGTATTCGGCCTGATCAAGGCGTACCAGCAGTTCGCCCTGTTCAATAAACCCGCCATTGGTGAAGTTTGGGGAGATATAGATCACCGGCCCCGCAACTTCTGAGACCAAATTGCTTTGAATATGCGGTTTTACGATTCCTGTAGCCCTCACCATAATCTGGTAATCAGATGGCTTCACCTTCAGCACCTCAACAACAGGCACAACCGGCCCTGAGGGCTTCCGTTTGGGCGATGGTGCTGTTTTGATCAAGACAAAAGCAACGGCAACGCAGAGCGTCAACACCATTATGGGCAATAGTATGCGGAACAGTTTCCTCATTAACTTCTCATTCTTTTTCAGGCGGCAGGCGGCAGGCAATAGCATCAATTGGACAGCCTCCTGGGCTTATAGTATAGGAAGCAGGCAGGTGGCTGCTCAATTTAATCTCACAATCGGCTATTGTATCAAAAGGGTCTCCGGGAGGAGTCGCCTTGAGCCAGGATATAAGGAACCGAATAATGCTTCAGAAATATTTTAAACGCCTGTATCAAAGAGCAATGCATGAGGCATATTCATTGGCTCATAAAGAGATAGCCGATTCATTACAGGCAGGGGGCAGATGCCTGGATTGTGGAGCACATAATGGACATAAATACAATACTCTAAAAGAGATGATCGACCTTGATAAGGTCTCTTTTCATGGAATTGAGTGGAATAAATCTCTGGTGCTTGAAGCACAAAAGAGCGGTTTAAATATAGTGCAGGGTGATCTTAACAGGGTGCTTCCATTTTCAGACAATGAATTCAGAGCTGTCTATGGCCTATCCGTACTGGAGCATCTGTTGAACCCATGCCGGTATCTAAAGGAGTGCTACCGAATACTGGATAAAGATGGAAGTCTGGTCATTTTAACACCCAATATCAGCACCTATTTTACTGCCGCACTGATCCTGCTTGGCAGGATGCCATCAACCGGGCCGCATCCGGATTCAGATCAGCTGCTGAAAAATGAAGAGCTGTTTAAGGTCAGCCATGAGAGCTTGCAACCCGATACCGAAATCGATACCCCCATTCATCGTCATTTAGTCGTTTTCAGCTACCGGGTATTGATCTCTTATCTTAAAACCGTTGGTTTTAGAGAGGTAAAAGGGCATGGATTTGGCCTATACCCATTCCCTAATTTTATGCAGCCAGGCCTGGAAAAAATAGACCCCTATCATTGCCATCAGATGGTCATCGTCGCCCGCAAATAGCAAGCAGACAGAGATTACGGCTGTGTAACTGTTGTTTTATGCAGGTACCGCATGGAGCGCTCCATTTGACAAGCGTTCAACTCTGAAATCTATGCCACAGGCTGGACATGAGATAATGGTTCCCTCTTCTGTTTTATCGTCAATCTGCATGTGGAATTTGCATACCGGGCATAACACCCCATAAGCTGCTGAACTTTTATATTGCAGCTCAAACATGTTATCCAGCACCTGCTTGTCACACGCCTTGGCTGCCATCTCTTTGTGTACCCACCCCTCAACAATGCCTGCCTCATTGACATCGCCAAGGAATATTGCCCCTACGACCTTGCCCTCTTTGTAGACTATCTTTTTATAGATATAGGGCATCTCTTCATAAGGGTAGTCTCCAGATTGCGTTTCAATACCCTCTCCCTCTGCGCCACTCAGGCCCAGGCAGACAAGATCCAGGTCAAATACCCTGGTTCGTATTGAAGGGGCACCATCATAGGTGATATTCACATCACCGCTGACCATGTTTTCACCGGCAATATTCCCCTGCTTCCAGGCACGAAGCCATCCAGATTGCGTATTCGTGGCACCCTGTGGTTCAGTCGTGAGTTGGGCTACATCGCCTGCAGCAAAGATGTTCTGATTGTTTGTCTGCAGGCCGGCATTGACAAGGATGCCCCGATCCGTTTTCAGGTCAGCCGATCCCAGGGCGTCCAGCACAGGCGTCTGCGGTGCGGCAACAACCAGAAGATCGGTTGGGATTTTGTTACCACCGGTAACAACGACACCGCGAAGCGTGCCGCCATCCTGTTCCAGAAATTCGATATTGGACTGCTTTATTACAGTGATCTTCTCTTGGCTCAAACGCTGCTCAAGAATGTTTGTAGCAACAGCATCCAGGCTCTGCCCCAGTAACTGACCTTCAGGAATAACAAGTGTGCAGTTAATACCCAGGTTGCGCAGCCCTTTCAGTGCTCCAAATGCCTGGTAACTTGACCCGAAAACAACGGCATCTCTTACCCTGTTAATTGCTGGATCTAGTGCCTGAATATCCTCTAATCTATCCATATATATAACGCCGCTACTCGCTTCCCGATCACAGACCAGACGTGCTGTTCTCGCTCCGGAAGCGATTAACATCTTGTCAAAGAAAAGCACCTCACTGGTATCCAGAAGTACGGTCTGATCCTGCGTGCGAATCTCTTTTACTTTTGCCCCTGTCTTAAGCTTGATGCCAAGCTCAGAGAGTCGTGTTTTTTCTTTTGAAGCACTTTGCGCTGTATCTACTTTGCGGCCAAACAGTTCGCCAAGCATTGGTCGTGCATAAAAGGGGTTCTGCTGCTCTTCAACAATAGTTATCTCGCTATCTGCCGATCTTCTCTGGATTGCCTTGGCTGCTCGTCTGCCTGCAACGCCAGAGCCTAGAATAAGATATCGCGTCATAACAATTCTCTCCTCATAATTCTGCTTATTTTGCCACTGCATTAGGAGGCTGTCCTAGAATAGAGACCGTAGCGAGGAACAGCCATTTTGAGTCAGGTTTTTCGATCAAATGAGGCGAATAGGCCATATTTAACGAAAATCTGGCCGAAATGGCTGTTCCATAGTAGGTCTTCTATTCTTAGACAGTCGCCTAGGCTTGCACCCTTTACCCGCATCTTTGCAGAATATATTGGAATGGGCAATGCATCAGTCTGTCAATCACATAAAGCCGGGCTGAAAGGGTTGGGTGTTTGATTATAGATCAATCCGTATCAATGGGCTGCGGCTGGCAGAGATTTGAATCATATACCGCCAGGCGCCCACAGCTCCCGCAGCTGTATTCAATCTTGTCCAGCATGGGTGAGCAGACATGCCTGGGGTTATCTACAGTTTTTTTGCAAAATTCGCATTCAAACGGTGTGCAGCCTTCAAATGGATGACACATGTGTCCTCTGCCACTCGCCCTTTTATTGCATGTAGGGCAGACATACGTCTGTATGTGTTCACTCATATTGCTCAACCTCCAGGTTTATGATCCTTATACGGGGGTATTAGCTACTTAACGGTTATAACACCCTTCATGTCTTGCCTTCGATGTATTTTACAGACATATTTAAAAACCCCGGTTTGATTAAAAACAAGTGAGTACTCTTTACCCACTCTAATATCCTGCGGCTTTTTTTCTGTCGGCGCACCTTCCGGTCTTACTTCATAAAAAGCCAGGTTATGGTTTGCGTTATCATCATTCAGCCATGTCACGCGGTCTCCAGCGCTAATGGTCAGCTCTTCAGGGGTAAAGAGCCAGTCTTGCATGCCCACCTTATACTCTGCGCTCTGCAGCACGCCACTAGTCAGCAAAGATAGTGTGAAAAGAGCCGGGACAGTCCATCTATTAAGAGCAGCTAACATAGTAACCTCCTATTCATCTGTTAAGTAACAACCGATTTTTTTCCTGCAAGATTGCAGCATAACAACATTATTGTTGCTATGTCAACGGGCGTCAAGGGGTAGCCTGAACCGTCATAGGCGTTTTTTCAGGGGTGCTGAATAGTTACCAAATAAGATAGACTACAAACCAGATTTATTCATCTCCATCAGCAGAGAAGCATAATGAGTATATATACCTTTCGTGAATATGTTGTACATTGCGCGGCTGCAATCATTGCCATTTCTGCCTACTGCGGACTTGCTCAGGCAGGCGAAAAAGCAGCGCCGCAGGAGCAGGAGCTTAGGGCGATCATAACAGGGTTGACGGTAGAGGGTTTGTCACTCAGTCTGACCCCTAGCCAGGCGCACGACAATCTTCTATCTGCTGGCTATCAGGTGCATCAGGGGACGGAACCAGGGCATGGAATCTATTGGAAGAATGAATCCAAGAGAGTGACCAAAAGAGTCCGTCTGAAAAGCAGTGAGGAGCGCATCTATCAAATACAATTCTCGTTTGCTGAAAAGAGTGGGATGCAGGCATGGCAACCCTTTCTCAATGAGATTAAAACCAACCTGGGCAGAGCCATTAGTCTCTGTGAAAAAGCAACGGGGCAAGCGCTGGATTGTCTGCTGCTCTCTGAGTCACCGACTCAGCTGAGTGCTGAAATTACAACCAGTCAGAGCAAAGGAGCCAATAGGATAAAGGTGAGACTCGATCAGCGTACAAGCAAGATCAGCATCAAAAGCAATATAAGTTTTGGCTCTCCGAGAAAATAATCCCTTCCCGGATGCCGACAATGTGACTCATTAGGTAATAATCATGGGCGTATGCAGGGAAAAGAGCGCCTCAGCAGAATAATAAATGGATCGTAAGAGTGCAGAAGCTGGCTGCTGCTACCACATCAAATCATCAGGCACCTTATAGTCGGCATAGCCATCGTCTTCACTCTCCGGCTGGGGTCTGCTGCACTGAATAATGATTGTCTCATCACGCTGAGCAATCTTTGCTGCAACGGTAGAGGACACCAGCTTGTAGTGGTCGCCCAGCTTCACAATAGCCAACCGCCCTTGACTGAGCTGTTTATGCACCAGTTCTGAGAGGTGGATGCTTTTAATGATCTTCTTGTCGGTAAAGTTATAGGCAATGTTACCGTCATAATCTGTGATTTGATTTAGCTCTACCAGCTGTCTTATTTGAGCCTGTATGGCTTTTTTATCAGCCTCATTTTTTCGTTGCAGGTTAAGTGCTTGATCCCTCTTTACCTTTTCAGCATGCTGTTGTTGCAATAGCCGTTTGCCCTCGTCAACGACTCTGTTTTGGCGCTGCTTTTTGGCCTGCTTCTGTTTTGCTTTCTGGGCTTTGTTGGCCTTTTTTTCATCGACCAGGCCAGATTTTTTGAGTTGGTCGAGTAGTGAGCCGCTCATGTCAGGATGATCTCTTGTGGAGGATGAAGTGGCGCAGTGGCCTGATCGCCATAATGTGTGCCATTACGAGGTTTTTTTGGATTTTGGCTCAGGTACCGGGTCGAGGCCACCGGGGTGAAAAGGGTGACAACGCAAAATCCGTCTAATGCCAAGCCAGAGTCCATGCATTGCCCCGTGCAGTTCAATAGCTTCCTGAGTGTAGCATGAGCAACTGGGGAGGTAGCGGCAGTTGTTACCCAGTAGTGGGCTGATAATGTATTTATAGCCCTTAATAAAGCCGATCAGGATTTTTTTCATAATCTAAAGTGCAGGGCATGGAGGAGGCTGGACATGAGTGTTTTGCTCTTCAGTGGCAGGCCGCTCGACTGAGAATAGCATGATGCTTTATCCCAAAAAAGAAAACCCCACAAAGTGGGGTTAGTTATTGCCGCATAGTTATAATTTTTATTCTGCGTGTCATCAGCGCTATTCTATTTTAATTGGAGGCAGCTGACGACAATCCGCTTATTCTAGAGAATAGTTGGATCAGTGGAACAGATGCAAAACTGATGCCAGTAGCCTGTATGCCTTGCTGCCACTGTGTTTGAGCCTCTATCCCCTGTTTGCGCAAGGGGTGAAGTGTAAAAAATACTGACACTGTTCAGGGGGGTTAAATGGCGGGCAGAATGACGAATTATGATGTAAATCAGTTTATTGGGCGGTGCCAGGTTGTTCTATTTCTGTGTAAATGTGTTTTTTAGGTGTAAAAAAAGCTGACACTTTGATCTAAGATCCGTGATTGATTGTGCCATAATCAATCACGGATACTGGGTTCAAGCGTGATCCCCTACAAAGGGGTTGCTTTCACGCTCTTCTCCAAATGTAGAGAGCGGGCCGTGGCCTGGGATGAACTCTACCTCATCGCCCAGCGGCCAGAGTTGAGTCTGTATGGAGCGTATTAGCGTTGCATGATCCCCGCGGGGAAAGTCTGTGCGGCCTATGGAGCCTTTAAAGAGTACATCGCCAACAAGCGCAAGCTGCTCTTTCGGATGATAAAAGATGACATGCCCAGGTGTATGACCGGGGCAGTGGAGCACATTAAGCGTGGTGTTGCCAAAGGTGACCTTGTCGCCATCGCTGAGCCATCGCGTGGGGGTAAATACCCGGGCTTTCTCGGAAAAGCCGTAGGCATCGCTCTGCTTGGGCAGGCCGTCAATCCAGAATTGATCCTCTTTATGCGGCCCTTCAATGGGGATGTTCAGCTTTTCTGCCAAGGCAGCAGCACCGCCTGCATGGTCGATGTGAGCATGGGTGATGAAGATTTTTTCAATTTCCACGCCCATTTTCTGTGCCTCTTCCATGATGAGGTCAATATCACCCCCTGGATCGACCACAGCAGCCCGGTCGGTCTCTTCACAGCAGAGTATGGAGCAGTTTTGTTGAAAGGGGGTGACGGGGACAATGGTGATTTTCATAGTTCTACAGCTCTTTCCAGGTTAACTGATAATCTCTTCGAATTTGATAATATCCTTGCGCAGGGCAAAGATGATGGTGTCCAGCGCATTACGCTCTGAATAGCTGTAACGCTGGGTCATGTTACCCAGTACCGTCTGAACAAAGACTTTCAGCTCAGCAGGGTAGGCTTCGAATTCATCAGGCGCGTTGCGCTTTTGAATAAAGGCCTCCTTTAGCCGTTCCGGGTCAATGCCCTCCACGGTTCGACGGTGGGAGAGCAGGTGGGTGTATTCGCTGCCAAAGCAGGTGAGCAGGTTATCCTTGCGCGAAGTGATGGCGGATTTGCCCTCTTCCAGTATCAGCTCGCCGCTGTTTTGCAGCTCTAAAAAGCGCTGGGCTATCTCCCTCCGATAGATGGCGTAGGTGCCGGGGCGGGCAAGGATCTGCTCCATGGACTCCATAAAACGCTCATCGGGCTTGTCTATCTTTTCACCGGTAGCGGGATCAACGTAGGTGAATTTTGGAATCATGATGTGGGCAAAGGCGCGATTTTCCGCCGCCGTGGTGAGCAGGGTGTGCTGCAGATAACGGCGTAGGTCTGCGGCGATCTCTTCCGGGTTGCGATCAACGGTGCAGACAGTGATCTCTTTGCAGATGATGGTGAAGTAGACTGCCTGTAGCACTTTGACCAGATTCTGGTAGTCGCCATAGTCGCCTTCGCCTTCAGCCAGCACGACTGGGCCAATGGCGCGTGGTGCTATGGGGGCGCATTTCCTGTTTTTTTGAAGATTTTCCTTTAGCCAGTGATGAATGGTTGGTCCCTGTATGAAGACCTTTTTCAGTTGACTGAGGAAGGTGCCCACATGAATCTTGGAGCCATCGGAGGCAACAATGGTGTTGCGCATGATGTTTTGCAGCTGGCGTACCGAGATGCCATTTTTGCCTTCATTGGGGTAGTGCTGATTCCACAGCTCCCGCATAAAGGCATCATCGATCAACTTGAGCTGCTCATGGGTGAAAAGATCGCTCTGTTCCAGTGGCACACAGTCAGTGCGCTGTTTGATCAGGTGGGCATAGGTGGATGGGACTTTAACGTCGATCCCAAGTTTTGCTGCCTCATTATGAAATGGGTGCCAGAAGGGCAGGTTGCGAATGGTGCTGATGGGGTCTTCCGGTTGGGCGGCATAGATAAAGAGCTTCTGCTCTGGGGTGATGGAGATAAAAAGCGCCTTTTTCTCCTGGCTCCACTCCTCCGGCAGCCGCTCCTCCAGCGGTGGCAGCAGCCGGGTCATGACGGAATAGTAGGCGGCGACGCGCAGCAGGTTGGGGTCAACATCGTACTGTTTGCGCATATTGGCCATATCACGACGCAGAATATCCATCTCCGAGTTGGCGTCCAGCAGATAGTTGACCGGGATCTTTTCGATGCGATCCAGTAATTTGGAGGAGGTCAGCTGGCGCTCCAGCAGCTGCATCTCTTCGATGTTGGTGGTGATGATGACGGTGGTGTCAATGGCGGCCTGGGTTGATTCGATAGAGGCCTTGCCACTGCCCAGCAGCATCAGCAGCGGTTTGTACTCATCCTGGGTCGCTCCCTCTTCGGAACCGGTGGTGAAGGCATCGTGAATATGCAGTATGCCCCGGTTTGCGCTGACCAACGCCCCTTCATATTGTGCCATGCTCATGCCGGGCAGGTGTTCAGCCAGCATGGCGCTAAGTCTGTCGCCGATCTCCATCGGTGTGGTGTGAACCCGCAGCTGTTCCATATCATCAATATTGGCGATGCCCCGCGCCATGGCGTTTGAGAACTCGATCTCTTCGACACGCACATATTCATCAATGATCTCAGAGAGGGATTTGCCCTGGTTGCGTGGGTTTTCCAATAGCGCTTGCAGGATATGCATGCTGCGTTTGTCCAGCGCGGCATGCTGAAAATAGGTGGGTATGCGGATGCTGTTGCTGTCGTGGGTGTCGGTCAGAAATTCAAAAAACTCCTGGCGCGGATGCAGCAACTGTTCGTTTTGTTCCAGCACGGTGGGAAACAGCAGTATCGGGTTTTGGGCGAAGGCCGGGCGGATCTCCAGCCGTTGATCCTGCCCATCGCTGAAGCAGAAGTAGAAGGAGTAGAGCTTGACGGTGGGGAGCTTGCTGTACTCCTCGAGTGCTTGACAGATCAGATCAACGATATTGGTTTTGCCCGAGGCGGGTGGCCCTACCAGAATAATGCCCCGGCTTGGCCCGGACTCTTTGCCTACGGATTCAATTACATCGATGATCTGTTTGGCGCAGAACTCCTGACCGCAGACTTCGTTGATGCCGTTGGAGAAAGGGTCTTCGAATACCTGGTAATTGATGGTGGGTTCACCTGAGCGTACGATGATCTCATAGCCGAAATGTTTGACGGCCTCCGTAATCAGGGATGAACTGGTGTGCAGGCATTGCAGTGGGTCGTTGACGGCTACTTCAATGAATTCACGAAAGCTCAGGCTGCTTTTTTTGGAGTGACCCAGTATGCGTTCGAAGTTAAAGTTGTTCATGTCAGGAGCCTAAATTTTAAATGGTTGCTGCTGTCTGCTCAGCCGCTCTGCCGCCTCTTCAAACGTAATTCCTTTTACCGTACTCTCTTTATAGCCATCTGCTCTGGTGGCATAGAGTTTATTTTGTGAGAGCAGGTAGACAGGTGCCTTCCAGATGCGGTTCAGGTTGTTCAGCGTGGGGCGAATCCAGTCTGCTCTCAGGTTGCGTCCATCATCCCGGTGCATTAGCAGGAGACCACCGTCCAGGTAATCCGTGTCGATGATGTAGATTCTTGGACGGTAGAAGTGGGCAAAGAATCCCAGCATCTCGTTCTTTATCGGTTCGGGACGCAGCCAGACCCATCGGCGGTCGGCCTTGATGATGTCTTCGTTTTTGATGCCCAGTTGTTGTGCGGTACGTTGATCCAGCCGGTTGAGATGGAATCTCTCCACCAGTTCAACCGTCAGGAAGCGGCGCAGGAATTCATAGTCGGTGATGCTTTTGACCAGATGGCGCATAGAGGCCTGTGGGTCGACCTTCTCTTCTGGTTTTTCCCACTCCTGCTTGGTGTCAAGGTCGGTCTCTTCATGATAATCCAGGCTCATCTTCCCTTCGCGGTATAGCTCTTCGATGTGTAGCCACATGTGGTAGCCAAGGTGGTAGGGGTTGCGCTGGTAGTAGGGGCGTGGGTAGCAGACGCCAGAGAAGACCTTGGCATAGTCGATGGCGCCGCGCACAGCGTCTTCTGCGAACAGCTCCATCATGATCTTCTTCTCCCAGTACATGGCCCAGCCTTCGTTCATGATCTGGGTGCGGACGACAAAATCCTGATGCATGTGGGCAGTGTAGAGGTAGTCCAGAATGGCGTGTTCGGCCTGGCTGGTGGGGGCGTACTGGCGCAGAAAACCGAGGATATCCTGACAGGGTGCGCGCAGGCTGTAGCCGCGGCGGCTGAGCGCCTCATGCCGCTCTCGTTTCTTCTCCATCTCGACAAAGGGCTTTGCCGGGCCGGGTTTTAGCAGGGCATTGAGGGTCTCATCCACCAGGCTTACGGGTGGTTTTTGGGTCTTTGGAGCTTCCGTAGATTCCATTGTGCTGGTGGCGATGGTGGTCTCTTTATCAATACTGTTTTCCAGATTGTACTGGGAGTTGGGGGCGATAAAGGGCAGGGCCGATTCGCAGGCGTTCCAGTAGTCGATATAGCGCCGTTCCCCCATCTGCTGCCGTCCCAGATCGACCTTGCGCACCAGGTGCATCACATATTCAGTACGATCCATATCCGAATCGTGCAGTACATTGAGTTCTGAGAATTCACAGTGCCCGGCCACATGCGCCATCACGGATGCCTGGGTCAGTGCCGAGTTGGTCTCGTTCAGATAGGCGTAGGAGGGGTTGCCGGTCTGCACCACTTCGTAATAGAGCGCTGACTCCTGTCCGCTCTCGATGCGGTGCTTTTTGTTGGCGATGCTCTTCCCCTCCCAGATATTGATCGGGCTGGTGGGGTAGACATTTTTTTCCAGCAGGGCGGCGAACTCCATCGGGTCGAGGATGAAGAAGCGCATCTCCGGCAGGGTCATGTTGAATTTTTCCCGTGCGAAGTACTCTACCCGCTGTGCCAGCTCGAACAGTTTGGGATCGGATCTCAGGCTAAGCATGGCGCTCCTCGAACATGCGCTTGATGGTTTTGATGATTTCACCTTTGCTCTTCAGTGCGCAGGTGCGCACCACGCGGTCGCTACCGAAGGCCTTGGAGACCTCTGCATTGAGGCAGCTCATGCGGCTGGGCTGGATCTCGACCAATGCCAGCCGGTTGAACATTGGGTGTAGCTGCTCCTTGATGATCTCGACAATCTCTTTGGCATCATTGCCGAACAGCTCACCGTCGCCCACATAGAAGCCGTAGAAGTTGGTGGTGGCGGGGTCGTATTCGTTGAAAGCGATATTGGAGACCAGATCGAACACCAGTGAGGCGCGGGTGCCGCCGATGTTGCTGACCTGATAGAACTGCTCGGGGGTTACTTCGTAGGCCTCAATATCGTGTACAAAAAAGCGGTGTTCGACATTGTTTTTGCCGTAGTTAAAATCGAGCCAGTGGTGGGTGAAGTTGAGCAGCCGCTTCTCCAGCTCCAGCCGTTCACCGAAGGTGGAGTAGGAGATATCACCCATGTAGAAGACCACGGCCTTGAATTTTGGGGTCTCGACACGTTGCGGCACTTTATAACGTCGATCCTTGCGCCGCACCTCTACATCGAAGCGCCCCTCGGCAGGGCAGTATACGCCGGTGCTGATGCTGCTGCGCAACGCCCGTTTGAAGGTGCGTTTTTTATCCAGCAGCACGCCGACCGGGCCAAAGGTTTTGAAATGATAGGAGACCTCTTTGATCTTTCCCTGTCCCTCTTTCAGCAGGTTGGGCAGTTGCAGCTTATTGGCCACCAGCTCCATAAAGCGCTCGAAGGGTACCTCGAATTTTAGTTTGCCTTTCTCATCACCCGGCTTGCCGCCTCCCTGGCCTGCGCCACCGCCTCCCTGGTCACCGTAGACCAGGGTAGGGGGTTCGATATCATCCACTTCAACAATCAGGTCACTGCCGCTGGCATCGGTGCGGTCGAGGTCACCATCGTTGATGATATCTTCAACCAGATCATTGAGTTGCTCGTCAATAAAATCATTGAAGAAGCCTTCGGATTCGTCAGATGAAATACGATCTACATCCATAGATTTTGGCTCGTCAGGTTATTGGAATGGCCACCCTAGATATCAATGCTGGAGGCGTTGGCGGTGATGGTCAGTGCCTGGAAGGCGCACTTGCCGCAGTAGCCCTGGTGTTCCATCAGATATTTAACCGTTTCATTCAGCTGCTCCTGCTCTTTGGAGTCGACACTGGCAGCACTGCTGCCGCTCTTGATCCACCCCAGTAGCTTGATGTTTTCACCAGACTTGAACTCGTTCTCGAAGACGAAGCGTTTGATAGCGGCCTGATAGGAAGGCTCATCAGCCAGCAGCACCTTGCCGCTGACACTGGCGATAGCATCGGATAGCTCTTTGCGGAAGACATCTTTTTCTGGAATGCCCAGATACTGCTCAATGGTCTGCATGAACTTCTCATCCGGCTGTACATCCATCTGGGTCACGTCATGTGTGACCTTGGTGTTGTGGGCGTAGGCGCGCACATGGTCGGTGTACTTTTTCCAGGTGCTTTCGACGATGGTGGTATCCCGCAGCACCGCAGTGTAGACATCACTGGCGATCTGGCTAAATATCCAGCCCTTGGCCTGCGGCAGGATCTTGGTCAGATAGTGGTTGAGTACATTTTTGTTGGTGGCGAAGGCATCTTTGATGGCGTGCTCCATGCGGATGTAGAGATCCAGCGGGGAGACGCAGGGGTTGTTCAATGCAATGGAGGTGAGCATGGTTGGTTCGCTCTGTTCGTTCTCGATGCGCTGGGTGTTGGCGGCAAATTCGTTGATCTGAAAATGCTCGGTGTTCTCGAAGATATTCTGGATGAAACGGGGGTCGAGACCGAAGGTGCCCTCAGAGGGCTTGATGAACTCAAACTCATCCAGAATGGCCTTGGCCATATTGTTGTCGACCCCGCTGTCGGCTCGTCCGGCGTAGATCAGCGCCTTCTGTAACAGCGAGAGGTTGGGGTTCTGTTTCGATTGGTAGAGCCGGGTCATCACCGCGACCAGGCTCAGCAGCTCGATGCTGTGCGGGGCGACGTGGGCGACATGCTTCTTCTTGTCACTCCAGTTGCGGTGTTCGTTGGAGTAGGTGATGTCGTAGATCTTCTGCTCTTCTTTAAAGGTGACCGACAGTGGCATCTCGATAAAGGTGGTGCGTGAGCGTAGCGCTTCAAAGCTCTCGTTGCCGATGAACATGTTGAATTCGTGGAAGTTGGTGTGGCCGATGATGACACCATTGAAGGGTACGGGTGGCTGCCCTTCGGGTTTGAAGAAGCGATCCTGCGTGGCGAAGAGTAGCTCGTAGAGAAACTTGTCAGAGAGTTTCAGGATCTCGTGGATCTCGACCAGCCCGTTGGCACCGGCGCAGAGTTCCCCCTGGTAGTCATGTACCAGTGGATGGGATTCGCTGCCGAAGCGAGGCAGCAGGCTGTAGTCGATATTGCCCACCAGTGAGCCGGCCTCCTGGCTCTTTTCGTCGCGTGGTGTGTAGGAGCCGATGCCATGTTTGGTGTGGGCATCGAAGATCATACGTTTTACTTTCAGGTAGGGCAGCAACCCCCACAGGTCCAGCCCCTTGGTCTTCATAAACTCTTTTAAGACCTGATTAGAGTAAGGCGACATGAGGCCGTCGATCTGAACATTGAAGTTGTCATCGTAGTGGGGGTGTTTTTCCAGAAAGGCATTCAGTTCGCTGTTATTGATCTCGGCATTGAGCTGGGTGCAGAAGTCACTCCGCAGGGCGGGTGGGATGACTTGCAGTGGTCGCTCGAATATGGGGCTTTGCAGGTAGTAGATGCCATCCTCTTCAAACAGCGCCTTGTCTTTGAGACGCTCATCTACGGTTGGCAGCAGCAGCGTATAGGTGCGACCCTCATCGCTGGCGGAGTAGAGATTCAGAGCACGTTTGATGCCATCCATCGAACGTGATTTTGCAGCGCCAGGGGGGCCAAGCAGGATCCAGAGCCGCTTTGATGCCTCCAGCCCACGACTGGCGTTGTCGATCTTTTCGACCAGATTCTCTTTGGCCTTCTGCTGGCCGAAGACGGAAAAAGGGCCAACGTACTGCACATCTTCAAAGAAGTGGTAGCGGTGCTTGATCGGTTTACCGGGCATGATGGCGTGTTCAACGCCGGAGCTGAGCATCATGTCGTGTATCAGCTGGAAGGTGTTGCGCGTGATCCAGGGCTGCTTGGCCACCAGTGAGAGGTAGTCTGGAAAGGTGATGATCTCATCGTCTACCAGATCTTGTTTGTGTTTTTCGAAAACGCTACGCAGATTATCGAGCATGTGCTTGAACCTCAAAATCCAGGAAATTAACAGTGCTTTATTTTTATAAAGTCTAGCAGCTTGGGAGGTTAATTCATAAGCAGGGTAAGGTCGAGGTTTTAGAGCCACCTTGTCAAGGCGGATGCTTGACTTCATGAATGAGTGCCGATAGATTCAGTAGCTGGCATGGTGTACCCGCTATATATTATGAAGCGGGTAAGAGTGACTAACAAATCGCACCGTCCTTACTTCAAGCGGCTTCAGGCCGCTTTTCTTTTCGGTTGGATTTTTATGATCAAGGTTGGAATAGTAGGTGGAACAGGGTACACGGGCGTGGAGCTTCTACGTCTGCTGGCTCCGCACCCTGCATTGGAGATAAAGGTGATCACCTCCAGGGGCGAGGCGGGGCGGGCGGTTGCCGATCTGTTCCCAAACCTGCGTGGCCATCTGAATCTCTGTTTTTCCAAGCCGGATACAAAGCAGCTGATTGCCTGTGATCTGGTCTTTTTTGCCACCCCAAACGGCACCGCCATGCAGCTGGTGCCAGAGCTGCTGGATGCTGGTACACGGGTGATCGATCTGGCAGCTGATTTCAGGCTCAGTGATCCGGATGAGTGGGCAAAGTGGTACGGCATGCCGCACGCCTGCCCGAATGTGCTGGCCGAAGCGGTCTATGGCCTGCCCGAGATCAACCGTGATCGCATTAAAAACGCCTTGCTGGTGGCCAATCCTGGCTGCTATCCAACTGCCGTAACCCTGGGCTTTATGCCGCTGCTGGAAGCCGGGCTGGTGGACTCTTCCCGGTTGATTGCCGATGCCAAATCAGGCACTAGCGGGGCAGGGCGGACGGCTGGTGTAGCAGCCCTGATGGGAGAGTGCGGTGAGAGCTTTAAGGCCTATGCGGTGCCAGGCCATCGCCATCTGCCCGAGATCAGCCAAAGCCTCAGCAGGATTACGGGTGACTCAGTGGGGCTGACCTTTGTCCCGCACCTGTTGCCGATGATTCGGGGTATCCATGCCACACTCTATGCAGAGGTGAAGGATAGCTCCGTTGACCTGCAAAAGCTGTTTGAGACGCGCTACCAACATGAACCTTTTGTGGATCTGCTGCCCGCAGGGGCGCATCCTGAGACACGTAGCGTTCGGGGTGTGAATCACTGCCGGATAGCGGTGCATCGCCCACAGGGTGGCAATACGGTAGTGGTATTATCGGTGATCGACAATCTGGTAAAGGGTGCTGCGGGACAAGCCGTTCAGAACATGAACCTGATGTTTGGGCTGGAAGAGGAGATGGGTCTGAACAGTATTGCACTCCTGCCCTGATGGTAGCGCACCGAAAAATCCCTCGGCCAAAAATCGTCCAGCCGGGCAGTGGGCGGCGGGGCTGGCCCCTGGGGTTGATGCTATTTCCAGGGGTGTTGCTGGTAACATCCTGGTACGCCTATGAATATGGGCGCACCGGCCTGCTGTTTGACAGCACCGCAGCTGATGCAACCGTTACCCTGCTTGAGCGCCAGGTTGCCGGACTTCAACAGCAGGTTAAGAGACTTGAATCGGAGCGGCTCAAACTGCGTGAAGAGGCTGCCGTGCTGGAGCGCACAAGCCAGATTGACCGTGAGGCGGTGCGTGCTGCGGGAGAAGAGATAAAAAGAGTGCAGGAGGGGCAGCTTAAAATGGAGGAGGAGCTGGTTTTTCTGCGTGGCATTATCTCGAACAAGGTGGATAAAAAGAGCCTGCGTATTCGGGATTTCAGGTTACAGCCAACGGAAAGCCAGCATCTTTTCCAGTATAGTTTCACAGTCAGCCAGGTATTGAATGATAAAAAGGGTGTCAAAGGTGATCTGTTTATTACGGTTGCTGGCGAGCAGGGAGGGAAAAAGGTATCGTTTGAGCTGGCTGCGCTGACGCAAGAGAAGAGCAAAAGCCTGAAGGTTGATCTCAACCATTTTCAAAAATTTGAAGGGTTGTTACAGCTGCCGGAAGGATTTGTGGCGAGCAATATGATGATCAACATAAAACCTAGCAGTAAAAAATTGCCGCGTTTGAGTGAAACATTTAAGTGGTTCGTGGAGGAGTAACGATGTTTGGAGGTGGTGGCGTGTCAAAATCAAAAAAATTCAAGGCATCAAAGATATCCACAGTGATCGGCCATGGAACAGAGATCAAAGGCGATATCTCCTTTTCAGGCGGTCTGCACCTGGATGGCGTCATCAAGGGCAACCTAGCGACCCATCAGGACAATGCTGCAACGCTGACGGTGAGTGAAGATGGCTCCATTGAGGGGGATGTGCGGGTGCCCAACGTGATCCTCAATGGCGTGGTGGTGGGCGATATATACGCCAGTGGCCGTGTGGAGCTGGCGGCCAAGGCGCGGGTAACAGGGACGGTCTACTATAATCTGTTGGAGATGGCTATGGGTGCAGAGATCAATGGGCAGCTGAAGCATGTCAATGAGAGTGAGCCGCGCATGCTGGGTTACCTTGATGGAGAGAAAGACCCCGATGAAGAGGGGTCGCAATAGTGCGTTGTATGGCCGACAGTATGATTTTAATTTGAATGAGATAGATTATGAGCACCGCAGATACAGAATTTGAAGCACCCCTGGTATTTACCGCCGCAGCTGCCGCAAAGGTGGCCGAGCTGGTGGCAGAGCAGGATAACCCCAAGCTCAAGCTGCGCGTCTACATTGAAGGCGGTGGCTGCTCGGGCATGCAGTATGGTTTTACCTTTGATGAGAATGAGGATGAAGATGATGCCAAGATTGTCACCGATGGCATTATGCTGCTGGTTGATCCTATGAGTATTCAATATCTTATGGGTGCCGAGATTGACTATGTAGACAATCTGCAGGGCTCCCAGTTTGTGATTACCAACCCAAATGCGGCTACGACTTGCGGCTGCGGGTCATCCTTCTCGGTGTAAAAAACAGACCACACTCTACTCAAGAGCCTGGATACCCCCCCTCTCCTGAACGCTTATCTGCCCGCTTGCCGTAAGCGAGAAACAAAAAGAGAGAGCAGCAGCAGTATCAGCAATGCTGAAACAATCCCCCAGTTGCCGATGGATGCATAGGGCGTCGTGCCCTGCATGGGTGTGATCTCCCGGGTGAGAACTGCCTTTTCAAATGCAGCCGACAGCCCCTGAATCTCCCCCTTAGGCCCAATGATGGCTGAGATGCCGGTGTTGGTGGCACGCAGCAGGAATCTGCCACTCTCCAGTGCGCGCATACGGGCGATCTCCAGATGCTGATGTGGAGCCAGTGAGTCGCCAAACCAGGCATCATTGCTGGCGTTTACCAGAAAGGCCGCCTCTGGCAAGGCCTGGATGATCTCCTCTCCAAAGGCATCTTCGTAGCAGATGGAGATGCCTGCGGGATAACCGGCCAGATTGAGCACGGTTTTGCTGTCATCTCCCGCACTAAAGTCAGACATGGGTATACGCAGAAAATCGATCAGCGGACTCAGCAGCCATTTCAATGGAAGAAACTCCCCAAATGGCACCAGATGCCGTTTGCGGTAGCTGTCCCGCTCCTGCCCAAGGCTGACCATGGCGTTGAAATAGCTTTTGTCCTCAGTGCCTTGCAGCGCAATGCCGACCAGCAGATCGGTGCCGTGTGATTGAGCCTCAGCCGCCAGTGGATCAAGCAGATCATCTTTAACCAGGTGGTAGAAAGCGGGGATGGCGGTCTCCGGCCAGATGATCAGGTCGCTCTCCCAGTTGGCGCGTGTCAGGCTGGTGTAGAGTCGCATGGTGGAGCCAAACTGGCTGGGTTCCCATTTGAGTTCCTGCGGGATGTTGCCCTGGATCAGGGTGACCTTGATTGGATCGCCCGCAGGCGCTGTCCAGGAGTGGCCATCCAACAGATGGGCTGAGAACCAGATCATGCTGATAGCACTGATCCCTAGCAGTGGCTTGAAGATGGCTTTTGAGCGCAGCACAGGGGCGCTCGTCAACTGACTGCAGACCAGTGTCATGAGGGCTGCGGTCAGCGCCAGCAGCCAGCTTACGCCAAATATGCCCGCTATGGGGGCTACCCCCTGCAGTGGGCTCTCCAGTTGAGAGTACCCCATGCTGAGCCAGGGGAAGCCGGTCAGAAACCAGCCGCGCACCCACTCGGTAAGTGTCCAGACGGCGGGCAGCGTGATGAGCAGATTGGCGGTTCTGCTGTTGCCGTGCAGCTTTCTCCCCAGCCAACCTGCTGCGCCAAAGAAGAGGGCGATGGTGGCAACAAAGAGCATGGTGATGACGATGGCCAGCGGGAGACCGATGCCGCCAAATTGGTCGATGCTGATATGCAGCCAGGAGACGCCAAACCCCATAAACCCCATCCCAAACCACCACCCCAGCCTGAAGGCCTGCCCAGGCGTGGCCGATTGCCATAGCCTAAAAAGCAGCGCCAGGCTTAGCAGCGCCATCCAGGAGAGGGAGAAGGGCGCAAAGGCCAGTACGGCCACTGCGCCGGTGCAAAATGCCAGGGTTTTTGGAAACGGGAATGGCTGCGGAAGAGGCAAGATCGTGCCCAGCTTGCTCACTCTTCAGCGGGGGTATTGGTGGGTACGTTCAGCAGTCGGATCTTCAAAAGGTGGATCTTGCGGCTGTCGGCACGTACCACGCTGAATTGAAACTGGTCGATCTCCAGTTGCTCTCCACGTTTGGGGAGATGCCCCATGGTATTTGTGACCAGGCCACCGATGGTGTCGTAGTCGTCGCTGTCGAGATTGACGTGGAAGTATTCGTTAAAATCCTCAATGGTGGTGCAGGCTTTGGCGGTAAACTCCCGTTCATTGCGTTTGAGGATGCAGGTGCCTTTGTCAAAGTCATGCTCATCTTCAATCTCGCCGACGATCTGTTCCAGCACATCTTCAATCGTGACCAGGCCTGCCGCAGCGCCGTATTCATCGACAACGATGGCGATATGGTTGCGATTGGCACGGAAATCCTTGAGCAGTACGTTGAGGCGTTTGCTTTCAGGGATGAATACGGCAGCCCGCAGCACATCGCGCATATTGAATGACTGGTTATCCCGGTTTCCGCAGTGGTGCAGCAGATCCTTGGCCAGCATGATGCCAACTACCTCGCTGCGGTCATCGCCAATCACGGGGAATCGGGAGTGGGCTGATTCAATGGCGACATCCAGCGCCTCGCTCAAGGTGTCGTCCCGCCTCACTACACTCATCTGCGCGCGTGGGATCATAATATCCCGCACCCGGAGTTCGGCCACCTGTAGCACGCCCTCGATCATGGTGAGAGCCTCTGAATCGATCAGGGTGCGTTTTTTTGCATCCTGTAACAGTTGGATCAGTTGCTCTTTGTTTTTAGGTTCGTGTTTGAAGCGTTGCTGGAGTTGTGCAATCCAGCCCTTCAATCGCGAACCGTTGGTAGATTCTGCGTCGTTCATGATGTCTCATTGTTTTGGTACGGATCAGAAAAGCCCAGCCGGGCCAGTATTTCAATCTCCATGTTTTCCATTTCGGCGGCTTTTGCTGATAGTTTATGATCATACCCTAATAGGTGCAAAATACCGTGCACCACCATGTGTGCCCAATGGGCCTGTTCGGTTTTTCCCTGCGCTGCGGCCTGTGTGGATACCACGGGTGCGCAGATGACCAGATCCCCCAGCAGGTCACTCTCGACTGGAGGCGGTGGCGCAAAGGGGAAGGAGAGTACATTGGTCGCCCCGGTTTTCCCCCGATATTGCTGATTTAGCGCGGCACTTTCAGTTTTGCCAACCACCCGGATGAGCAGCTCCGCCTGGGCTCTCCTGTCACCAATGGCTGCCATAGCCCACTTCCGAAGATCAGCCTCTGAAGGTGCGCTACTCTCTGGGTTGGCATATTGAACCTCCAGCGCCAGTTGACTACTGCTTGTCGAATGCATCGTAGGCGGTGACGATTCGCTGCACCAGCGGGTGGCGTACCACATCACGGGCATTGAAGAGGGTAAAGCTGATGCCCTCCACATCCTTTAATATGCCGGTTGCCTGTCGCAGGCCAGAGGGCTGCCCACGAGGGAGATCAACCTGGGTGATGTCGCCGGTGATGACGGCAGTGGAGCCGAAGCCGATACGGGTCAGAAACATCTTCATCTGTTCGGGGGTGGTGTTTTGTGCCTCATCCAGAATGATGAAGGCGTCATTCAGTGTGCGGCCGCGCATATAGGCCAGCGGTGCCACCTCGATGACGTTGCGTTCGATCAGCTTGGCGACCCGCTCAAAGCCCAGCATCTCGTACAGGGCATCATACAGCGGCCGCAGGTAGGGGTCGATCTTCTGTGCCAGGTCACCGGGCAAAAAACCCAGCCGCTCACCGGCCTCAACGGCTGGGCGTACCAGCAGGATACGGCGCACCTGATCGCGTTCCAGGGCGTCTACGGCGCAGGCTACGGCGAGGTAGGTCTTGCCGGTGCCGGCCGGCCCCACGCCAAAGTTGATGTCGTGGGTGAGCACCTTGTGCAGATACTCTTTCTGGTTTGGCCCCCGGGGGCGGATTATGCTGCGCCGGGTCTTGATGATGGTCTCGGGTGCTTTCGATTGTGATGCAGAGGCAACAAGCTCCTCTACCCCGGACTCCTGTAGAAAGAGATGTACCCTGGATGGATCCAGGCTCTCATCCTTGGCAGTCTCATAAAGCCCTTTCAGCACCTCTTCACCTGCGTGCACGGCGGTGGAACTGCCGATAAGCTGAAACTGGTTGCCTCGGTTGTTGATCTCGATGCCCAGCCTGAGCTCAATCTGGCGCAGATGCTCATCGAGCTGACCACAGACGTTGGCCAACCGTTCGTTATCTTCCGGTAGCAGTGCCAGGTTGATGGTTGAGAGTGGTTTGGACACGGGGGTTTATGCAGAGTGGGCCAGATTATCGGAGAGCCACTCTCCCCGCAACGAGTTGGGCAGTGCTTCGGTGATTCGGATGTCGGCAAATTCACCGATCAGCTCTGCCGGCCCATCAAAATTAACCACGCGGTTATTCTCTGTGCGCCCTGCAAGCTGTGCCGGATCTTTACGCGCCGGGCGCTCCACCAGCACACGCTGCACTGTGCCGACCATGCGGCGGCTGATCTGCTGTGCCATCTCGCTGATGCGGTGTTGCAGCTGAGCCAGCCGCTCCTGTTTCTGCTTCATTGGGATGTCGTCGGGCAGATCCATGGCCGGGGTGCCAGGGCGGGGGCTGAAGATGAAGCTGAAGGAGTGGTCAAAGCCGATCTGTTCGATCAGCTGCAGGGTGGCTGCAAAATCCTTCTCGGTCTCACCAGGGAAGCCGATGATAAAATCGGAAGAGAGGCAGATGTCGGGACGAATCTCGCGCAGGCGGCGAATCTTGCTGCGATACTCGAGCGCAGAGTGTCCCCGCTTCATCTGCATCAGAATACGGTCAGAGCCGCTTTGAACCGGCAGATGCAGGTGACTGACCAGCTCTGGCACATCGGCGTAGACCTCGATCAGTGAATCAGAAAACTCCACCGGGTGGGAGGTGGTGAAGCGAATGCGGTCAATGCCATCAACGGCGGCTACATAGCGGATCAGCAGCGCCAGGTCGGCGGTTTCACCATCGTGCATCAGGCCACGGTAGGCGTTGACGTTCTGCCCCAGCAGATTGATCTCGTGCACCCCTTGCCCGGCCAGTGAGGCCACCTCGGCAATTACATCATCGAAGGGGCGGCTGATCTCTTCACCCCGGGTGTAGGGCACCACGCAGTAGGTACAGTATTTGGAGCACCCCTCCATGATAGAGACAAAAGCCGATGGGCCATTGGCCACCGGCTCGGGCAGGCAGTCGAATTTCTCGATTTCGGGGAAGGAGATGTCGATCACCGGGTTGTGGGTTTTGCGCGCCCGGTTCAGCATCTCAGGCAGGCGGTGCAGGGTCTGCGGGCCAAAGATCAGATCGACATAAGAGGCGCGATCACGGATGGCATCCCCCTCCTGACTGGCGACACACCCACCCACGCCGATGATTAGATCGGGTCGGCGCAGCTTCCACGGACGCCAGCGACCCAGCTGGGAGAAGACCTTCTCCTGTGCTTTTTCGCGAATCGAGCAGGTATTGAGCAGCAAAACATCCGCATCTTCTGCGATTTGCGTTAATTCGAGGTTGTGAGAGGCGCGCAGAAGATCCGCAATCTTTGCGGAATCATACTCATTCATCTGACAGCCAAAGGTTTTAATAAAGAGTTTACA
>JAKISI010000012.1 GCA_021648685.1 Candidatus Polarisedimenticolaceae bacterium
GATCATCAAGCTCTCACCCAACCAGACCGACATTGCCGCCAATGCCAAGGGGTGCATTGAAGCGGGTGCCGATGCCTTCTCGGTGATCAATACCCTGATGGGCATGGCGATCGACATCGAAAGCCGCCCCCCGATCATTGGCGACAACCAGGGTGGTATCTGCAATGCTGAGGATGCCATTGAGTTCCTGATTGCCGTGGCTACGGCTGTTGGCATCGGCACCGCACTCTTCTACGATCCGTTGATATGCCCAAAGATCAACCAGGGCATTCAGGCTTATCTGGAAAGGCATGAGCTGCAATCTGTGGTTCAGCTCACGGGTACATTGCAGCTGTATCGCTGGTAGAGAGAAGTTGCCAAAAATTGCTTGATTGTTGACAAATAGACTCCATCTTATTGCATAGAGGGTTCGGGGGTGTTAACAATTACCTGAGCGCTCAAACATGGTTGCAAGCAACGGATCGATTAAATGGTATTTCTTTTCAAAGAGGAGGTACAGATTATGAACTTGCAGAAACTAAACCCCTGGAACTGGTTTAAGCATGAAGAGCCTCAAAAAGAGGAAGCCCTTGCGGTTCCCGTAACACGAGAGAATTACAGCAGTTCACAGCTTGCCGGGCCATCAGTGCAACAACTGCATCGAGAGATCAACCAGTTGTTTGAAAAGACATTCCATGATTTTGGATTCTCTCCATTCACCCGTTCTCCTCTGTGGGATCAGATGTCAGGCACGGAGCTTGCACCTCCATTTTATGCCAGCCTCAATATTGCAAGTGATGATGAGCGATATACGATCACCCTGGAGGCCCCCGGCCTTGAGCAAAAAGATATTTCTATTGAGCTTAAAGAGCGGGTTTTGGTCATCAAGGGCAATAAACAGGAGGAGTCAGAAAATAAAGATAAGCAGTTTTATCGTATCGAACGGCGTTATGGTTCATTTGAGCGTGTGCTATCCATACCGGATGACGCTGATGTGGATGGGATTAATGCCAGCATGAAAAGCGGTTTGTTAACTATTCAGATCCCCCGTCTTGAAGCGGAAAAATCAAAGGTAAAGCAGATTAGCATCGACGAAAGTTAAAAAACCGCACTGAGGCGGGGGCATCCCCTCGCCTCAGTGAACTGCAGGATTACTGCTTCGAGCCTGCTCATTTATCCAGAGCCACAGGCTAAGAACAAATTACACTGCTGACCGGAGTATTCATATGTTAGCGGTGGCCTAATACTGCAGATAAATGACGAATAACCAATAGCTAGCACTTTGAGCATATAATAAGGAGGCAAAGCCCCCTTACATATCTACATCATCAGCATTACCCCAGTATTAGCTACGCCACTCTTCAGAAGGTTATCTCATCGAGATCTTCATTAACTACAGATGATGCCCAGTCTTCTGGATTAGTGCTGTACTCCGTACTAAGCAGCTCCACCAGTTGAACATCATAACGACGCCAAATCTCATCACGGATGGTATCAATAAACTCATATACGGCCAGCGCCTCGCGTGCTGTTCAGTTGTGAGGGATGATGGGGGTTGTCATGTTGTATCTCCTTTTCGTAAGCGCCCCATAGACCCCATCTACACTCCAACCCCCAGATCATTCATTATCACCTCACGATAAAAATTCGAGGCAACAAAATGAAAGCAGTGCAGTTGACCAAAGCCCAGCGGTACTGGAAAAAGCATGTTATGGCGGGGTTGCAATCGGGCTCAACCATGCAGAGCTATGCCGATCAGCAAGATTTCAATGTCAAGACGCTATATGTGCACGGTGTCAATTACTTTGTCCGGTCCGCGTCAATTATCTTGGCCGGTTTGTTGATGTGGTTTTTTGGATTGATTTCTCCTCTGTTGGTGATGGCGCGCGGCGATTGAGATTGGGGGGTAATTGTCTTCGGATCAGTTCATTTCTTTGGCGACAATTACGGCGTTATGCCGATGTTTGGCCTCCCTGCTGATCGGCAGTGGAGGCTCGGCCCGGTGGCACTGTTTCAGCCGGCATTGATACTGCCTGCTTCCCACCTATCTGACGTATTGCCGCCTTGCGCCGGTAGCTGTCGGATCGAACCTCGATCAGGTTGGCGTGGTGGACCAGGCGGTCGATGGCGGCCACGGTCATCATTTCGTCCGGGAAGATACGGTCCCATTCGGAGAAGGGTTGGTTGGAGGTGATGATGAGGCTGCCGGTCTCGTAGCGATGGGCGATGAGCTCGAACAGGACATAGGTCTCCTGATCACTCTTTTTGACATAGCCAAAATCATCCAGGATAAGCACGCGGTACTTGTCGAGTTTCTGTAGGGCGTCTTCTGTTAGCGGTGGCCTAATACCGCAGATAAATGGCGAATACAGTATTTTCCTCTAAAACACCAAAATTTTCATGGAAATAGCGTCCCAGTAGTGTATTGGGTACACGGTGAAAGAAGGTGGTAGGAAAAAAGTCTCGTGCCATGGTGACCTCCAGAGTGTTGTCATATTGGCTGCCCCTTGGATTATATGGGACTTTGCAGTACATTACAGTACATTCACAGTAAAGAGCTTGAGGGTAGACAATGGCCAGCGCCAAAACCACCACAATAACCTTTCGTATCGAACCAGAATTGAAAGAGGCGCTATGCACCGCCGCACAGCAGGAGCACCGCTCCATTGCCAATATGGTGGCAGTGCTGATCCGGGACTATTGCAAGCATAACGATATTCCCATCCCGGAATCACAGGCTATTAAGGGAGGGAGTACATGAGTACAAAGCCACCAGCGAACAGTTCTGGCATCCGTGACAACCATCACCGTGGCAAGGTTGCTGATTTCCTCATCGAGAAAATTTCAGCAGAAAGCGAGCTTTCTGTCGTTTCCGCCTATTTCACCATCTATGCCTACGAAGCTCTGGCAGAGCAATTAGATCAGGTCAGCAGCCTGCGCTTTCTTTTCGGGGAACCAAGTTTTATTACATCACTTGACCCAGATAAAACCGATAAGAAGTCATTCAAAATAGAAGACGAACACCTGGAACTCTCAAACCGCTTAAAACAGAAGGAAGTCGCCCGACGTTGTGCTGACTGGATTTCAAAAAAGGTAGAAATACGTTCAGTTAGGCAAGCAAATCTTCTTCACGCCAAACTGTACCACCTTCACGATGGGCATCGTGAGCACGCCATCCTTGGAAGCTCTAACTTCACCCGTCGGGGTTTAGGTTTATCAGCTACACCCAATATTGAACTCAACCTTATCGTTGACAGTGACCGTGATCGTGCAGACCTGAAGGCATGGTTTGACGATATATGGGCTGATGAAGATCTGGTGGCAGATGTTAAAGAAGAGGTGCTTCAATATCTGGAACAGCTTTATGTCAACCACCCACCAGAATTCATATATTTCAAAACGCTTTACCATGTGTTTGAACGTTTCTTGTCTGATCAGGCGGATGATGCACAGCTCTTCGATCAGACTGCGATTATTGATACTGAAATCTGGAAAACACTATTCGACTTTCAGAAGGATGGTGCAAAAGGTGCAATACACAAAATCAATTCCCATAACGGCTGTATTCTCGCCGACAGTGTAGGTCTGGGTAAAACCTACACTGCGCTGGCAGTTATCAAATACTTTGAGCTGCGCAATCATCGTGTACTGGTGCTGTGCCCTAAAAAGCTACGTGATAACTGGACGGTGTACCTTGCCCAGAATAACAGCGAACTTAACCCGTTCCTGAAGGATCGTTTTGCCTACACCGTACTATCCCATACCGACCTGTCCCGAGATTCTGGCAAAGTGGATAGTGTTGATCTGGCGACATTAAACTGGGGTAATTTTGACCTCATCATCATCGATGAATCGCACAACTTCAGAAACAACACCAAGGGCAAGCGGGATGAAGAAGGTAATGTCATTCGTAAAAGTCGATATGAACGCTTGTTGCAGGACATTATTCAGGCCGGAGTGAAAACAAAAGTCATGATGCTTTCTGCCACACCGGTCAACAATAACCTCAAAGATCTGCGTAATCAGATCTATTTCGTGACTGAAGGCAACGACACAGAATTTTCCGAAAAATTCGGTATCCACAGCCTGAAAGATACCCTGGCAACCGCGCAACGCACATTTACAGAATGGGCAAAAAAATCGGGTGAGAAAGATGCGCGAGAACTGATTGATAAATTATCCGCCAGCTTTTTTACCTTACTCGATGAACTGACTATTGCCAGATCGCGAAAACATATTCAGCGTTACTACCGGTCTTCACTTGAACAGATTGGTCAGTTCCCAAAACGAAAAAAGCCCATCTCAAAGGTTTCGGATATTGATCTAAAAGGTCGTTTTCTTTCCTATGATCGTTTGAATGATGAGATCTCCAATTACCAGCTCTCGCTGTTTAATCCATCGAAGTATGTGCTAGAGGAATTTAGAGCCATATACGAAGAGGGTAAGGTACTGAATTTCTCACAGGCTGATCGTGAACACTTTCTGATTGGCATGATGAAAGTTAATTTCCTTAAACGTCTGGAAAGCTCGGTTCATTCCTTCAATATCACCATGGAACGCACGATTGAGAAGATAGAGAATCTGGAAGAACGACTGTGTGCATTTATAAAACATCAGGCAAGTGAGTCCGAAGCCGTTCAGCAAGACCTGCTTTTTGAGCCGGGAGAGGAAGGCGAAGAGGACGAAGAACTGGCCGAAGCCTTTCAGGTGGGGGGCAAGCTAAAAATCCCGATGTTCCACCTTGATGTCGCAAAATGGCTTGCCGATTTGAAACAAGACAAGGAACAACTGTGCTTATTAGCAGGCAGTGCGAATGACGTAACCCCAGAACGTGATGCAAAACTTGCCGAACTGCGCAAGCTCATTGAGAAGAAAGTCAGAAACCCCACAACCAATACACAGGGTGAGAAAAACCGCAAAGTGGTCGTGTTCACCGCCTTTGCAGACACTGCCACCTATCTATACGAAAACCTGAAGGAGTGGGCAAAAGCATCACTTAACGTGCATATCGCGTTGGTCTCCGGTGGCGCAAAGCCAAATCGAACCACCTTTGGACAGGCTGAATTTACCCATATCCTCACCAACTTCTCGCCACGGGCCAAGCAACGCAACAAAATAAAATCCATGCCGCAGAATGATGAAATCGACATCCTCATCGCAACAGACTGTATCTCAGAAGGCCAGAACCTACAGGACTGTGACCTGCTGGTGAATTACGATATTCACTGGAACCCGGTGCGCATCATTCAACGTTTCGGTCGTATCGACCGTATCGGCAGCCTCAACTCATCGATCCAGCTGGTTAACTTCTGGCCAACACCAGACCTGAACAAATATATCGATCTTAAAAACCGGGTCGAAGCACGTATGGCACTGGTCGATATTGCCGCCACTGCTGAAGACAATGTGCTACAAGCCGAAGATCTGGAAGAGCTGATCCATGAAGACCTGCGCTATCGAGACAAACAACTACTCAGGCTGAAAGATGAAGTGCTGGATCTGGAAGATTTCAATGAATCTGTCTCACTCGTTGAATTCACCCTGGATGATTTCCGCATGGAGCTGGCCAACTACATAGAAGCCAACAAAGATTCACTGAAAGATGCCCCGTTCGGACTCTATGCCGTTGTGCCACCCCATGCTGAATATGCCACCATCAAACCAGGCGTTATCTATTGCCTGAAACAGCAACGGGAAGCCAAAGGCAACGAAACCGTCAATGCGCTGCAACCCTATTTTCTGGTCTACATCAGGGATGATGGCGAAGTGCGATACAACTTCACGGCCCCCAAACAGACACTCGAAATCTTCCGGGCGGTTTGTCAGGGACATGAAAAACCCTACACCAAATTGTGTGAACTGTTTGATGAGCAGACACAAAATGGCGAAGAGATGAGCCAGTACAGCGACTTGCTCGACAGGGCCGTTGCCGCAATAGCTTCGCAATCCGCCAGAAAGAGCACCGGCAATCTCTTTTCAGGTCGTGGTGGCAAGCTGACAGACAGCAGCAAGCAGGTAAAACAGAGTGCCGACTTCGAGTTAATTACCTGGTTGATTATTAAAGATGAGACTGCAACCGATGCCAAATAGCAACAATGAACTGCGGAAAGCCATCAAGACCGCGCTTCACTCCTTTGAATCAGCCCCCCTGCGTGATGCATCCCTCGCACTGCTGAATACACTGGGCTACCAAAGTGACAAGACTATCAGTGTTGCAAACTCTGACCCGGAGGCTTTCCTGGAGCTATTGGCCGAGCACAACCCGGATGTCACCATCAATAAAGAAAAGGCACTTTTTAAAGAGTGGATAAAAGCAGATGTGCTTTTTCAGCTCACCGATGAAGAGCTATCAAATGAACTTACTCTATTTAAAGATGATTCTGTTAACTCTACGCTTCTAAAGTCCTACCTCTTTTTCACCATCGAACTGAAGGGACGAGACTACGCGAGGGGAAAACTCACCGCCATTGCCCGTCAGCTAAACCGGCTGTTTCCGATGCCGGTAATGGTGTTTATCAAGCATTGTGACCTGCTCTCCATTGCTGTTATCAATCGCCGCATCAACAAGCGTGACAGTGAAAAGGATGTGCTGGGTAAAGTGACTATTATTCGTGATATATCACTGCCAGAACCCCATCGTGGACACCTTGATATTCTCGACTCTTTTGCTTTGCAAAGCCTGGCTGCAAAGGCCGCAATCCATGACTTTGATACCTTGCATGCTGCCTGGGAAGAGATATTTAACGTTGAGCTGTTGAATAAGCGGTTTTATAAGGAGCTTTCTAACTGGTATTTCTGGGCACTACCTCAAGTAGACTTCCCAGCAGATATAGAATCAAATAATGATAAGCGTCGAGCGACAGGACTTATACGGCTTCTTACACGCCTCATTTTTTGCTGGTTTCTCAAAGAAAAGGGGTTGATTCCAGAACGACTCTTTGATCAGGGCTTCATTAAACAGGTGTTGTCTGCACTAGATGATAATGAATCGAGTTTCTATCTTGCAATATTGCAGAACCTGTTCTTCGCTACGTTAAATCAACGTATGGGCAGAGATAGTAAAGGCAAACGTTACCGTCGCTTTATTACTGAGAAGACTTTTCAGGGGAAAAATAAGGAGCATGGGGTTACAAATCTATACCGTCATAAGAATCTATTCAGTGACTCACAAACTGCACCTGCACTTTTTGAAGACATTCCGTTTCTTAACGGTGGTCTGTTTGAATGTCTTGATCGTGAAGATGAAGAAAATAAGAACAGCATGATTCGTGTTGATGGTTTTTCAGGAAAAGCGAAAAATCAGCCAGTCGTTCCTAATCTTTTGTTTTTTTCACCTGAAGTAAAAGGCATTGACCTTTCGGATGTGTATGGAGACAAGAAGCGTAAGAATGAGACAGTTTCTGGGCTGCTCCATATTCTTGATCGCTACAAATTCACCATTGTTGAAAACACACCAATTGATCAGGAAATCGCACTTGATCCCGAACTGCTGGGAAAGGTGTTTGAAAACCTGCTGGCCTCATACAATGAAGAGACCAAAACCACCGCCCGTAAACAGACCGGTTCATTCTATACGCCACGGCCCATCGTGGATTACATGGTTGATGAGTCACTCAAAGCCTACCTTACCACCGCACTGGTAAAGCAGCATAATATGCAAGAGGGCGATGCCCAAACCGGCCTTGATATCCTCTTTGCCTATACCGAGAAACAGCATGCGTTCAAAGAGGACGAAGTCGATGCCCTGATCAAGGCCATCGACAGCTGTAAAATCCTTGATCCCGCCTGTGGCTCCGGTGCATTCCCGATGGGCATGTTGCACAAGCTGGTCTATATCCTCACCAAGCTCGACCCCGATAATGCCAAATGGAAGCAGACCCAGCTCAACAAGCTCGATTCCGCACCCATGCAAGAAGAGCTGGAACGTACCTTTAAAAATAACAATGACGACTATGGCCGCAAACTCTACCTGATCGAAAACTGCCTGTATGGCGTGGATATACAACCCATTGCCATTCAGCTCTCCAAGTTGCGGTTTTTTATCTCATTGATCTGTGATCAAAAGACCAATAGAGACAAGGCAAAGAATCATGGTGTGAAGCCGTTGCCTAATCTGGAGACCAAGTTTGTTGCTGCTGATACGTTGATAGGTTTGCCAAAAGAGACACAGATGGAACTGTTTAAGAGTCCCAGAGTGGTGAAAATAGAACAGGAACTACAGCAGGTTCGCCATGATCACTTTGCCGTACAAAAGCGCCCGCAGAAGCTCTCACTTCAGCGTAAAGATAAACAGTTGCGGGATGAATTGGCTGATGAGCTTGTACAAGCTTCATTTGCTGATCAGGAAACCAGTCTGAAGCTTGCCAAATGGAATCCGTATGACCCGCACTTTGCGGCTGATTTCTTTGAGCCGCTTTGGATGTTTGACCGTTCCTTAGTTGATGGTTTCAATATTGTCATTGGCAATCCCCCCTATGTTCAGATACAGAAGTTTCCTAAGAAAAATAAAGATCGATGGGTATCTCAAGAATATAAAACCTATGCGGCTACGGGTGATATTTATTGTTTATTTTATGAACGAGGTTTTCAGTTGCTCGCACAAGATGGTGTGCTTTGTTATATCACCTCGAACAAATGGATGAGAGCCGGATATGGTTTAGCTATGAGGAAATATTTCCTTCAAATGGGTGAGCTGAGACAGCTTATTGATTTTGGGGATTCACCCATATTCTCTGCAGCCACAACTTATACAAACATTCTTCTTTGGATAAAGCAGGATGTAGAATCTGATGTAGATAGCAAAGCTTTGACACATGATTTGAATAGTGTCTATGAGGATGATACTGGCCTTGAAAATATGCTGGAGACTGCTGGACACAGGACACCAATGTTTGACGAAAAAGCATTTGTTCTTGCTGATCCTATGCAGGCATTAATTAGAGAACAAATAGAAAAAGTAGGAATTCCACTCAAGCAATGGAATGTAGATATCTATCGCGGAATTTTAACTGGGTGCAATGAGGCTTTCATTATTGATGGAGCAAAAAAAGATGAGCTGATAACTGCCGATCCTAAAAGCGCAGAAATAATAAAGCCTATTCTTCGTGGGCGGGACATAAAGCGATACAGAGCGGATTTCGCGGATTTGTGGATGATTTCTACTTATCCTGCGTTGAGTCTGAATATAGAAGATTATCCGGTAGTTCAATCATTTCTTGAGTCTTTTGGTAAAAGGCTCGAACAGACAGGTTTGAAGGGGAGTAGAAAAAAAACAAGAAATGAATGGTTTGAAGTTCAGGATTCCATTGCTTACCACAAAGAATTTGATCGTGAGAAGATTATTTTTGCGGAAATAGTTTATGACTCTGCATTTTACTACGATGTGTCATCATACCGCCCCGAAGCAACTGCATTCATTATAACTGGTGAGCGGATCAAGTATTTAACAGCACTCTTAAATTCACGACTACTGACATACGCTTTCAGATCATTTTATGCTGGGGGTGACCTTCGAGGAAATACTTTTCGTTATAAAAAAGCATTCATTGAGCAGCTTCCGGTGCCGCGTTTAGAAAAGCAGAGGCAACAAGTCTTTGAATCCTTTGTGGATTTCATGCAGATCGCAAAAATGAATGGTGACAATGCCCTTGTAGCTACTGCTCAATTCATAGAAGACTTGATTGATGCTTGCGTTTTTGAACTTTACTTTTATGAACACATGGCTGAGAGGAATCTTCTATTTCTCGACGACACAGTGCCATTGCTAGATAAATACGATCCAACTGAATCCGAGGAAAAGAAACGGGAATTCCTAACTAATTTTTACCAAACAGCCAACGCCCCCGACCACCCCATCCGCAACCGCCTGTTGCGCCTCACCGCCGACAGCCCCGAGCTGCTAGCCGTAATCAAGAACGAAGGAAAAGTATCATGAAACTCTACTTGCCTGACGCTTTACCGCTGGATGGGCTTGATTATCAACTGCTGTTTGCTCTGGTCGGCGATGCCAATGCTGAGCTGGCTCGTTATGACGGCCTGTTGCAGGGCATACCCAATCCAGCCGTGATGCTCTCCCCGTTGACGACCCGGGAGGCGGTGCTCTCTTCCAAAATTGAAGGCACTCAAGCAACGGTCGATGAGGTTTTGCAACAAGAGGCAGGGTTGATCAAGGAGGGAGAGAAGTATAAGGATATTCAGGAGATATCCAACTACCGCTCTGCCCTGTATCAGGCCAGTGAGCACCTGAAAGCGTACCCGATTCGTTTAGGTTTTATCCGTGAACTACATAAAATTCTGCTGAGCAGTGTCCGCGGGCAAGATAAAACACCGGGCGAATTTCGTGTCGATCAAAACTGGATAGGCAGAGTGGGCTGCACTATCGAGGAAGCCTCATTTATCCCCCCTGACCCATTGCGGTTGCCGGAGTTTTTACAAGCCTGGGAAGAGTATCTGGATTACGATGAGAGTAATTTTCTGCTGCAAACGGCAGTTATGCACGCACAGTTTGAATTGATTCACCCGTTTAAGGACGGCAATGGACGTATCGGGCGCATCCTGATTCCGCTGTTCCTGTATCAAAAAAAGCAACTCTCCCAACCGATGTTCTACCTGAGTGAATATCTGGAATCAAACCGGGATGAATACTATCAGCGGCTGCGAAGCATCTCTGAAGAACAGGACTGGAATGGCTGGATTGCTTTTTTTCTGCGAGCTATTACCCATCAGGCCAGAGAAAACAGTCAGCGAGTCAAAGAGATTATGGCGTTGTATGAAGAGATGAAGATAAAGGTGCATGAAGTGACCCATTCTCAATATTCCGTCTATCTGCTGGATGCGATTTTCAGCAGACCCATCTTTAAAAGCGCTGATCTGGTGAGCCAATTCAACCGGGAATTTGGAATTCATGAAAAAACCACCCCCGGATTGTTGCGGCAATTAAGAGAGGCAAATATTCTCAAGGTGTTACAGCCGAGTAGCGGCAGGCGCTCTTCGGTGCTCTGTTTTCCACGACTCATAAACCTTGCGGAAGGAGAGGATGTGCTGTGATTGGCTTGAGTAGCCTGGAAACGCCACAACCCCGCTAGAGTAGTCTAAATTCGAATATACACTACCTAAAGCAATTTGATGCATTTGCAGACTCCACAAAAAAAGCGAGAAAAACGACTTACGAAACGAAGACCTTGCCAGAATGATGCGGCGAATGGGTATCTGTGAAGAAAAGAAATACTGGATGCCGTCATTTGAATGAAAGACCGGGTTTTGAACCCCGCCGCACACTGGGAAGATGAACCGCTTTATGAGGCGGAACTTCAAAAGGCACTTACTTTCGCTGACCGCCATGGAGAGCGCAGCGAGGGCGGTTAGTCCCCGATAGGCAACGCTGTTTATTTTCTTTCGGAATTAGGAGCGCTAGCGAGTGATGTAGAAAAAAATAAACAGCTTTAGTTGCCGTAGAGTCATTGTGGTAGTGCTGCGTAGCCAGCTACGAGTTTACGATGTAGTGGCGAAGCGGCACGGACGCAGGACGGTCGGGGCATATAGGTTGTCGCGTAAGCGAGTCGATTTTGTACAGGGAAGTACAAAATCTATCACGAGGTAGCGACACAATCGGATTGACCGGCTGGAGAAATGCCTCAAATGAAATATTGTGCCCATGACTGTAGGGTTTCGTAATGCCGCATTTTTCAGATTACATTGTTTACGTTGATGAAAGCGGTGACCATGGCCTGAAAACCATTGATCCAAACTACCCGGTATTTGTGTTGGCATTCTGTATTTTCAGGAAGTCCGATTACATCGGCCAGTTGGTTCCCGCATTACAGAAATTCAAGTTTGAACATTTTGGTCATGATCAGGCTATTTTGCATGAAACGGATATTCGCAAGGATCGAAAGGATTTCACCTTCCTGAAAACTCCGGAGCGCAAGGCCGATTTTCTCAATGCATTGACGCAGATTGTGGCCGATACACCATTCACGTTGATCTGTTCTGTTATTCATAAGGAGCCATATCGCAAGCGTTACGCTAATCCGGACAACCCCTACCATGTAGCCCTGGGTTTTGGGCTTGAGCGGGTATTCTATTTCCTTCGCTCACAAGGTGCGGCGGAGCAGCAGACCCATATCATCGTGGAACGGCGGGGCAAGCAGGAGGATGCTGAACTGGAGCTGGAGTTTCGCAGGATATGTGATGGCGGCAACTATCATGGACACAAACTGCCCTTTGAGGTTGTGTTTACAGACAAGAAAAGCAACTCTGCGGGATTACAGATGGCCGATCTCGTGGCGCGGCCAGTGGGCATTAAGATGCTGCGCCCTGAACAGGAGAATCGGGCCTTTGATGTCCTGGAAGAGAAGTTTTATACCAACGGAAGTGGCAAGCGCGAAGGGTGGGGTTTGAAATGTTTCCCTGGATTGTAACGGAGAAAACAAAAGGCCCCGATGGTTCCACCGAGGCCAGATGTCGACCGGGAATCCCCAGTCCTTTGTAAACATTATGGGTTAGGGCTGTACTTATTTCAAGCCTAAATTTTGCCCGTAAAGGCTGAGGTCGCCCCGAAAGACGGCCTCGTTACTCCTTCTACACATGGCAGACGAGCTAGTTGTATTATCGGCATAAGTCGGGAAAACTCAAGGAGCTATTGGACCATTGAGCCACCGGATCGCCCGTCACGCCGCTTGCTAGCTACGCGGCAAGCGGCGTGACGGGCTATGCCGCGCTGGAATTCACCACCGCCGGATGCTCCGTAAACTCCGCAACCGGCTCTGTGCCCCTGTTCCAGCTTGGTTACCCTTCGTTGCCGCTTGCGTGGTGCCAAGCCCGGCTCGGCTATCGCCCAGCCAGCCTTTTCACCACACTGCGCTGGTTTTGTCCGCCCACCATTATCTGTGGCTTCGTTAAAGGCTTGGCGCTGCCTACCCAACCAAAACCGGTGGTCGGCAAATGAACATAATGCGGAATTATGCGCAACGCAAAAACCGCGCTGTTCGCTTCGCCGCATAATTAGCATTATGTGTAAATTGCCCCCACTTTATTTGATCCCCCGCCCTCCAACCCGTCCGCCCCCAAGGGTCTCCCCGGTGCGGCTTATGCGCTCTGGTTTATGGGGATGATCTCCGCCCCAGCCTTCAATGTATCCAGATAGTCGCCCCATTCTTGCATCATCTTTTTGCGCTCTGGCAGGTGGGCGGTACGGTTGTAGGCTCTGCCGTTAGGGTCGCGCACTGCATGGGCAAGCTGGTGTTCAATGTAATCCGGCCGGAAGCCTAAAACCTCATCAAGGATGGTTCGCGCCATTGCCCGGAAGCCATGTCCACTCATTTCATCTTTATCAATTCCCATGCGGCGCATTGCAGACAATACCGCATTGTCTCTCATGGGGCGGTCACCCTTCGGGTTTCGTGCGCTGGGGAAGACATACCGGCCTCGCCCGGTAAGGGGGTGGAGTTCTTGCAGTATTTCTATTGCTTGGGTGCATAGGGGGACGATATGCAGGGTATCTGTTTTGCTGACAGTGTAGCGCCACTCGGCTGCATCCAGGTCAATATCTTCCCATTGGGCATGGCGTAGCTCACCAGGGCGGACAAATACCAGCGGGGCAAGGCGTAGGGCACAGCGTACCGGGAGGGTGCCTGCATAACCGTCTAATGCCCGTAATACGCCAGCTACCCGCTTCGGTTCGGTGACAGATGCGAAGTGGGTGCCTTTCACCGGTGGCAGTGCGCCGTGCAAATCACCGGAAGGATCACGTTCAGCTCTCCCGGTGGCGACGGCATACCGAAACACCTGACCACAGTTCCCTAATGCACGGTGAGCGGTTTCCAGCGCACCGCGCTTTTCAATTCGTTGGACAGATTCCAGCAGTTGTGGTGCGGTAATATCAGCAATGGCCTTACCGCCAATCCATGGGAAGATATCCCGTTCCAGTCTGCGAATGATTCGATTTGCATGATTGGCCGACCAGTTAGGTTCGTATTTGGCGAACCACTCCCGTGTCACCACCTCGAAGCTGTTAGCTGCCCGTGCGACTTTGGCCGCCTTTTTCCCTGGCATTCTTCAGTGATACATCTGGGTAAACACCAAGGGAGAGCCGTTTCTCCTTGCCATCGAAGCGATATTTCAACCGCCACCACTTGCCCCCGCTGGGGGCAACTTCCAAATAAAGCCCTCCACCATCAAACATCTTCTTGGATTTATCGCTGGGTTTGGCGTTACGGATTGCGGTATCTGATAGTGGCATGGGGGCAACTCCTTGTGGATACAGGTCGGCTGCCCCTAATGTTGTCCCCAGTTGCCCCCGGCTGTCAATGGATGCTATGGGGTTGTATTAGACTATAAATAGCGGTAACTAGCTGTATTTGGGTACAAAAAAAGCCGTCCTAGGACGGCTTTAGATGTGGTGATGGTGGAGGCGGCGGGAATCGAACCCGCGTCCGCAAGCTCTCCGCCGTTGGCTCTACATGCTTATCCCGGTCTTTGAGTTTAGCTGGTCGTTACCCGACGGGCAGGGAAGACGAACAGCGATTCCGGTAAGTGTTTAGCAGATCAGCCCCGGACGAGCTTCAATGCGATCTTGTGAGATGTGACGCCTGATCGTCTCTGAGGTACTCCGAAGAGCATGAGACTCTGGACGCACAAGAACGGCTCCAGTCAGACGGCCTCTACTGGTGTTTAGGCAGCGAGCGCGTAGTTGTCGTCGTTGGCAACTATAGTTTGATAGACTTTTTTACGAGGATGTCTATATCCTCGGCATGCACCTCAGGTTTTGTAGCCCACGTCGAAGCCATGTCGCCCCCTGGGTATTGAATAGGACAGTTTATGTCCGTTCAGGTTCAGCAGCAAGGCTTTTTATTTTTAAGCCTTGCTCTTTTCCAAAGCAGATTACACGGTTTTTACCGCTGTTTTTAGCTTTGTAGAGCGCCTGGTCTGCCTGATCCACCAGCATTTCAGCAGACTCAAAAGAGCCAGAAACCTTTTCCCCGCCCGTGTAGATAGAGACTCCAATTGAAACGGTGACTTGCAGTGCTTGCCCATCATCCAGCGTAACCGTCTGTTCAGCAATGGCGTTGCGGATGCGCTCGGCTATCTCCAGCGTTACTGCTCCATTGCTATCAATCAGCAGCACTGAGAACTCCTCCCCTCCAAAGCGGGCAAATACGTCGGTTCCACGCAGCTGCTGTTTAGTCAGAAATGATATCTCCTTTAGCACCTGATCGCCCGCCCGGTGGCCATAGGTGTCATTAACCCGTTTAAAGTCGTCAATATCCAGCAAGAGGCAGCCCAGCAGGGTCTCCTTGCGCTGGGCACGCATGATCTCTTCGCCAAGACGCTGGTCAAAGAAACGCCGGTTGTTTATACCTGTGAGGAAATCAGTCAGCCCAACACGTTTGAGCCGCTCATGGTTGGCTGCATTTTCCAGGCAGATGGCGACCACTGCTGAGAGACGTTGCAAAAAATCTGTCGCTGAGCCTGCTACAAATCGTTCACTTTTCATGCACCCCAGATTAAGGCTGCCAATGAGTTCGTCATATCGAATCAAGGGCATTAATGCCACGCTGGCAGGTTTTGTCCTTACCCCAGGAAAGAGAAACGCATGCTGATCGGGTTGATAGGCTCCCAGCTGAGGCCCAGCAGTTACGCCATAAAAGGTATCCAGTTCATCCTCTGTAGAGGCAAAGGCCAATGCCGGATGGTCGGCGAGTATGACGCCCTCATCCTCCATGATATGTTGCAGTTCGTAGGAGGGGTCTATCAGCGTTAAGGTGACGATATCCAGCTCAAACGCAGTTCGGTAGTCATAGATGATGGTGTTGACCAGCTGTACCAGTGAGTTGAGCCGGATCAGCTGTAGCTCCTGCTCTTGAAAGCGGCGCATCTTTTGTTCATTGCTTCGCGCCTGGCTCAAGAATGCTTTAAGCTGGCGGCGCAGTTGCTGGTTCTCTGAGTAAAGATCATCGCCTATGGGCTGCCGCTCTATTTTCTGCTGTTGAAGAGCCAATGCTCATCTCCTGACAACTGTGGTTGCTTCCATAGCGACCAAAAGTTGTTTTTCCTGATAGAAAATAGGAATTTTAGATTATGCTGGCTTTTTTGCTACTTGATCCCGCAAATAAATGGGCAGCGCCAGTTCTGCCGCAACCGCTTCCCCAGCCGCATAGCCACGTACGGCCAGCCGTGCCACATCTTGTGCACTGCAGAGCAGATCACTCTCTATAGCGGCCAAACGCGCACCCATGCGTTGGGCGAGTATATCCCTGTAGGTTGCCCAGCCTCTGCCTGCACCCTGCCAGCCTTCGCCTGCTGGCAAATCCACCCGCTCAGGCGTTGCTACCTGTTCAGATCCCACCTGGGTCACCAGGTCATCGGCAATGACCTCATAGGCAGCCCAGTAGAGTTCTCCCATTCTTGCATCAAAGGCAGGCAGGATGCGCCGGGCACCCTGCATTCGATAATGGCGTTGCGCCAGTGCTGCCAGGGTGGAGATGGGGACTACCGGCAGCTGCGCGCCAAAGGCAGCGCCTTGAATCACGCCGGCGGCTATACGGACGCCGGTAAAGGAGCCTGGCCCTCGCCCAAAGGCCAGGGCATCCAGTTGGGAGAGTTTCAGCTCGGCCTCTGCCAGCAGTTGATCCATCATGGGGAGGATCTGCTCTGCATGCTGGCGGGGTGCTACTGCATAGCGCTCTTGTATCTCTCCATTGATGTAGAGTGCAGCTGAGCAGGCCTCGGTTGCGGTTTCAATTGCAAGCAGTTTCATTTGTCGGCTTTCCCAAAGAATCGTTGCACCTCGGCAGGGTCGCGCGTCCGCGCCATGGCCGGCATGCTTTTGAGAAAAACGTGTCCGTAAGGCTTTGAAAGCAGGCGCGGATCGCAGATAACCAGTACCCCCCGGTCTGTCTCATCCCGGATCAGTCGCCCCGCCCCCTGTTTGAGTGCAATGGCAGCCTGTGGCACCTGGAACTCCATAAAGGGGTTGCCGCCCTGTTTTTTCAAGGCATCAATCCTGGCCTGGAGTACAGGATCACCCGGTGAGGCAAATGGGAGTTTGTCGATAATGACGCAGGAGAGCGCCTCTCCACGCACATCCACCCCCTCCCAAAAGCTGGCGGTTCCCAGCAGCACGGCATTGCCAAATTCGCGAAACCGTTCCAGCAGTTCGCCTTTGGGCGCGCTCCCCTGGATCAGCATGGGATAGTCGATACGATCTTCGAGCGCCTCGGCGGCTATCCGCAAGGCTCGATGGCTGGTAAAGAGCATAAAAGCCCGCCCGCCACTGGCCTGCAAAACAGGGACGGCAACCTCCAGCACCGCATCAATGTAGCCCTGCTCTCGTGGATCCGGCATCCCCTTTGGTACGAACCAGAGGGCTTGGTTGGGGTAGTCAAAGGGGCTCTCCCAGCGGGCTGTATCTGCCTCCATCAGCCCCAGTTGTTTTTGAAAATGGGTAAAGCTCTCACCCACTGCCAGGGTGGCGGAGGTGAAGATCCAGGCCGCTGAGTGTTGTTCCATTCTTGACTGGAAGGCATCCGCGATCTCCAGCGGTGTACGGTTCAGGCGGAAGCTCTGACGCTGGGTTTCAAACCACCGTATGTATTGGTCACCACTTTCATCGCAGATCTGACCAAGCTGTTGTTCCAGCTGTTCACAGCGGCTCAGGCAGCTGTCCAGCCCTTTGCCCCGCCCTTTAACCACTTCCAACAGCCCGGTTAAACCGGTGAGCTGCTCTCTGGTGTGGTTGAGTGCGGTGGTGATCCGTTCATCATAATTAACCTCTTTCCAGTTGCCACGCCGGATATCCAGGCCAAAGGCCAGCCGCAAATCCCGCACCGATTTGGAGAGTGATGCGGCCTGGTCTGCAATCTCCTGCATATCCCCCGCTTCCCGCTGGTACTCGGTCTCTGTGTCGCGCGCCAGATCAAGCAGTTGCCGCCCACTTACCGTGAGGCCAAAGAAGCTGCTGGCAATCTCTGGCAGCTGATGTGCCTCATCCACCACAAAGCAGTCGGCACTGGGCAGCAGCTCACCAAAGCCGCCCTCCTTGAGTGAGAAATCAGCGCACAAAAGATGATGGTTAATCACCACCAGGTCGGCCTCTTGAGCCTTACGCCGCGCCTCTACCAGATGGCAGCTGCTGTATGAAGGGCACTCCTGGCCCAGGCAGTTGTCGGTGGTTGAGGTTACGATGGGCCAGATCTGTGCCCCCTCGGGGATATGCACCAGTTCGGCCACATCCCCGCTGCGGGTCTTTCCTGCCCAGCGCTGCACCTGTGCCAGGTGGCCGGCCACCTCTCGCATACGTGTCCGGTTATCCAGTGCGGCATTTTCCAGACGATGGGTGCAGAGGTAGTTTGAGCGCCCCTTCAGCAGCGCCACTGTGCCAGGAATGGCCAGCGCACCTCTGACTACCGGCAGGTCACGGTGAAAAAGCTGATCCTGTAGGTTGCGGGTGCCGGTGGAGATGATGATCTTGCGCCCCGAGAGCAGGGTGGGCACCAGATAGGCAAAGGTCTTTCCCGTACCCGTGCCGGCTTCGGTAATCAGAACGTCACCGGTTGCCACTGCCTCAGCAACCCTCTCTGCCATCTCCGTCTGCTGGGAGCGATAGGAGAAGTTTTCGATGCGTTGAGACAGCAGGCCACCGGAGCCGAAGATATCGGCAATTTCACTCATAATATAGGGGGCTACTCTGCCTGATTGTCCCAGACCTCTGACACAAGACCGTCCTCCTGAGTCCAGGCCAGCCGACCGATGATTTTGAAGCGGGCCACAGAGAGCGCCCCGCGTTTTGCACGACTGCTGCTGGATTTTTTCATGAACGCTTCGATCTCGTCCCGTTCAGCTTCGTAGATTTTGTAGGGTTCATAATCCTCATCCATCAGTACCAGCACGACGCTGTCCCAGGGCTGATCAAGTTTGACCTGCCCAATGCGCTGCCCTGATTTTGACTCATCAAAGATGGTGCGGCTTTTGATCTGGATGCGCTTGTTGTCCCGCTCAGGGTCTATCGCATCGTAGCCCCCAACATGATCAGCTTTAGGGGTCAGATTCAGCAGGCGGATGGCATCGTGCTCAGCGATTTCGCTGCTGATGCCAGGTAGCGGCTTGCCCATGGCACGACGATACTCTGCCGCCAGCTGGCGTGCCTGCCCTATCAACTTGTCTACGGCATAGAGACCCACAACGAAGAACCCCGGGGAGTTAAGTTATCCAGATTGTACCTTGGGATTTTGGCGGGTGCCACAGATCGAGTGTGGCAAAAACCGTTCCCCAGACAGCAAAAACCCCGCTGTTGCGGGGTTTTTGCTGTGCTTTTAGCGGTATCCGAACTATTGCGGAACCACGTTGGTTGCACTCAGTCCTTTAGCACCACGTTCTACGTCAAATGTCACCTGCTGACCTTCAGCCAGTGATTTGAAGCCGCTGGCCTGGATTGCGGAGTGATGAACAAATACATCATCGCTGCCGTCAGAAGGAGCAATAAAGCCGAAACCTTTGCTGTCGTTGAACCATTTTACTGTGCCTGTAGCCATTCTAGAATTACCTCGTAAATATATATGATTTAGTACAAACATGCAGATTGTTAAGAAATTACGGAAGGTTCTGCTGTATATACTGCAAGGTACTGCCGGAACCACTACTAAACAAAAGCTGCTAGGCCGTAACATATACAAATTACACATAATAAGCTACAGGTTTTTTACTCTTTTTTACAAAAAATCGTACTTTTTTGCTTATCATGGCAATCTGGCTGCTAAATATACAGGTTTTGAGCCACAAGAGGGGTTCTCTGTGCCGCCTGTATGTTGCCAGAAGCGGGCAGAACAGGCCTCCTTAATTGAGCCACCGGGTTATCTCTTCAAGATCAGCCCGCGATAAACCGCCTGCTGCCTGCTTAAGTCGCAGCCCATTCAGAATATAATCATACCGGACAAAGGAGTAGTCGCGACGGGCTCGGTAGAGGTTGCGCTGCTCTGTCAGTACATCCACCATGGTTCTTGTCCCCACTTCAAGCCCCGCTTCTGTTGCCTCTAGCGCACTCTTTGCGGAGACGGTGGTTGCCTTTAGTGCCTTTACACGGCTGATGCTTGAGACAACACCACGGTAGGCGTCCCTCACCTGCCGCTTGACGGCTCGGCGCTCTCTGTCCAGATTCTGTTGCGCCTTTTCAAAGTCAAAACGGGCCTGTCGGGTACGCGAGGTTGTACCGCCACCCAGATAGAGCGGAACATTCAATTGCAGACCGATGCTGCTGGTGTCGCTGTCCGAGGCACGCTCCGCATCACTTCGGCTGAGGGCATGTGAGCCCACAAGGGTTAGTGTGGGGTAGTGGCCGGCCCGTTGCAGCTCTATATTTTGCCGCGCTACTGTAGTGGCACTGCGCAGTGCGACGAGTTTCGGGTTCTGTTGCAGTGCGGTATCACTCCATTGGTCTATTGAATCAGGTTCGGGTCTGCTCAATGGCAAATCTGCTGCCAGCACCGCCAACCTCTTTTCACTATCACCTATGATTTCATGCAGGGCTTCCCAGGCATCATCCAGTTCATTTTCCGCCTGAATCTCATCCGCTCTGGCTTTATCATAGGCAGCCTGCGCCTCATGCACTGAGGTGATCGCAATCAGCCCAACATCAAATCGCTGTTGTGCCTGCTCAAGCTGCCGAAGGATTGCTTTTTTTTCCGCATGCGCGAAGCCAAGGGTGTCCTGCGCAGAGAGCACACCGAAGTAGGCCTGTGCAATGCGCATAATCAGGCTCTGCCGCTCCGCCTCATAATTAGCCGCCACCTGGGCGATCTGGTTATCAGACTGCTGCAGTTGAATCCAGTAGTCTTTGCGATAGAGGGGCTGATTCAGGTTCAATGAAAGCACCGTCTTATTGGAGATGCTCTTTCCAGCGCTGTAGGTGGAATATATCGTGCTACTCGAGGAGGGTTTGACATCGCTATAGGTGCGAGTGACATCTCCACTCACCGAAAACGTAGGCCGCAACTGCGCCAATGCCAGTGGGCGGCTTTCACGCACAGAATCACGCTCTGCACGAACCACCTGTAACTGAGGGTCATTTTGCAGCCCCAGCTCATATATTTGGATCAGATCCAATGCGTAAACAGGTAAAAACCCAGGCAGGACAAGGAGACCCAACAGGGTCAGGATCTTTTTCATGTATATCTCGATTCCCTATGTTTTTGTGGCTGACCAAGTATGTACGAACAATAGCCTGATGATAGCAGATGCATTACCGGATAGATCCACCCTATCCCAGAAGAGATATACCATGCGGCAATAGACCACATGACCAACAGGGCTATTTTAGAATATACTGGCTCGCGAAATGGTGATGAGATCTCTTTGGCAGATGTGTTGACTGCCTTGCTTGACTCCCAATCTCTCCCCCCTGTCCTGCTGCGCGCAGGCGGGAGCCAAGACTGATCTCTCTTACCTTTTGTGGATGCTCTGCTTTTTGCCTTAAGGATTGCATGTGAGTCACTCCCCTCATGTTACCGACTCACCACTCTTTGAACAGGGATAGCTTAAACGTAATCTCTGGTTTTGCAAAAAGCAGGGCATCCTCTCTTTTTTTCCGCCTCCTCTTTAACCCCTGCCCATTACGAAACCACTTACATCTGAATTAAAATCTTTATAAGATAAAGGTATGCCTTTGATAAAACAGATACTGTTGCTGACGCTCCTTCAGCTCTCTCTAACCTCTGCAAATGCCGCCCCCTCTCAGCTGCTGGGCTATGGTGTAAAGCCTTGTGAAGCCTATCTTGAGGCCTATAAAGGCTGGGAGAGTGGCCTGGAAGAGCAGATAGAACAGTACCTGCACTACCGTGATTGGCTGGCCGGCTTTGTTTCAGGACTCAATCTGGCAATGGGTGAGGATGTGCTGCATGGCATTGAAGTAGCAGGAGCCATGCGCCGTATTCAGCTATATTGTGATGAGCACCCTACCAAAGACTTTTTCACAGCCTCAGTCTCTTTGATTAAACTGCTCTCAAATCTGGAACGAGGCAAAGCAGAGTAGCCACTGGCACTACAGCGCCCACAACATGAAAATCATCTCATTCAATACCAATGGCATCCGTGCCCGCCCCCACCAGCTTTTGGCGCTTACAGAGCGCTATGCCCCAGATATCATTGGCATCCAGGAGAGCAAGGTGCAGGACTCGGAATTCCCCACAGCCGCTATTAAAGCCTTGGGTTATAACGCTGCCTATCATGGGCAAAAGGGGCACTATGGCGTTGCTCTGCTATCCAGGCAACAGCCAATCTCCGTGCAACGGGGCTTTCCAGCAGATGCAGAGGATGCACAAAGACGGCTGATCACAGGTGTATTCTCTACCCAGAGAGGTGAGGAGATTACCGTTATCAATGGTTATTTCCCCCAGGGAGAGAACCGCTCCCATGAGACGAAATACCCCAACAAGCGCAAATTTTATGCCGATCTGTTGAGTTTTCTTACCGAAAATTTCACCCCTGATGACAAGCTGCTGCTCATGGGGGATCTGAATGTTGCGCCCCTGGACATTGATATTGGCATTGGCCCTGCCAATGCCAAGCGCTGGCTGCGGGAGGGTAAATGCTGTTTTCTGCCGGAAGAGCGTGAGTGGCTACAGCATATATCTGACTGGGGGCTACAGGATACCTTTCGTGAGTTGCATCCCCATGTTGAGGATCAGTTTAGCTGGTTTGACTACCGTAGCCGAGGGTTTGATCGTGACCCAAAGCGGGGGTTGCGTATTGACTTCATCCTTGCAACAAGGCCCTTGATGGCACTTTGTACTGGTGCGGGAATAGCCTACGATATCAGAAGTATGGAGAGGCCCTCCGACCACTGCCCAATATGGGCGACTTTTATGGACTGACAATGAGCACCTATCAGAACAGCACCTTTCTTAATGAGTGGCATGATGGCGATGTGGCGTTATTGCAAAGGGAGTTTGGATTGTCGGCAGATGAGCTGGCCAACGCGACCATTCTGCTGGCAACCTATATGCACGACGAGCTCGGCGGTGAAGCCTTTGTGCTGTTTCGTCAGAATGGAAATCTCTATGAGGTCAATGCCAGTCATGACTCTGTGGGAGGCATGACCGGCCAGTGGGAACCAGAAGAGACTTTTCCGCAAGCCCTGCGCTACCGCCTTGAGCAGGGACGACTGGGGCGCAGCACAGATGGCTCTAACCTGTTTGCCAATGAACTCTGTTTTTTGTTGACAGAGCTGGAGAGGGGAGTGCCACTTTAGACCGCCCTTGCACTGTTCAATTTCTGCAGACGAAAAGGCCATGGCATATACAGCTATTTTTTATGATTGGCCACCCAAACCGCCGCCTCCAGTCGGGATTTCAGATGCAGCTTCTTTAACAGGTGCTTCACATGCACCTTTACGGTTCCCTCCGTAATATCCAGTTCACGCGCAATCAGTTTATTGCTGTATCCTTTTGCGATGAGCTTTAATATCTGCTCCTCTCTTTGGGTCAACCCGGCTTGCGACGGTTTTTTTAGTACCGCATCATCACGTAAGGCATGCGCCATCAGTTCAGTTAACTTATTGCATATTACAAACTGACCACTTGCCGCCATTTGAAGCTGTTCCAGGATATCTTCCGGCTCCATATCCTTGAGCAGATAGCCATCTGCGCCAGCACGCAGCGCCGCAACAACATTATCTTCATTATCAGAAACCGTCAGCATAATGACGCGGGAATCAATATCTGTCGCTTTAATTGCTTCAAGCACCTCAATCCCGCCCATACCTTTCATATTCATATCAAGTAAAATCAGATCCGGGTTAAGCTCAATTGCCAGATCCAGCCCCTCTTGACCAGAGGCCGCCTCCCCCACCAAAACCAGCGAATCAACCAACGCAATCAGATCCGCAACCCCTTTTCTAAACAAGGGGTGATCATCAATTGCGATAACCGTGTATCTGTTCTCTTTATTCATTATATGGCTCGTTTATTGTGCGTGCTCTTTTCAACGTCCCTATCCGCAGCCACATCTTGTGACATCATTTTTTTAAAGTCCACGATATTTATGGCATCTGTTGAGAATGCCAATGTTACCCGGGTTCCCCCCTCTTCACGCCGACATATATCAATCTCACCCCCAAGACTCTCTGCCCGCTCATTCATTATTGCCAAACCATGGTGGTTACGGCGCTCCGCCAGCTCAGGCATCCCAATACCATCATCTTCAATGCTGATGGTGCCCCGGCAGCTGTTGCTGTCAAAAAGGAGTTTAACCTCTATATTTTCAGCTTTTGAGTGGCTCACTGCATTGGAGAGCGCCTCTCGCACTACCTGCAAAACATGAATCTCTTGATGTGCATTCAGTGGGCACCCCTCTAACTCATTTTTCAGAATTATATTGATGTCACTTCGATTGCGCCAATCTTCAACGGTTGTCTCCAATGCCTTAACCAGACCACTGCTCTCTATCTTGAGGCGGAAGGTTGTCAGCAGCTCTCGCAACTGGCGGTAGGCTGAACTGATACCATCCCGCATCTCTCCGATGATAAGTTGAACCTCCTGCTCTGTGCCGGGTTTGGCAATGGTCATATCCAGGCGCGTCGCCTGTATTTTTAGATAAGATAACGATTGGGCCAACGAATCATGCAGCTCACGCGCAATAACACTGCGCTCCTCCAGCAGCCCCAACCTTCTGGATTCCGTGACGCGCTGAGTAAGATTAAGCGCCATTCCAACATGGCGGGCAACGGTTTCCAACATCTGTGTCTGCCGCTCTTCCAACTCAGCCTCCGGCAGCACCTCCATAAACAGCACGCCTACCTGCACATCCTGGTCTTTAATGGGGGTAGAGATCAGCTGCACCTGATCACTGTTCGTGGTCGCCAGAAAGGTATGGGTGCCACCATCAGCGTAACAGTCTGTACAGTTAAGCTGGGTGCAGACATCTGGAATATCATCTACCGCTTCTCTGGTCGATGCCAACACATGCTGGCTGGTATGTGCATTTTGCCCCAGACAGATAGCACCCGGCCCAAATCCCAGTGGCTTTTCAATATCTCTCAATAGATCTTCATAGGTTGTATCAGATAGCGGAGCCTCACTTAAACGCTGAATGGTATTGTACAAAAGCTCCAGTGATTGGTTGCTGCGCTCCAGATCCACTGTCTTCTCTTTTACTCTCGCTTCCAGGTTTGCATACATCTTGGAAAGATCTTCCGACATCACATTGAAAGCCGTTCCCAGCTGTCCTAATTCATCACCAGCTATGTACTGGGTTCTAACAGAAAAGTCGCCCCGTCTTGCGCTATTGGCACAAACCAACAGCCTGTCCAATGGTTCCAGCACTCTTGTGGTAACCAAATATACGGTAAACAGTACGGCGCACAGCATTAAAGCAAGGGCGGTAATCATCACCAGCTTAAGATTCATGATCTTTGCTTCCGATGCCTCTTCCAGCATGGTTACAAAACCATCAATATCAACAACAAAACTATTGATCAGTGAGAGGTGTTTTTGCCTGATATTACTGCGTTGGCCCAGCATGCCTCCTGTTTGCTGCGTTTGTGCAGCTCCTATATGGCTGCGAGATGTAGCATAGGCTAAAAATATGGGCTTGATTTGATTGTTCCACCTTTGGCTCAAACGCTTGTATTCAACCTGTTGAGCAAGCTCAAAGTTGGTCGAAAGCATCTCAATAAGCGAGGGGAGAGTGAGGCGGTAGTCAAATTCAAGCAGCTCTGCTTCAATGGCTCGTGCTATTGAGACATTTTTAATGCTGACATCCTGATCTAAATCAATTGCCGAGAGAATGCGGTAGGACTGCATGCGCAAGGCGCCAGCCTGATTGATTGCACCAGCATCACCACGAACGGTTTCAGCGGTATAAACAGAGCTCAACATCCCAATCGATGCCAGGATCGTGATAACCGCCATCGCCACACCAAGGCGCCATGAAGTGGGTTTTTTAAATAGCCTAATCATTTAAGAACACCATAAATCACCATTACCTGAACCCGTATCTTCATGACGGCGCTTAGTACAAGCTCTTGCCTCCGCCCTGAAAATACGAATTCAGGTATCAATAAACCATTAATCAGCGTTCAGTATACAGCCTAGCTACTTGATTTATCCCCATATTTATGCCTGCACAAACTCGACTCTGCCGCTCCCTGTATCCTGTTCTGCCTCACCCAGCAATATTCCTCCCTGACAAACACCAGGATTTCAGCCATAATCCTTGCCCATTTTTCTTCCAGGATCTCCCTTTCATGTGGTTCAAAAACCTGCGTCTGTATCGCCTCACCAAACCCTTTAATCTCTCACCAGAGGCGCTACATGAGCAGCTGACAGAAAAAGCATCCCGCCCCTGTGCGGGGCTGGAGCCATCAACGTATGGCTGGACAGCACCATTGGGGCGCCACAGTGAGCTGCTCACTCATGCCGCGAATGGCTACATTATGATCTGCACGCGCAAAGAGGAGAAAGTGCTGCCTGCCACCGTTGTGCAGGAGATTTTGGCTGAAAAAGTGGCCGTCATAGAAGATGAGCAGGCTCGCACCGTGCGCCGCAATGAGCGGGAGGAGCTACGCCAGGGGATATTGGTAGAGCTGCTGCCAAAGGCCTTTAGCAAATCCAGCCGCACCTATGCCTACATTGATGCCAAAGGGGGCTGGCTGGTTGTCGATGCCTCCAGCGCATCGAAGGCGGAAGAGCTGGTGTCACTGCTGCGCGAGACGCTGGGGACGCTGCCGGCTATCCCGCCCACGGTACACAGCGCCCCAGCAAGCATTTTGACTCACTGGTTAAACGGCCTGGATCTGCCTGCGGGATATACCATTGAGGATCAGTGTGAACTGCGTGACCCCAGTGCAGAGGGGGCCATCGTCCGCTGCACTAAGCAGGACCTGTTATCCGATGAGATTCAGACCCACCTAAAGGCGGGTAAGCAGGCCACAAAACTGGCCATAGCGTGGCATGAACGCCTTACTTGTGTACTGTGTGATGACCTCTCGGTAAAACGCCTGCGTTTTACCGATATCATACAAGAGCGTGCCGCAGATGAGGCCGCAGACGAGGCCAGCCGCTTTGATGCTGACTTTGCCCTGATGACCTTGGAGCTATCCCGCTTTATCCCCTCAATGATGGATGCCTTTGGTGGTGAAGAGAGATCATCAGCGGATTAGCCCGGAAACGGGATGCATCCATCCCGCCGGTCACTTGTCAAAAAAGCCATCATCCTGCTCAAACCCGTCGCGCGGCCCAAAGCCACGCTCTTTCCGGCCAAAATCATCGGGTGGATTATCAAAAAAATCGCCCGGTGAATCCAGCATTCCGCCATCGCCCTCGGCCAACTGGCGCAAAAAGGCCAGGATATCCTCCATATCATCATCCGATATGGTGGGATGGCGGGGGCAGTCACCCGCATTATAGTGCTTGTCACGGGCGGGATCCCGATACACCGCACGGATATTAGCGGCCAGATCACTGTCTGATTTGGTCAACCTGTCCCACTCAACAGAGAAGTCCGGTGCCATCCCATCATTGCCGCGACCATCCTCACCATGACACATGGCGCAGCGTGTTGAAAAATAGGCCTTACCTTTTGAGACATTGCCAAACACACTGCTGGTTCCGGCTATGGATATACCGCTCCAGGCTACAGCCAGCATAAGCACTATAGATAATCGATATCTCATCCAACACCCTCTATTCAGTAGCAAAAAAGGCGCACCTTAGCTGCGCACATTTAGAACCCGTAGTTTCGCTGCAACTCACCCTCACGCCCCGTACCGGCACCCGCATAGATTGGTGTCGTCACCCCCACCTGCATCGTAATAACGGGAGCACCGCCGGTTTTATAACCAGAGAAACGGGCACCCAATATGCCATCTTCATCCTGGTCACTCACATGATCCACAAACGCTTCAATGGATGCCGCAAGTTTTTCCACGCCGCCATCTTTCAGGCGGAGATACAGCTCATCTATCTCGTTTTCAAGGTAATACTCTGGTGGATGCACCTCGCCGGTTACCGGCCCTTCACTTTGCAACAGCCCCGAACTCTTCAAAACCACCTCAATGTGGTTTTTCGCATGCTCATTCGCATCAATGACCGCAGACGCCATGGCATCCATTCTCCGCAGCCACTCCATCACCATCGCAAAAGAGGCGCCCGTATAGGTTGAGACCTTAAGACCCGCTGACAAGCGGTATACCTTGGCCACATCAGACCAGAACACCTTGTACGCCATCTCAAACTGTTTTAACGCCATCTCCTGATAACGGCCATCATGCGTGATTTTTTCCGCTGCGAGCATAATGGACACATAGGAGAGCACATTGGTAAATTCCCGCATCAACCCTCTGATATGCGCACCATTTTTCAACATATAACCACGAGGTATATCACTCTTTTCCCCCTGTGCTTTCACGATAAAGGCCACTTGGGAAAGGATATAATTTCGCACCTGCTTCTGCAGACCGGCCTCTTTTGGGAATGCAGAGGCAAGCTTCTCCAATACGCTGACCACACGGCTGGCATCCGCAATCCTGATGCGGTTGTTGATCCCCTTGCCTGGCTGGTAACTGCCCACAAAACTTCCTGTCACGGAATCAAAATGCTGTGTTGTAATCGTGCTAAAAACGGCATCTATTGCACGGCGTGTCAGCCTGCGCCAATCACTTAATTTACGCCCCTCCAGCGCCCCGTTGCGCATAAAGGGCTCTATCAACACATCATTGGCCAACAGCTCATGCAGGTAGAGCAATCCTTCCAACAAAGAGGCCTGGGAGGAGAGGCGGCTCATATCCATCTCCACCCCCCAACCCTTTTGATCCACAGGCAGCTTAAGATGACCCGGCACATATGCCCCTTTGTCAACAGGGCCCAGCGCATCCTTTAATACCTTTTTTCCAGCCGATGCGCCCAACGCCTTGGGTATTGGTGCCAATAACATCTTTACGCCACGCTCACTCTCCCTGCCCTGTATCTTCTTTTCACCCGCTGCCGTTTGCAGGCTGTCTGATTCTGAGACCAGCCGTTTTTTCAGAAAAAGTTGTTGGGTCAGGATCTCCATCTCCTGTAGTGCGGAAGCCAATATCATAGGGGCGTACTCTTTGCCTGCCTGCGACTGATCAACCGTGATCATCAGCGCTTTTGCACCCAATGAGAGCCCTATTGAGCCGGGTGTAACCACCTGTTCAAACAGATCATCTCGCCATTTCAATGTGCTCAAATCATTAAAGTCAGGCACCTGTTTATAGGCCGGAACACTGTTCAGGTAGATTATGCTGATCGGCTCTCCTTTGCCCGTCCAGCCTTTTAACGGCAACCCCATGCCAGAGTCACGTATTATTGCCACCATCCCTTCACGCACCAGTGCCACAACGTCCTGCCAATAGGGATCATTTTCTGCTGCTTTAGTGCTCCATAGCAGAAGCTCTCTATAGGTTGGCATCGCATGCAGAGGTGAAAACCTGCGGTCAATCAGATTGCGCCTGATGCTGTTAATATCATTGGCGATCAATGCATTTTTCAGCCGGGCTGTCAGCACCTCGCGCTTCAGGTCAAAAGGCAGCTTTTTTTCACTCTCTGCCACTGCTGGAAATGCAAGCAACAGCAGCATGCAGAGTAAAAACAGCCGCTTTGGATAAGCCCTTTTCATATCACAACTCGTCATCAGGATTCACACCACACTATAGGTTGCTAATCATTCTCAGCCGCTTCGGCAGACAACAGCTGAAAGGTTGCCAATTCACTTTTGAAGCTGTTAAATTCTGGAAAATTCTGGAACAGCCACCCCACTGCAATGGCTTTCTGATCTTTGAACAGTCGCACTTTTACCGCCGGATTTGTCAACTCATTCGATGCGCTTTTAATGGTTTCAAAATCACTGATATAGGCCGGCAAAAAGATCTCTGCCCGCACCGTTAGACCAGGATCTGGCAGTTGAGTTTCTTCACCCAGAATGGCGCGAATCTCTTTCGTTGTGCCATCTGCCAAAGAGAGTGACAGCTGTACGGCAGACCAGCTCCCTTTTACGCTCTCCGGTATGGCCACCACGAGTTCCTTTCCTGAGCTTGGCGGATGCTCTGGCTCATCATCCGGGCGGGTACCTGCTGCAATTTCATCTCCAGCCTCTAACATAGCGGCATGGTTTGGCGGCAGTGCAGCACCCGCATCAGATGGGACAGGGGCTTGCAGCCCTTCGATTGGTGGATGGCCCGCAGGCAATGTCTCATCACCTGTGATAACCCCTGGCGCGGTAACCGTAGCCGGATCACTCTTCTCTTCTCTGTTTTCTTCAGCTGCCTGCTCGCAGCCGCTCAAAACCGCCAACACCAGGGTAGCCGACACGACAGCCACCGATGATCGATTGCTAAAACTCCACACCGTCATACTTGACTCCAGAATCTAGTAATAAAAAAACGTCGAATGGTAACACGCCACAAAATAGCACCCCCATTATTTGTTCCACGGGGATCTGGCTGGCGTATCAGGCCGCCTTGGAGGAATCTACCACATCTTTCAGCAGCGCCATATGAACCCTGGCACGATAGAGAACCCGATTGTCACGAATGAGGCCAAAGCAGTTATAGGCAGTCTGTGGAATATCCAGTTTGCCCAACCCTTTTTCTGGTGGCACGGCTTCGGGGCTTTGAACCAGCATATGCAGAACATCATTGCTGCGTAGCGTCGAGAGGCATCTGCGATCTATTGATATGGCATGCCGGGTATACACCATGGGCTTGCCAAGAAAATCGTGCCCCTCCTGCTTGACCTTTTCAAGCAAGGCACAAGAGAGCAAGGCGACAGGAAACATGCCTGGGAACTCAACCCGATCCTCCAGCTCATCAAAGTAGATATGCTGGTCAACCAAAGAACCCACCAGAAAATTTTTGCCATTGCTGGTGTTCATGAATTTTCGTTTCAGGAAATAGCAGCCATCCATTATATGGCTGCGGTCACCGGCAGCATGGAGGTCACCAAGAGCCGAAAAGTCGGCCTCCGGGCAGATCAGCGGCCCCTGTGATTCCCGCTGATACCCCATCACCACCAGTCGACGCCCCTTTCGGACAATAACACGGTTACCGATCTGCCCCCTGCTTTCAATGCTGTTGGCGGTGGGTTTGATGGTGATCTCAAATGGCTCATCGGGCTGCACCACATCGGCGAATGAGATCTGGAAATTAGAGAAGTGCAGGTGATGTTCTGCAAGCAACGCTGTCTCATGGTGCTCTTCACGAAACTGCTTGATTTTCGATTCGATCAGCGCCTCCAGCTGAAACCCCAATGCAATGGGTGATCCAAAGGGGTTATCACAAATGGCCTCCCATTTATAGGGATCATGAAAGGCATTAAAGTCATCTGTGGCATTGCGCGCCGCATCAATGTGAACCTGGGAAAAAAGCAGCTGTTCTTGTTGTGAATTCATCTGTGATAACTCCTATACTGCTAAGGATAGTTGGAATCCTTTTTCGACGCCATCCTTCTGAGTATATTTGTTTATGAAGAGCTGCAACCTGTCCACATCACTTATTGGCTTGCTCCTGCTGCTACTCTTTGGAGATGCAATGGCCGGTGCAGCCTGTGTAGTCGCCAAGGATAAAGGCAACTCCAAAGCAATTGAGTGGGTCTACTCATCCGAGTCTGCTGAAACTGCACTGATTCAGGCGAAGGAGAAGCTGCGTCAGCGGGGGTATAAATATCTCTTCCCACAGGCCACGACTGCATTGGAGCACGCCTATGTAATCATCATTAAGAGTGATTACAAGAGTGCACGGGGGTGGGACAGAACCAGTTACGGCTGTGGATTCAGTGAGAAGTCGTATGATGATGCACTATGGGCAGCCATTCGCAATCTTCAATCCTACGCATGGGGATGGAAACCTGACCGGGAGGGCTATAAAATCAGTGACAAGAAAAAATACTGATTGAGTGTAATGAACCATAATGAGCGCATATACAACAACAAGATAGAGACCAAAGACATTATGGTGAATAGATTTTTTTTGTACCTTATCTATATTTTGATCTCCAGCTCGGCTCTTATGCTGCCCCCTGCTGTGTTGAGTGATGAGATGGAGCAACCTGCCAGCTCAGCATCCAATAAAAAAAGCCACTGGATTGCCGGCTGGAAGGCGACCGCCCCCATGCGGACTGTGCGTACAGGTGCCGCCATCTATCACTCCACTGAACATATCTACATGATCGGTGGTCTGGGGCTGGAGGATAAACCTTTACCCGCAGGGGCAAAGCCACGCCCGGCTTACCTTAAAACATCCGAATATGCACGCATCAACCCTGACGGCTCCCTCTCAAGCTGGCAGCCAGGCCCCAGCCTGGATATTGAGCGCGGCTATTTTTCTGTAGTGCAGCATGGAAACTATCTGTACGCCGTGGGTGGTGGCCGCGGTCAGCACGGCAAAGAGCTGCTGGCAACGGTTGAGCGAGCAGAGATAAGAGATGATGGCACTCTGGGCAGCTGGACGGTAGAGCCATCCATCATGAATATCCCCCGGCGTTGTGTGAAGCTGGCGGTGATTGGAGAGACCCTCTATGCCTTTGGTGGATATGGCGGTATTTTACTGGATACGATTGAGCAGGCAGAGATAAACCCGGATGGCACAGTGGGTGAGTGGCAGGTATCCAATGACCGCATGCTTGTAGCGCGTTATGTTCATGGCCGGATAAAAGTGGGGGAAGGCATCTACAATATCGGCGGTCACAGCAAGGTCGGCGGTGCAGGGATTACCGATGTAAGCTGGAGCAAAACAGATACAGAGGGCTTTTTTCTCCCGTGGGAAAAAACATCCCCCCTTCAGACGGGGCGCTATGCACTGGCAACCGCAATCCACGATGGCTATCTCTATGCGATTGGCGGGCTTACCGGGGCAACCCACCTCAACACCGTGGAGCGCTCAAAGATTCTGAAAGAGGGCAAGCTCTCCAATTGGGAATACACCACCCCGACCCCTACCGTTACAGGTGGTGCCAGTGCAGCGGTTATCAATGGCAAGATCTATCTGCTGGGTGGTGGCGATAGGCGCGCCTATCTGCGCGATGTCTTTTATGCCGGTTTTAATGGCAGCGGCGACATCGGGTATTGGGGGACAGCCGCAGAGGTGGCACAACATAAAGCAGCCAGCGATCTGCGTGAGCAGCATAAACCACCATTGCCACATGAAGGGGTTATTCTTCAGCACTTCAGGCAAAAACTCTATAGCTACCTGCAGGTGCGCGAAGATAATAACAATGTTTTATGGCTGGCAGCCCCGGCAAAAGAGCTGAAAGTGGGGGATCGCATTGGCTACCCCAATGGCACACTAATGAGAAATTTTTATAGCAAAGAGTTACAGCGCAGATTCCCCTTCGTGCTGTTTATCTCTGAAACGAGAAAGCTGGATCAGGCGCGCTGAAAAATCACCAGGTGATCCAGCTCCAGCCGGATGCCAATCTTCTCACCTATCTTGTGATCATGATGGCTGGGGGCAAGACAGAGTACATCTGTACGGCAGGAGAGGCGCAACATGTACATATATTCAGCACCGCGAAAGGCTTTTTGGATCACACAGCCAAAATTATCGCTGTGGTCATCATGAATAATATCATCCGGCCGAACCAAAAGATCAACCTCTGTGCCCGCTGGAAAAGGTTGAGAAAAATCACCACAAACCTCACCCAGTTCAGTTTGTAGCCTGCCTGCCTCAAGCACTGTGCCTTTAACCAGTACACCCTGCCCGATAAAGTCCGCAACCGCTCTGGAGTTTGGGCAGTGGTAAAGATCATAGGGGCTGTCCCACTGCAACAGATGTCCACTGCTGATGACGCCGATGCTATCGGCCATGGCAAAGGCTTCATGTTGATCATGGGTGACCAGCATGGCGGTGATGCCATCTTCACGCAATATTTCACCCACCTCTCTGGCCAGCTGTTCCCGCCGTTCGGCATCCTGGCTGCTGAAAGGTTCATCGAGCAGCAATAGATCAGGGCGGGGCGCCATGGCACGAGCCAACGCAATGCGCTGCTGCTGTCCACCGGAAAGTTGATGCGGATACTGCCTGGTCAGATCTGGCAACCCAACCAGCTCCAGCAGGGTCTGGGTGCGTTGGTGGATCTCCTCTTTACTGCAACGGCGCATGCCAAAGGCGATATTCTGACCCACGGTCAGATGTGGGAAAAGTGCCAGATCCTGAAACACCATACCCACATTGCGTTGCTCTGTCGGCAACATGATCTGCGGGCTGGCGATCTGCTTTCCGTGCAGCCATATCTCACCCAAGGCCGGTTGCTCAAAACCCGCAATAGCTCTGAGCAGGGTGGTTTTTCCGCAGCCGCTGTGTCCGAGCAGACAGCCGATCTCACCTGATTTCAGCTCCAGGCTGATATCGCTTACGATGGTTTGACCGCCCAGCTGAACGGAGACCTTGTTAAGTTGTAGCGCTGTTGTCATCAGGATTGACCGGCTCGGGAGTGGGCAATGGTTCGACTGAGTAAAATTACAGGAATAATACTCACACACACAATAGCAATGGCGGCGCTTGATGCATCTGCCAGGCGCTCGTCAGAGGCCAGCTCAAAGGCGCGCACTGCCAGTGTATTGAAGTTGAATGGCCGCAGTACCAGGGTGGCGGGCAGCTCTTTCAATACATCAACGAAGACGATAATCAGCGCCGTCAGCAGGCTGCCTTTCATGATGGGCAGATGTACACGGCGCAGTATCTCAAAACCACCATAGCCCATCGTTTTGGCAGATTCATCCAGTGAAGGTCTGATTTTGGCCAAGCCAGACTCTATGGTGTTGAGTGAAATGGTAAAAAACCTCACCATGTAGGCAAACAGCAGAATAAAAACTGTCCCACTGAATATAAGGCCAGTGCTGATGTTGAAATGCTCCAGCATCCAGCCATCAATACTGTTATCCAGCACACCAAATGGGATAAGTACACCGATGGCGATGACAGTGCCGGGGATGGCATACCCCATAGCAGAGAGCCGCACCAGAAAACGGGAGAGCGGCGTGGCATGGTTGCGGTTGCCGTAACCCAGTATCAGCGCCGGGATCAGTGTCAGCACAGCGGCAACACCGGCCAGCAGAAAACTGTTCAACATTAATTCATAGAAACCGTCATCAACCATCTCACCAAAGGTCATAAGCGCCCATTGGGCCAGCTGCCCAACCGGCAGCAGGAAGCCAAAAAAGAGCGGCAGCAGGCAGGTGAACGCCGCCATCCAGCCCATCAGCGGGGATAGCCTGACATTGGGCAGGGTCTGGTAACGATTGGTGGCGTGGTGAAAACGCGCCTGCCGGCGTGACCAGCGCTCCAACAGAATCAGGACAAAGACAAAGGTCATCAGCAGGCCGGAGAGCTGGGCAGCAGCCACACTATCATTCAGCCCGAACCAGGTGCGAAAGATGCCAGTGGTGAAGGTACTGATGCCAAAATATTGCACTGTGCCGTAGTCCGCCAGCGTCTCCATCAGGGCGAGTGAAAGCCCGGTAACAATCGCCGGGCGCGCCAGCGGCAGGGCGACAAAAAAGAAGCTGCGCCAGGGACCACACCCCAGGGTGCGGCTGGCCTCCAGCGCGCAGACGGACTGATCCAGAAATGCCGAGCGTGCCAGCAGGTAGACATAGGGGTAGAGCACCAGTGACAGCATACTGACAGCACCGCCCAGTGAACGGATCTCTGGAAACCAATATTCACCGTAGCGCAGATTGAAGCTCTCCCTGATCCACTCCTGCACTGGGCCGGCCACCTCAAACATCCCGGTATAGGTGAAGGCGATAATGTAGGCCGGCATGGCCAGGGGCAGCAACAGCGACCAGATGAAGAGCGAACGGCCGGGAAAGCTGTACATGCTGGTGAGCCAGGCGGTGCAGATGCCGATGCTGCCCGCCCCTATCGCAACCCCCAGCATCAACAGCAGCGAGTTGCTGACATAGTCGGCCAGAACCGTATCGACCAGGTGCTGCCAGGTGTCGCCACTGGGATAAAACAGAAAACCCAGAACCGTCAGAATGGGTGTTGCAATAATCAGCGCGACAAAGGCCGCACTCAGCGTCCAGCCAGAGGGGCGGCGGAAGCTAAAACGAAGCATGGTCTACGGTTGTCTGTTGCATGGCGTTAGATTGTAAACGCACCAGGGCGCAGAGAGAACCCGTTCCCCCTGCGCCTTTAGCGTCTGTCCGAGAATGGAAACCTCAGCTTTTCCTCGCTGGGGCATCTATTCCCGGGCAGTCGCAAAGTGCTGTAGCGGGCTATTTCCAGCCAGCCCGGTCAAACACCTTTACCGCCTCAGCGTTATATTTGCCTAACTCACTCACATTGAGACTATCCTGTTTAAAGGGGTAGCCCCAGGCCATCACAACATCACTGACGGGAATGCCCGCCTTGACGGGGTATTCATGATTCGCCTTGGCATACCACAGCTGCGCCTCATCGCTAACCAAAAACTCCAACAGCTTGATTGCATTCTCTCTGTGCTTCGCAGCTTTGACAATGCCAGCACCACTGATGTTGATATGGGCACCACGACCCTCCTGATTGGGAAAGAAGACGGCAACCTGCAAGGCGGCCTTTTTCTGGCGGTCATCCTTTTTCAGCATCACCCCCATATAATAAGTGTTGATGATGGCAACATCACAGATACCGACAGCCACCGCCTTGACCTGTGCACGATCATTGCCTTTTGGCGACTGCGCCATATTGGCCACAACCCCCCTGGCCCACTCTTCAGCCTGTTCTGCCCCATTGTGAATAATCAGCGATGCCAGCAGTGATTGATTATAGATATTGCTGGATGAGCGAATACAGAGCCGCCCCTTCCACTTTGGATCTGCCAGATCCTCATAGGTTGAGAGCTCAGATGCCTTGACCCGCTCTTTGCTATAGACGATAACCCGTGAACGGGTGGAGAGCGCATACCAGCGATCATCGGGATCACGCAGGTTTTGTGGCACAACCGCCTTCAGGGAGGCGTTGTCAACAGGCTGCAGCAGACCCGCAGCCGTGGCGGCATGCAGATTGCCCGCATCAACGGTCAACAACATATCAGCAGGCGTATTGCGCCCTTCACTCTGTAGCCGTTTCAGCAGGGTTTTTGCCTTGCCGGTAAGCAGATTCACCTTGATACCGGTCTGCTGGGTAAACCTCTCCAGCAGTGGCTTGATAAGCGCCTCTTTGCGGGCAGAGTAGACATTGACCTCTTCAACTGCCAGCACAGGAGCAGACAGCAGGGTCAGTACCAGCGCCGGTATTCCCAGCTTTATCCAATAATTCATAGAGCCGTTCCCAAAAAAATAATCTTGATGGGCGACGATCATAAAGCAACTGAATACAGATGTAAATGCGAATTGTTCTCATTCAATGGGCGCACGCAGCATAGCTCTATTGCCACAATTCGATGCCATGCACTGGGGGGTATCAAAAAGTAGCTCTATGCCCCATATCAAGCGGGTAGACGTAGTTGAATCCAGGACGAGAATAGAATAGCTGCTGTGGAAAAGCTGGATTTGCGTATTCTGTCGGTGCAATAAACCCTGCTGACTTAAGACTAAATCTTTAAGAGCCTTTACATTATCCGGCAGTGATTTAATGGCAACTTGATCATCTGTGCTCTTCTTCATTACCTGGTGATGCAGGATGAAGCGCTCTCGGTCTTCAATCATATTGACCGGCAGACCCAGCTCCACAGGCACACGGGCCTTGCCCTTGCAGATCCATTTTATACATGGCTGAAAGATAGAGAAGCTAAAGTTTTAGGGTTTTTAATGCGCTGAAACCCACTACCTATACGGGGAGAGCTTTATTGTTGGGTTTGCTCAAATAGTAGCAAACACCACTTTAATTGGTTTCCCTCTATACGCTACGTTACAAAAAAGCGTAAAACTTCAGATAGAGAAGCATGATGCCAGTTTATATGGAGCCGATGAGCGGATTCGAACCGCTGACCTACGCATTACGAATGCGTTGCTCTACCGCCTGAGCTACATCGGCCTTTTGCAAGGACTGGCGAGTATAATTAAATGGTTGTCTGGGTACAACCAACGCTCAAGCATCTTGCAGCGCCTTAGGCAGATAAAAGACAATATCCTCCTCCCGACCCTCTATCTGCTTCACGCCACAGACACCCCTCTCTTTAAGATGCTCAAGCACCTCTTCCACCAGCACTTCTGGCGCGGAAGCACCCGCAGTAACGCCTACCTGATCTACATTTTCAAGCCACTCTTTTTGAATATCCTCTGCACCATCAATAAGGTAAGCGTCCTTTCCTAATTTATGGGCGATCTCTTTGAGGCGGTTGGAGTTGGAGCTGTTGGGCGACCCAACAACCAGCACCAGGTCACACTCTTTTGCCAGTGTCTTGACCGCATCCTGGCGGTTTTGGGTGGCATAACAGATGTCATTCTTTTTAGGACCCTGAATAGCAGGGAAACGCTTCTTCAGCGCATCGACTATGGTGGCCGCATCATCAATCGAAAGGGTTGTCTGGGTAACGAACGCCAGGGTATCAGGGTTGCTTATGCATAATCTATCTACATCTTCTGGTGTATCCACGACATAAATGCCACCCTGCCCATCACTGCTTTCGTACTGCCCCATGGTGCCAACAACCTCGGGGTGTCCACGATGTCCAATAAGCACAACCTCCTGACCAGCACGCGCATAGCGCGCCACCTCCAGATGCACCTTGGTCACCAGGGGACAAGTGGCATCAAAAATCCTCAATCCACGAGCCTCTGCTTCTGCACGAACCGCCTTGGAGACCCCGTGGGCACTAAAGATAACTGTGTTACCATCAGGTATCTCAGCAAGCTCATCTACAAATAGTGCGCCTCGCTGGCGCAGACCATCCACTACAAAGCGATTGTGCACCACTTCATGGCGCACATAGATCGGGGCACCAAAGATATCCAATGCCCGCTCAACTATATCAATGGCACGATCAACACCCGCACAAAAACCACGCGGATTTGCAAGCAAAATATCCATAGCAAATATCATTTTAAAGTTAATATAGAGAAGCCTGAATAGTATCAGAATCATGCCTGCAAGTAATTTGGCCTCCCTCAATCTCTGTAGGAACCCGCTACAATCCGGAGGGGTTTTCCATGCTGCTATGCGATCCATTGCCATCCGGTTTATTATATTAAAGAAATTTCCGCGTCATCCGATACAGGGGGTACTCATGGACGCTCATAGCAATCCTTAATAGAGTCTTTTCGCACCCAATGCAGCCACCCTCCAATTTCGATGTGACCAACCGCTCGCTCCAGCGTGAAAAAGAGCGCCTTGAGGTTACACTCGCCTCTATTGCAGATGCGGTAATCATCACCGATAAAAAACGGCGTGTTGAGTTTCTAAACACCTCTGCAGAACAGCTTTGTGGGTGGTGCAGCAGTGATGCCATTCGCCGCCCTCTGGACGAAGTACTCAAGATGATGCCTGCAGCAACTGTCCAGGAGGATGCCGAGCTACAGTATCTGGATGCCGGGCTGGTTCTGGTCAACACCAACGGCACCCAGTTTCATGTTGAACTCTCCGTCGCCAGCCTCACAGATGGCAATGGCGGCAGCTCAGGATCCGTTATTGTGTTCCGGGACATCAGCCAGTCACGCCGCATGGAGGCTCGCCTGTTTTGGCAATCCAACCATGATGCACTGACTGGTCTGGAGAATCGTAACCGCTTTGAACAACGGCTGAGCAACCTTCTCAGCAGCTCAGGAAACAGCAGCGACGAGCATGCACTGCTCTACCTCGATCTGGATCAGTTCAAGATCATCAATGACACCTGCGGACATGCTGCAGGGGACGAGCTGTTACGCCAGCTTAGCAGCATCCTCAAGTACAAGATCCGCGCTTCAGACCATCTGGCCCGGCTGGGGGGGGATGAATTTGGCATCCTGCTGCCCAACTGTCCACTGGATGCGGCCATTCGATCTGCAAATGACCTGCGTTCCACCATCAAGGACTTTCGCTTTACCCATGGTGGAAAGCTGTTTGCCATCGGCTTTAGCATGGGGCTGGTGCCTTTTAGCGGCACCACTCAGGATTCATCCAGCATTATGATCTCCGCAGATACCGCCTGCATCACCGCAAAGGACGAGGGACGCAACCGCATTCACATCTTTGAACACGGCAAGAGTGAAGCCTCTCGCCGCCATAGCGAAATGCAGTGGGTATCAAAGATTCACAGTGCGCTCGACAATGAGCAGTTGATACTGCACAGCCAGGCCATAATCCCCTTGAACCAGCAGAGCAATCTTCCCCCTCATCGGGAGGTGCTGGTGCGCCTTTTTGAAGCGGATGGAAAGCTGATCCCGCCGGCTGCCTTTATTCCCGCTGCTGAGCGATACAATCTCATGCCCGCAATAGACCGCTGGGTGATTACGGCATCCTTTCAATATCTGGCCAAACTGCTCCAGCAGGGGGATGTTGACCCTTTTATCCTGAACATCAATCTATCCGGTGCCTCCTTTATGGAGGAGGGCTTTTGCGACTTTACAACCAAACAGCTTGCGAAGTATGCCATTCCGCCAGAGATGATCTGTTTTGAGGTGACCGAGACGGCCACAATCGCCAACCTGGATGAGGCGCTCCGTTTTATCAACGCCCTGCGCGATGTTGGCTGCAAGTTTGCACTGGATGATTTTGGCAGCGGCCTCTCCTCTTTTGGTTACCTCAAGCACCTTCCAGTCGATTACCTCAAGATCGACGGCGCATTCATCAAAGATATTTTAAATGACCCCATCCACGCCGCTATGGTCGAGGCCATCAATCAGGTGGGGCATGTGATGGGAATCAAAACAGTTGCTGAATTCGTTGAAGATGAGGCCACCCTGCTGCACCTGCAAAAGATAGGGGTAGATTACGCCCAGGGCTATTACATCGAAAAACCATCTGAACTCTGCTGGTAACAGGTTCTATTTTTTCTCTTCTGGCTTGCGCACACGCAGCGAAAGCTCTCGCAACTGCTCTATGGATACCGTTGATGGTGCCTCTGTCAGCTGGCAGGCTGCCGTCTGGGTCTTGGGAAAGGCCATCACATCACGGATGGAGCTGGCACCCGCCATCAGCATCACCAGCCGATCCAGGCCAAAAGCAAGGCCACCGTGGGGCGGACAGCCATAGCGCAGTGCCTTGAGCAGAAAGCCAAACTTCTCCTGCGCCTCTTCCTCGCCAATACCCAGCAATTTCAGCACCTTCTCCTGCACCTCTGCCCGGTGGATACGGATAGAGCCACCGCCAATCTCTGTACCGTTCAGCACCATGTCGTAGGCACGCGAATCACAGGCACCAGGGTCACTCTCCAGCAGGCCAAGATGCTCCTCTTTGGCGGCGGTAAAGGGGTGGTGCAGTGAACTCCAGCGCTGGTTTGGCTCATCCCACTCAAACATGGGGAAATCCACCACCCACAGCGGCTTCCACTCCCCCTCCAGCAGGCCACGATCATGCCCCAGCTTGGCGCGCAGTGCGCCCAGTGATTCATTGACGATGTGGGTTTTATCTGCGCCAAAAAAGATCAAATCACCATCTTCAGCAGCGACACGCTGCATAATGCCATCGACCGTCTCATCTGGCAGAAACTTCAGGATGGGTGATTGCAGCCCCTCACGCCCTTTTGCCAACTCATTGACCTTGATATAGGCCAGCCCTTTCGCACCATAGATGCTGACATATTTAGTGTAGGCGTCGATCTCTTTGCGTGACAGTGTGCCACCCTGGGGCAGACGCAGTGCAGCCACGCGCCCATTCGGATCTTTGGCCGGGCCGGCAAACACCTTGAACTCCACCGCCTGCATCAGATCTTCCACATCCACCAGTTCCAGCGGTATGCGCAGGTCGGGGCGATCACAGCCAAAGCGCCGCATCGACTCGGCATAGGTCATACGCGGGAAAGGGTTGGGCAACTCCTGATTCAGTGTCTCTTTGAACAGACCGCGAATCATCTCCTCCATCAATGTCATGATGGCATTCTCATCCATGAAGGAGACCTCGACATCCAGCTGGGTAAATTCAGGCTGGCGGTCGGCACGCAGATCTTCATCCCGGAAGCAGCGCACAATCTGGTAGTAACGATCCATACCCGACATCATCAGTAGCTGTTTAAAGAGCTGCGGTGACTGCGGCAGGGCAAAGAACTGCCCCGGATGGGTGCGGCTTGGCACCAGATAATCACGCGCCCCCTCGGGGGTGGCCTTGGTCAGCATGGGGGTTTCAATGTCAAGAAAACCGTGCTCATTCAGAAACCGGCGCAGCGCAGTCGCCACCCTGGATCGCAGGCGCATACGTTTCTGCATCTCGGGACGCCGCAGGTCGATATAGCGGTAGCGCAGGCGCAGCTCTTCGGAGATGTCACTGTCATCAAGCTGGATAGGCGGGGTATCGGCACGGTTCAGCACCTCCAGCTCCAACCCCAGTATCTCTATTTCGCCAGTCGGCATATTGGGGTTCTTTGTGCCCTCTGGGCGGGCGCGCACGCGGCCTTTAACACGCAGAACGAACTCGCTACGCACCTGCTCTGCAGTGGCAAAGATAGCCGGGAGATCCGGGTCATAGACCACCTGAACCAGCCCTTCCCTGTCACGCAGGTCGATAAAGATAACGCCACCGTGGTCGCGCCGACGGTGCGCCCAGCCGCAGATTTCGACCTCTTGGTCAATATGAGAGGCATTCAGGTCTCCGCAATAATGGCTGCGCATAATAATGGTTTTCCTAATTGGGGTTTGTCTGTTTGAATTGTCAGAGGGTGCTTCTTACGGCTTTAAAAACAGCGGTTGTTATTCAGCAGCCGGGCAGCTTCCCGTTTTTGCACAGGGCGGTGTTGAATCCTTTTTACCCCCATCATGCAGATTCTTCTTCTTACCGTTTTTAAAATCGGTCTCATACCAACCGCCGCCTTTCAGGCGAAAGCCCGCAGCAGAGATCAGTTTTTTTAACGTGGGTTCACCGCATGCGGGGCACTCTGTTCGCGGCGCATCGCTCATCTTCTGTAACACTTCTAACTCATGACCACAGTCGTCACAACGGTATTCATAAATCGGCATGGCAAAATCCTCAGAAACCTGCCGCTCACCCCCATTCTGGGATGGTGGTCGGCGGAGAGATACAATCTAAAATCGTCGCGGATTCTACCACAAAAGAGCCACTTTAGTGGCGAGTTGCACTCCAGGCCTGGCGCGCTCTTTCAGGGCGACAGATCAGGATTCAGCATCAGAATCCTCACTCTCTTGTCGCCTCTTCTGTAGCCATTTGCCCTGGCTTCTCAGCAGATAACGGATCAGTATGTCGCGATCGGCTTCGCGTATATTTGAAAAATTGATACGCAGGCAGTACGGCTCTTCCCGGCTCTCACCCCCTTCATTTTCCACGCACTCCACCACTTCGCCATAAATCATCATACCCGTCATTTCAGGCATCAATAACAGCTTGAGTTCCAGTGCCTCTCCTTTTTCATACGGCTCAGCACTGCTAAAAACGATGCCTCCCGCACTGATGTTGACTGCTTTTGTTGCCTGATTTGCGGCCTCCTCTTCCTGCACCAGAAAGGCCCGCCCCAGAATATTCAGCTTTTGATCCAGAATTTTGATGCATGCCGCAGTATCTGGCGCTGTGCCTTCAATACGACGCAGTTGAACAACCATCTGCTGTGACATGGCCGTAAAGCTGCTCATGACAGTAAAGTTAGAGCCTGCTCCACTCTCCAGCCGTTCTATGAGTTCTGGCAGCTCCTCACTGGAGACCACGCGGTAACCCAGCTTTACAACATCATCAATGCGGAAATAGCTTCTCCGCTCGTCGGTTAACCATTCGCTGTTTTTATCGCTCAATTGGAATCTCCTAGATCAAATCCTCGACACTGATAATAGTTTCATCTTGTCGGAGGTCATCTTCTGGCACAATGGCTGGCACCGCATCATCAGGATTCATTTCTGTAACCGGCGCAATTATATCCTCTGATTCAACAGCAAAAGGTGGCTCTTGTGTGGCTGAGTCCAATATCCCGGGCTGCGGCAGCCCTATATCAGGATCTATTATTGGGTTTATTACTGGCTCAACAGACTTGGCCGCTGCCGAGCCTTCCTGGACATCCTCTTTTACCCGTTTGATTATCAGCTCCACACGCCGGTTGAGCCCACGGTTTTCAGGGGTGTCGTTTGGAACCAATGGATCAGAATCAGCATGGCCTTCAAGCAAAAACCGCTTGGGATCCAGCGTTGGATCCGCCAGTATGGCATGTGCCACGGTTACTGCTCGTGCAGTTGACAGCTCCCAGTTAGAGCGGAACCGTTCTGTGGAGATTGGCACATTATCCGTGTGACCCGCCACTACAACCTTGCCGGGCCTGGTCGAGATAGCAACGGTTATGCGCTCCAGAACGTCAATAAACTCCGGACGCAGATCCGCACTCCCAGAGGGGAAAGACCCCTTTTCATTGATGCGGATTATAACATTGGCACCGACCACCTCAATCGTCACCATCCCCTCATCAATCTCCTTTTTTAACGACTTTTTCAGCTCTTCGGCCTGATCTTCCGCCTCTGCCTTAAGCCGCTCTTCAGCCGCATCCATAGACATTGCATCTGCATTTGCTTCACCCGCTTTTTCCGGGCCGTCATTAACCTCTAAACGCTCTTTCTCCTCCTCTGTTGTCTCCTGCCTTACCGTTTCTGTTATCGCGGGATCTGATATGGATGGGCTGAACTCCAGTGCTACAACACTGATCCCTCTCACAATTTCATTTATTGGTATCTCTTTTTGTACGCCAAAGGCATCTTTCATGGATTCTGCCATTTTCTTAAAGCGGATGGCGTCCATCTCGGCAAAAGACAACAGCAACACGAAGAAGCACATCAGCAGCGCCATCATGTCGGCAAAGGTGGCCATCCAGGCAGGCAGTCCCTCTTCGCATTCACAAACATGTTCTTCCGCTTCTTCTGCCACCGTCTATTCCTTAGTATTAAATATACGATTATTACTCTTCATCTCCCGATGGACGTTTTCCAGCCGGCAGATAGGTGCAGAGCAGTTGCTCCAGCACACGGGGGTTCATCCCCTCCTGAATACCACCAATGGTTTCCATTATCAGCTTTCGGTTCAGCTCCTCCATCTGGCTTGAGCGCTCTAACTTAATAGCGATGGGCTGCGCAAACACATTGGCAATTACAGCCCCATAGAGCGTGGTCAACAGCGCCACCGCCATAGCAGGCCCAATACTGGCTGGGTCAGACATGTTGGCCAACATCTGCACCAGACCGATCAAGGTACCAATCATGCCCATTGCCGGCGCACAGACCGCCATATTTTTAAACATGACAATCCCTACCTTATGCCGCTGGATGGTCTGGTCAATATCCTTGCTCAACATCTTTTTAACCAGCGCAGGATCATGCCCATCAACACACAACCCAACCCCTTTTTCCAGAAAACTGTTTGATATCTCCTGGCTCTCCAGTGCCAACAATCCATTCTTGCGCGCAATATCCGCCAGCTCGATAGCCTCCTCAATCAGCAATTGAGAATCATAGGTTTGATACAAAAAAGCCTTCAAGGCAGTGCCAAATGCAGAGATAAAATCCTTTATCGTCACCTGCATCAAGACCACAAAAGCGGTGCCACCCACCACAATCAGTATGGAGGGGATGTTTATAAAGAGCATCAGATCGCCACCCGATACAATGGCGCCTATGATGATGCCGAAACCACCCAGCATGCCGATTAGTGTTGCGATATCCAATTGCCCGGCTCCCGTTGATTATTTAAATAGTTACCCAGCTGGTATTAGGGCTTAATATTCAGATTCAAAAGATGTTGTAAAAGATAGCGGGTGACCCCCCGATAACTTTAATTCATATCCAGCTTTTTAATGGCTATCATGCTGGGCAACAACTCAACCTCATCAGGAGCATCCGCTGTGCCACACCAGCCAAAAGCCATATTGATAACAGGGTGTTCGAGTGGGATTGGACGCTGTGCCGCCAACACGCTCAAACAGCGCGGCTATCGGGTTTTTGCCTCTGCACGCTGCCAGGATGATGTTGATCTGCTGCTGGCTGATGGCCTGGAGGCCTTGCAGCTGGATCTGCAGGATAGCGACAGCATCCAGCTTGCGGTCGATACCCTCCTCACGCACACCAATGGCCGGCTCTATGGTCTGTTCAACAATGGCGCTTATGGCCAGCCGGGGGCGGTGGAGGATCTCTCCACCGACGTGCTTCGCGCCCAGTTTGAGACCAACCTGTTCGGCTGGCACGAACTGACCCGCCGCATCATCCCGGTTATGCGCAGCCAGGGAGAGGGGCGCATTATTCAGAACAGCTCAGTATTGGGATTTGTTGTTATGGCCTATCGCGGAGCCTATAACGCCAGTAAATTTGCACTGGAAGGGTTGACCGACACCCTGCGCCTCGAGCTACAGGGGAGTGGCATACATGTCTGCCTGATTGAGCCCGGCCCCATCGAGAGCCGATTCAGAGCCAATGGCTATGCCATGTGGAAGCAGCATATCGATGCCACACAGAGTGTTCACAAAAAAGCGTACGAGGTGATGATTCAGCGGCTGCAAAAAGAGGGGACAGCCACCCCTTTTACCCTACCACCAGAGGCAGTGGTAAAAAAACTGATCCATGCCTTGGAGAGTCCACGACCCAAAGCCCGGTATTATGTCACCTTCCCTACCCACCTGTTTGGGCTGCTCAAGCGGATTCTGACCACCAGGGCACTGGATCGCCTGCTGTTAAAGGCATCCGGGGGCAGTTCCCGATAGTCCAATCAGGCTATTTTAAACCGCCCTGCGTGATCCTTACAGGATAGGCGGAAAATCAGGCCGCACCAACGCCAGGGAGATGTTATCCGTACCACCCTGCTCCAGAGCCAGCTCAAGCAGCAGGTCTGCCGCACGGGAGAGGTTGGGCAGGCTCTCTTGAATCACTGCGCCGAGCATCCCATCCGTCACCATATTGGTTAGGCCGTCAGAGCAAAAAAGATAGGTATCATCAGGCTCCAGTTCAATCCTGGAGCACTCTACATCAACCTGGACACCCAACCCCACTCCACGAGTCAGCTGGCTGCTGGATATACCGGCCGCTCTGGCCTCCTGCGCGGTCTTGAAGAGGCCGGAATCCATTAGGGATTGCAGCATCGTGTGATCACGGGTCAACGGGGTCAATCTGCCATTGCGCAGCAGATAGAGCCGTGAATCACCCACATGGGCATAGAATAATCTGTTCCTGATAAAAAGCCCGGCAACTACGGTTGTTCCCATCCCTGCATGTGTGATGAACTGCTTTGACATGTCGAGGATTGCCCGGTTGGCCACTGCCACTGCCTGCGGCAACCACGCCTGAACCGGGCTGTTGCCATCGACCCCCTGTTGCAGCTGATCAACCAGAAAACCGGCAATTCCTTGCACGGCCATCTCACTGGCAACCTCACCCGCCTTATGGCCACCTATGCCATCCGCCAGCACCACGACACCCTCTTCAGGGAGAAGCCGAACCGCATCCTCATTATTCTCACGCACCAGGCCAATCTCTGTGCGCGCTGCTGCGCTCAATCTGTGTGGGGTCATGCGGCTGTTTTGCGCTACGCCAGGCAAACGGGAAGATGGCCTGGAAATGTGGCTATTCAAATGCTTCAACGGGAATCAGATCCTTTACAAACATCACAACCTGGAACCGCCTCTTTAGGATGGGGTTGTAGTAGTTGGGATAGAGGTTGCCATTGGCAAAGCGGATCAACATCCCCTTGGCATAGACACCAGGCGGCACCACCAGCCAGGCCTGCATGCCATCTGGCCTCTCCACCTGCAGCAGATTGAACTGCCCGGCAGGCAGATATTCCACCACTTTCACCCTATTTGGGTAGCTCTGTTGCAGCTGCTGTAACCTGTCAGACTCTGCCCTCCTGACCCTCTCCGCCTCCTCAGGTCTGCCCCAATAGCCAAGGTCGCCCTGACTGTTGAAAAAGGCAAAGGCCACTTCATCGGTCAGATCCTCACCCACCGAACCACCCAGGATATAGAGCGCATCCCGATAGAGCACCGAGCTGAAGGCACCACGAGCACCGGGTAGTGCCGTGGTCTGTTGCCAATCTGTGATGCCTCCATCTTCCCGCAAGCGCCCTTTCTCGATACTGGCCAGATGCATCTGACCATCGATCCCACCCATCGCATAGAGGTAACCTTTATGGATGGCCGCCTCCAACCCATATCGGTTTTTGTGCATTGGTGCAGTGATCTGCCACGGGGTGAACATCCCCTCATCATCCTGTTGCGCCCACTCTACAGAGGCAATTCCGACACCGGCACTCTTGTCATGACCACCCAGCACATAGAGTCTGTCACCCACACTTTTGACCGCATGAACATAGCGTGCATACTGCATCGCATCAGAGAGCAGCTCCCACTCACCCAAGCTGCCGTCGGCTTCAACCTTTGCCCGCTCGATGCTGTCCAGCAGCTTTCCGCCAAAACCACCCACGGCATAGAGATAGCCATTGATATACACGACATGCACACAGCGCCTGGCGATATTGAGCCGCCCCTCCTCCAGCTGCCAGGCACCAATGCTGCCATCCGGGTTGACCTCTGCCCGCTCGACCGAATCCAGCAACCCCTTTACATTGGTGCTCGATCCACCAATGGCATAGATATAGCGCCCAATATGCACGACCCCATGATAGGCGCGCCCCACATTCAGCTCATGTTCGGCATGTTGCCAGGCGGAAAGCGTTCCATCCGGAGCGATGCGGCTCTGCTCGACACGGCGGATATAGTGCTCTTTATTGGTGCCGCCAATCAGGTAGAGACGATCCTGAATCATGAGCGCTGCATGCCCGGTACGCGCCATGGAGAGTGCAGGCCCGCTCCGCCAGCCTGGAACCCAGACCTTCTCATCAGAGCCAGCAATAACAGGCGATTGAAACAGAGAGAGGGCCAGAAGAAGCCCGGCTGCATGGCGCACAATTTTGAATGGTTTCATATTAACAGTGACGAAGTCAGAAGAGACAATCCAGTACCAGGCCTGCAAATATGACGGCACCCACATTGTTATTGTTCAAAAAGGCGGCAAAACAGCCCTTTGTATCACGCTCGCGGGTAATGTATTGCTGATAGAGAAACAGCAATGCAGCAGCAGCCAGCCCACTATAGTAGATCGCACCCAACTCGGCATTGATGCCCACCAGCAGCAGAATGCCCAGCATGGTCACCTGCAAGATCCCGATAATAACCAGATCCATATCACCAAACAGAATCGCTGTTGATTTCACACCGATCTTCAGATCATCATCACGATCAACCATCGCATATTGCGTATCGTAGATCAGCGCCCAGATTACCGTTGCCACAAACAGCAACCAGCCCACCGGGGCGACACTCTCCGTGAGCGCAGTAAAAGCCATCGGAACGGCCCAGCCAAAGGCAGCGCCCAGCACCAGTTGCGGAAGATGGGTATAGCGTTTCATGAAAGGGTAGACCGCAGCCAGGGTGACCGCTACAAACGACATCAGTATGGTTTGCCAGTTCAGCAACAGCACCAGCATAAAAGCCAGTGCCACCAATGCCCCAAAGACCATCAGCGCCTCTTTGGGGGTAATCAGACCGGCCGCAATGGGACGATTTTTTGTGCGCTCGACCTTGCCATCAATCTTGCGGTCAGCATAATCATTGATGGCACAGCCCGCCGAGCGCATCAGCGTCACCCCAATAATAAAGACCACCACCACACCCCCGTCAGGCTGCCCCTCACCGGCAATCCACAGAGCCCAGAGTGCAGGCCACATCAGCAGCAGGATGCCAATCGGGCGGTCGGCCCGTATCAATCGAGCATAATGCCCCATACGCTCACGCCAGGAAGATGACGGGGCCGCATTCAACTCAGGCTGGGTCACGGCTTTGGCCCTTCGATCACCAACGGGATCTCTGGCAGAAAGATCTCATTCACCAGCAGCGGCTTTCCGGCCAGATAGAAGAGCGTGCGTCGCCCCCACAGCTCGGCCGGCTTCTGTTGCAGACTGTTGGTGGCCGCAGCAAACAGGGGATGACGAGGCTGTAGCCGGGCGATCTGAATCGGGCCACGCCGCATGCCGGGATCGGAAAACAGAACCGCACCCAGAGGCTTGCTGCCCAGATTGGCCAGCCGACGGGCTGAACCACGCAAGCTGCTGGCCGGAATCAGGGTGCGCGCAAAGACCCAGGGGGTGTCATGCCCAAGCAGCTCAACCTCTCGCACCAGTGCCGTCTCGGCCCGGCGCGTGCACAACAGCTGGCTCTCACTGTAGAGCGGGCGCCCCCACCCCTGGCGCAACAAGCGCACCCGGAAGGCGCCCTCACTGGCCTTTACCAACCGGCTGGTCAGCGACCCACGATCAAGCAGCCAATCCTCCATGCCCTTTGGTACATCGGAACCACGATAAACCTGCCAGCTACCCCAGTTGGGTTCAAGATTGGCGTAAGATCTGTTCTCTGAACTCAAGATTTTTTTCCAGCAGCTATAAAAATTAAGGGGAAGAATTATCGCATAAGTTTTATCCAATATCCGTGATTGATTGCAGCTGCTTCAGTAGCAACAGCAGGCCATGCAGGAGCGACCGCCGAATGCTATATTGGATTCACATCAACTAAAGTCCAAGCCATGAAAACCACATACAGCCAGGCCACCCCCTACCGAACCAAAGATGGCTCGCTCATCCGGGAGCTGCTGCACCCCGCCCACCATAACATTACAAACCAAAGCCTTGCCGAGGCTATTGTGCCGCCGAAGAGCTGCACCCATCTGCACCGGCACCACCGATCAGAAGAGGTTTACCACATAACCTCTGGAGAGGGGTGGATGCAGCTTGGCGATAAAGAGTTCCCGGTTCAGGCCGGCGACAGCATCTGCATCCCGTCTCAAACCCCGCACAAGATAGGCAACAGCAGCAGCTCACCCCTGGTCATACTTTGCTGTTGCGCCCCACCCTACTCACACGCAGATACCGAAATACTGGAGCACCCCCCTTAACCACCAGGGAAAACTTATATTTTCCAAAAGTATGCCGATAGTGTTAAAGGAGATGGAGATACCAACACACTATCTGTTCATCATGGCCGAGGTGTTTTTTACAACACTGGGGCTGCTTATTGTCCTGATCTATCTCTATATAAAATCAGATAGAAAGTGGCAACTGCTGGTTCATCGCCTTCAGGATGAACTGCTCGATTTCAGAAACCAATACCGGGAAGAGAAGGCACGGGGTGATGTTGTAAGAGATCTACTGCATAACAAAATCAGCGCCCTAAAAAAGGCCGAGGAGGCCGCAGAGGGATATCTGGCAGAGATTGCCAGACTCAAGGAGGAGATCACAAAGCTGCATCAATCTGAAAAATTGCGCAGCGAGATAGCCAACCAGCTCATCACCAGCAAAGCAGAGACTGAACGACTCACCGTAGTGCTTTGTGAGCATGAAAAAACGGCTGACCAGTTACAGCAGACCATCCATACCCTGGAAGATAAAATTGCGACCCTGACGCATTCACCACAGGCCGAAGCCACCCCTCCGGAAACCAATCTCAACGACCAGAACAGTGATCTGCAAACCAATGGATCAATGGAATTTGAGCGACTCAAGGCAAGGGCTGACAAGCAGCTGGAGACCATCCGTGAACTGGAGCTTGAGCTCATGAAGCTGGGCTACAAAAACCCTTCAAAGCTGATAGAAAAAAGCCCGACAGAGGCGCCATCCAGCAACCAGAATCTGGAACAGATGCTTAATGAATCTGAGACCTGTGTACAGCTGCTGGAGAATGAACTCTCTGAGCTGCAGAACAAGGTAAACATCCTTGAAGAGCAAGCCGGGGAACCGACAATCCGGCAAGAGAGCAGCGACACTCAGCGATTGGAGCAGATGCTCAAAGAGTCAGAAACCTGCAATACACTGCTTGAAAATGAGCTGGATTCACTGATGCAAAAAGTGCGGCTACTGGAAGGGAAAGAGACCCCACCCAAAGAGGCGGTCTACTATGACATATAGTCATACACCCGGTCTGACTGAACATTAATAGGCTATGATTACAGTATATTTATGAGACCAGCAAATCATGCAATCTGAACATGCAGCACCAACTCTTCAGCAGCAAGCCGCTATCGGCAGTGACCTTAGAAAGATCATTAATGATGCCAAATTTCAAGAAGGCATTGCCTGGAACAGCCGCAGCTTTCAGGCCGGTGAGCAGATATTGAAGGAGGGGACGGAGGGGCGCTCACTCTTCCTGATCGAGTCTGGTGAAGTCAGGGTCATGGTCACCCTCAAGATTGAACGCCGGGTTCGCCCCGGCATTTGCGACCTGCATACCGGTGACATCTTTGGCGAGCTGAACCTCTTTGAACAGCACCCCCGGAGCGCCTCCGTCACTGCCATATCCGATGTTCAGCTACTGGAGATCGATGGCGAACGCCTCAGCCACTACCTCAACCAGCATCCTGAGATTGGCTACCCTATCCTGAAAAACCTGTTCCAGCTCATGGTAAGCCGCCTCAACAAGGCCAACAGGCGCATTGAATATCTGCTGGGGTGGGGGCTGAAGGCCCACAATATCTAAGCACGCTCAACCTCTACCGCATCCACTCGCTGAAAGCCACGCGGCAACTTATTACCACGTCGGCCTCGCTCCCCCTGATACTGTTCGAGATCAGTGCTTTTCAACGTGAGATGTCGCTTGCCTGAGTAGACAACCAAACACCCCCCCTGCGGCACGCTGGCAACAGCCACCATAAACTCTTCACGCGCCACCACCCGCTTGGAGGGGATGCTGATAATCTTATTGCCCTTGCCACGCATCAATGCAGGCAGCTGGGCAATCGGGAATACCAGCATGCGCCCCTCATTGGTAATCGCCACCAGTCGGTCTGTTGCCGGATCAGTGATCGGAACAGGGTGCATGACAACCGCACCTTTCGGCAAGGTAAGCAGCGCCCTGCCCGCCTTGTTTTTGGTGATCAACTCCTTGAGCTGCACCTGAAAACCATAACCGGCATCGGAGGCCATCAGATACCATTGATTGGGGTCGTCACCCAACACTGCTGCAAAATGGGCATCTTGTGGCGGATTGAACCGCCCCGTCAAAGGTTCGCCCTGTCCGCGCGCTGATGGCAGGGTATGCGCCAGCAGCGAATAGCAGCGCCCCGCACTATCAAGGAATATCACCTGTTGGTTGCTGCGCAGCCGGGCTGAATCCAGGTGCTTATCACCCGATTTATAGTTCAGCGCCGCCGCATCAATCTCATGCCCCTTGGCCACTCGCGCCCAGCCCTTTTCTGAAAGCACCACCGTCACTGGCTCACTCGGTGTCAGGTCTGTCTCTTGCAGTGCCTCAGCGGCACAACGCACCACAATCGGTGAGCGGCGCTCATCACCATACGCTTCTGCATCGGCCTGTAGCTCTTTTCGAATCAGTGTCTTCAACCGCTGTCTGGAACCCAGAATCTTCTCCAGCTTGTCGCGCTCTATGGCCAGCTCCTGCTGCTCTGCCCGGATCTTCATCTCCTCCAGACGAGCCAGTTGGCGCAGCTTGGTGTCCAGCACGTAGTTAACTTGAGGGTCAGTCAGACTGAAGCGCGCCATCAGCACCGGCTTGGGTTCATCCTCGGTGCGGATGATGTGAATCACCTCGTCCAGATTCAGAAACGCAATCAGCAGCCCATCCAACAGATGCAGCCGCTCCAGCACCTTGTCAAGTCGATATTGCAGCCGCCTGCGCACCGTTTCCGTGCGAAACTCCAGCCACTCGCTGATCATCTCCCGCAGATTCTTGACCGCAGGCCGCCCATCCAGACCGATCACATTCATATTGACCCGATAGGTGCGCTCCAGATCTGTCGAGGCAAACAGGTGTGACATCAGCCGCTCCACATCGACCCGGTTGGAGCGCGGCACAATGACCAGCCGGGTGGGATTTTCATGATCGGACTCATCCCGCAGATCCTCCACCAGCGGCAGCTTTTTGGCCTGCATCTGCGCTGCAATCTGCTCCAGCACCCGCGCGCCTGAGACTTGGTGCGGCAGGGCATAGACCACAATCTCACCCCGATCCCACTCATAACGGGCGCGCATGCGCACACTGCCATTGCCCGTCTGGTAGATCTTCAGCAGATCGGCCTTGGGGGTGATGATCTCTGCCTCGGTGGGGTAGTCCGGCCCCTGCACATGCTCACACAGCTCTTCCACGGTTGATTTTGGATTCTCCAGCATGCGGATGCAGGCGCTGGTCACTTCACGCAGATTATGTGGAGGAACATCTGTGGCCATGCCTACAGCAATGCCTGTGGTGCCATTCAGCAGCAGATTGGGCAGACGCGCCGGCAGGGTTTTTGGCTCTTTCAGGGTGCCATCAAAATTGGGGGACCAATCGACTGTCCCCTGCCCCAGCTCAGACAACAACAGCTGGGCATACGCGGTCAGCTTCGCCTCGGTATAACGCATGGCGGCAAAGGATTTGGGATCATCCTGCGCCCCCCAGTTACCCTGTCCATCCACCAGCGGATAGCGGTAGGAGAAGCTCTGCGCCATCAGCACCATCGCCTCATAGCAAGCGCTATCACCATGCGGATGAAACTTGCCCAGCACATCACCCACGGTACGGGCGGATTTTTTATACTTGGCCGTGGCCGACAGCCCCAGCTCGGACATGGCGTAGAGAATACGCCGCTGCACCGGCTTCAGGCCATCACCGATATGTGGCAGGGCGCGGTCAAGAATCACATACATGGAGTAATTCAGGTAGGCCTGCTCGGTAAAACGGGCTAGGGGCTGCTGTTCAATACCCTCTGCATTTAGCTCAATCTGGTCTGTCATTTAGGTTTTTTAACGGCTCTGTTCTGTGTTGAATTGCAATTTTGGAGCAACTGCTGGCCCTACACCTCGGCCAGGTCACCCTTTTCCTGCAGCCACTGTTTACGATCACCCGCCCGTTTCTTGGCCAGCAGCATATCCATCATGCTATTGCTGTCATCACCCGGCTCAATCACCAGCTGCACCAGCCGTCGGGTATCCGGATGGATGGTGGTTTCACGCAGCTGTAGCGGGTTCATCTCACCCAGCCCTTTGAAGCGCTGCTCACTCACCTTGCCTCGGATCTTCTCTGCCTTGATGCGATCCAGAACCCCCTTCTTCTCCTGATCATCCAGGGCATAAAAGACCTGCTTGCCCACATCAATACGGTAGAGCGGCGGCATCGCCACATAGACATGCCCCTCCTGCACCAATTTACGAAAATGGCGCAAAAAGAGCGCGCACAGCAGGGTGGCGATATGCAGCCCATCCGAGTCTGCATCGGCCAGAATGCAGACCTTGCCAAAACGCAGTTTTGACAGATCATCTGAGCCGGGCTCCACCCCAATGGCTACCGATATATCATGCACCTCCTGCGAGGCCAGCACCTCTGCCGAGTCGACCTCCCAGGTGTTGAGAATCTTGCCACGCAACGGCATCACCGCCTGAAACTCCTTATTTCGCGCCTGTTTGGCCGAACCACCCGCAGAGTCACCCTCTACCAGAAAGAGCTCGCTACGGCGTGGATCAACCGAACTGCAATCCGCCAGTTTACCCGGTAGCGCCGGCCCCTGGGTGACCTTTTTGCGCGCTACCTTGCGCCCCATTCGCATGCGTGCCTGCGCAGCATTGATCGCCAGATCGGCAATCTGCTCACCTGCCTCTGTGTGTTGGTTCAGCCAGAGGCCAAACGCATCCTTCGCCACACCTGAGACAAAGGCGGCACACTCACGCGATGAGAGGCGCTCTTTGGTCTGCCCGGAAAATTGCGGATCCAGCAGTTTGACTGACAACACATAGCTGCAGCGGCTCCAGACATCTTCCGGTGCCAGTTTGACCCCGCGCGGCAGCAGGCTGCGAAACTCACAGAACTCCCGCACCGCCTCGGTCAGACCTGTGCGCAGGCCATTGACGTGGGTTCCGCCCAGTGCAGTAGGGATCAGATTGACGTAGCTTTCGGTAACCGCCTCACCCCCTTCCGGCAGCCAGACCACTGCCCAATCCGCCGCCTCATCATTGCCTTGCAGGTTGCCCATAAAAGGGATCGGTGGAATCATGGGGATCCCCTGCAATGCATCCAGCAGGTAATCTTTCAGACCATCTTCATAACACCACTCATGCTGATCACCGCTGTTCTCATCCAGAAACCGAACCAGCAGCCCTGGGCAGAGCACCGCCTTGGCGCGCAGCACATGCAGCAGTTGGCGTACTGAAAATCTGGGCGAATCAAAGTACCTGGGGTCAGGCCAGAAACGCAGGGTTGTGCCCGTATTATTGCGACCCACCTTGCCCACTGGCTCCAGATCACTGGATTTATGGCCACCCGCAAAGGCCATTCTGGACTCAATACCATCGCGCTTGACCCACACCTCCAGCTGTCTGGACAAAGCGTTCACCACCGACACCCCAACCCCGTGCAGACCACCGGAGAACTTGTAGTTTTTATTGGAGAATTTACCGCCTGCATGCAGCTTGGTAAGGATCACCTCAACCCCCGGTATGCCCTGCTTGGGGTGAATATCCACCGGCATGCCGCGCCCATCATCCTTCACCTGTAGCGAGCCATCCTTAAACAGCACCACTTCGATTTTAGAGGCATGGCCTGCAATGGCCTCATCCACACTGTTATCAATAACCTCTTGCGCCAGATGGTTGGGGCGAGAGGTGTCGGTATACATGCCAGGGCGCTTGCGCACCGGATCAAGGCCACTCAGAACCTCAATATCGGATGACTGATAAGAACTGCTACTCATGGATGGGTATTCAAACCTGTAAGAAAAATAGACCCCGCGGATTGTCTACGAAGTGAACCTGCACTGCAAATGGCAGCCCCGCGCCGGAAACGATAGTTCACCTAAATTGAATTACTAGGGAAAGCGGCTGTCCATTTTGCTGGCCTAAAATTATAATGCGTCGATAGATCATTATCAGCTTCTGTTTTTTATCCACTTTTAGAAGGCGTTGCCTGTCGATATGTCTGAACTCGAATCAACCATCGGTTTTTCAATCACGGCTGCCACGATTGCTTTGGCAGCAGCTATAGTGCTTTCCATGTTCGGCAGGCGCAGTGAAGCCACGCTGGCACTTATTCTGTTCACCTGCTTTAGTGTGGTCTTCTTCGGCATCCGCGCCTATCTGAAAGATTTTTTCCCCTTTACCGATAAGGTCGAATCCTTTATGACACTGTCGGTGTTGATTACGCTCTGCGGCATGATCTATCGCGACAAGGTATCAAACAAGGAGTTTATCACCCTGCTGCTGCTCGCTTTGGCTGCGGCATTGACCACCTTTATCTTTACCGACCATATCCGCTACCCCACCGCCTACCTGCGAACCATCTGGTACCCCATGCATGTACCGTTTTCATTCGCCGCCTACGCCTTCTGGTTTCTGGCCGGCATCAATGCCATATTTGCCATTCGCGGATTAAGGGAGGGCGCAGGCAGCATGCCAGAACGGCCACTGACCACCCAGCTCAATCGCAATGGCTTCATCTTCTTCACCCTGGCGATGCTGTTTGGCGGCATCTGGGGCTATCTCGCCTGGGGCGCCTATTTTATGTGGGATCCGAAGATACTATGGTCTGTCATACTCTGGCTCTACTACGGCAACCTGCTGCATATCGACAGCCTGCCCCGCTTTCGCAAATGGAAGATTCCGCTCTACAGCATCGGCATGATTCTCATCATGATCACCTTTGTCGGCACCGGCTTCTTTACCCGCTCCATACATAAATTTTAGCCATGATCTATCGCACTGTTGAAATTCTGGGGAACCGCTACGCCGGTTTTATTCTCTGCCTGATTGTCATTCTCAATCTTGCTGCAGGCAGCCTGGTCATGAATATGAACCCGGAGATCTATCCTCCCTTTTTTCCATTTGATCTTACATTCTTTTTTCAGCCCACCCTTGCCGTGCATTGGTGGCTCTACCTTCTGCTCGTCACCTTTGGCCTCTTTGCCATTAACATGACCGCCTGCTTCATTGAGTCAATTGTTCGTCTGAAAACCGCTACAACAGGCAGGTTAAGGCTGTTCATCGGGATTTTTATCCATGCCGCACTGCTGCTTACCATGGCGGCACATATCCATGATGGCTTCTATGGCGACTCCGGGCAGGCGACACTCTCACCTGAGCCCACACCCCTTGCTGGCATTGGTGATGTCAGTGCACTCTCTGTTCATAGCACCTATCACCCGGACGGCTCACTGAGGGATACAGAGGCCATCCTCAAGATCACGCAGGCTGATGGCCACTCTGTTGGGAAGCGTATTGCCTATAATGAGCCTGCCACCTTTGATGGCGGCCAGCGAGAGATCATTATTCAGGGTGGCGAAGAGCGCCCCGCAGGCGTCATTCTGATACGAAAAAACGATGGTGAAACCTTTGAAATGATGCCCTACCAGCCGCAACAGATGAGTGGTGGCCGCCTTACGCTGAGAGACATCTACCCATCAGGAATGAGGGTGCTTATTGCACAGTTCGTCTGGGAAAGGGTCGCGGAGGATCCCCAGTTGCTGACCATGGCGCTGCACCACGATATGGTTCGGCATAATAAAATCACCATCGCAGGTGAGGTGTTGGGATATAAGGAGATGTTAGAAGTTCCGGTCGTTGCCGTAATGACGCGCTACAACCCGGCCATTCCGATCATCCTGCTCAGCCTGCTACTGGCTTCGATCGGGACTGTACTACAGATCTATTTTGCACGCAGGCAGTCTGAAATCTGACCCCATCAATGAACGGCCCAATAGGCATAAAGACCAGCCACTGCACCCGGTAGTAACTCTATACAGGCCTCATACTCCTCGTCATCCATCTCGGGCTCTTCCTCATTTAGCAGCAGTGCAATCTTGGCAATGGGTGTCAGCAGCTCCTGCTCATTTTTTGCCAACCTGTCCCAAGACTCCTGATGGTCGGCTACCGCATGGATAAAACCCAGGCACCACCCCTCATAAGCCTCAACCACCTCTCCATCCTCCTCCTCTTCAATGATAAGAGGCTCATAGGGATGACCTGCTTCCAACACTGCGGCAATCTCATTTCGCATACGCAGCAAGCTATCCGTCATCCTTGCCTGTTCGTTATTATCAGCAAACTCAGGACTGCCCCATATAGCCGACAGCCACTCGTTTTGGCTGGCTCGATTACGGCTCACAACCAGCGCGCTCAGATAGCCGTGCGCCTCATCAATGGGCATCGCTCCATAGCAAGACTCTGAAAGCAGAAAATGATCCAGTGCTGCCAACTCATCTTCCGAGAGTGGGCTGTTGCGTTCTGATGACATACTCAATATCCTAAAGTGAAGGGCTGTGATTATCTTTTACTGTGCCACCCTCCTGCTGTCTATAGCATCTACTGAAAAAAACGGGTCTATGCCATATCGAGTGGCTCAATGAATAGACACAGAGACCACGGAGGCCACAGAGCATGAAGGAGTGTAGTAAGGAGCTGTCAGAAACAGTGATAGATTGTGCTATTGAGGTGCATCGTACATTGGGTGCTGGACTGTTAGAAAA
>JAKISI010000069.1 GCA_021648685.1 Candidatus Polarisedimenticolaceae bacterium
ACGCCCTCGAACATCATGGGCTGGACAAATGCCCAGATCACGGCATAAAGGGCTTCAAACGCTACATTGCTCTGGCGGTTGTGGCGCGCAACATCCAGCGTCTCGGTGCCGTGCTGCAGCAACAGGAACAAGAGAAAGAGCGCCGAAAATGTGGCCGCAAGAAGAAGGCTGCTTAAGGAACATGAGTTGAGCCGGTCGCCAAAGCGGTAGGGGTCCGTATGCCCGGTGAACGCTGCAAATGGGAGTCATTCTCATCTAGAGCGTGGTGATAGGAAAAAACAGCGCTGGCATTGATAATGCGGCCTAAAATAACCAAGCGTGGTAGTACGATTTTGCTAAAAAACTGAGTTTTCTGCCGGACACTATGTAAGTGAAATTGCTGGATTTTGGTCAAAAGTTAAGATATTGCACCACAATACCAGGCTATAGCGCTTGGTTATTGTATGGAGAATCTGAGCTTGCAGGATTTAGGTGGAAAGCATCCAGGCTGGCGTGCCAGCGCCTTCGCGAAGCTGTCTCCGAACGTTGAGAAAGCTTATACATATGGACTGCACTCCACCCACGCTCCATACGCGCTCCATTTTTGGGACTATCGTGGACAATGAGAGACAACGGAATAGAATTTGTGAGTGACCAAAATATATGATGGTTTTTCCTTGGTTTCAGACCACATTAACTGCTGGATAAGAAAATACCCCCTCAAATAACTTGAAAATTATCCAAGGGGGCTGTCTCCTTAATTCTGCGAAGAAAGACAGGAGACAGAATCAATGTGCCACGCTTTTCTCAATGATTCCAGGTTTTATCGGTTTCTATTTGAAATTGATCAAGACATCGCCCATCAAGTCCAGGCGGAAGGTTGTTCGTGTGGTGGTGTACTGCACAGCGCCCGTTATCCTCGCAAACCCCGCGGCGTCCGTTCTTTGCTGGATGAGGCCTATGAGTCCCGTTTGAGCTTTTGCTGTGCCGTGGAGGGTTGCCGACGGCGCCGCACGCCACCCTCGGTGCGTTTTCTCGGCAGAAAGGTCTATCTGGGTGTCATCGTGATACTCATCACCGCACTGGAACACGGGCTACCGGCGAAGCGCAGGCAACACTTGATCGAGACGCTTGATATCTGTTCGCAGACGCTTTCCCGCTGGCGCAAGTGGTGGCGTGAGGTCTTTCCTGCCAGCCGCTGCTGGCAGGCCATGAGGGGTCAGTTTATTCCTCCAGTGGAGGTATCCCGGTTGCCCGGGGCACTGCTGGGACGATTGAGCGGCGAAGGCTTGAGCAGGTGTCTGTGCCACTTGCTGGGGTTGCTGGCGCCCATCACGGCCGCTTCCTGGTCAGGTAATTTGAGGATGGTTACCAGCCCGCAGAAGATGTGATTCCAACGCCCTGTTGGCGCTCGTAGACTCCGGACTTTGTTAATCAGTCAGGAGAAAACGATGCACCATGATAAAGACCCGGGTCGCTGGGCGCGCTTGCGGTTTGCGATCATCGGCCCCTTATTGGCGGCGCCACCTTCGAAAGGCCAGTTGCGCAAGACGCTCACCGAGCTCGCCGCAAAGCGCTGGAAACACCCGATCAACGGGACAGACCTGCAGTTCAGTTGTGCCACCTTGGAACGGTGGTACTACGCGGCACGCCGCGCTCAGGACCCGGTGGCGGTGCTGCGCCGCCGGGGCCGCAATGATGCCGGCCGGGCGCGCCGGCTCTCAGCGGCTCTGATCCAGGCCCTGCAAGTGCAGTATCAGGCGCATCCGGGCTGGAGCGTGCAGCTCCACTACGACAACCTGGTCGCCCAGGCCGAGGCCGACGAAGCGCTGAGACCCATGCCCGCTTATGGTACGGTTCGCCGCCACATGAAAGCCCAGGGACTCCATCGCAAACGACGGCCTCAACGAAAAACCCAGGGCGCTTCGCTTGCCGAACAGCGCCTGGAGAGCCGGGAGATACGCAGTTATGAAGTCGACCATGTCCATGGCCTGTGGCATCTTGATTTTCACCACGGCTCCCGCAAGGTACTCACGCCCGCCGGACGATGGGTGACCCCGATGCTGCTGGGGGTGATCGATGACCACTCCCGGCTGATCTGTCATCTGCAGTGGTATCTGGATGAAACCACCGAGACGCTGGTGCATGGCTTCACCCAGGCCCTTCAGAAACGTGGCTTGCCAAGAGCCCTGATGACCGATAACGGCAGCGCCATGACCTCGGATGAGTTCCGCTCAGGTCTCCACACGCTGAGCATCCTGCACGAGACGACGCTGCCGTACAGCCCTTATCAAAATGCCAAGCAGGAGACCTTCTGGGCCACCCTTGAAGGGCGCCTGATGGCGATGCTGGAGGGGGTGACGGATCTCACCCTGGAACAACTCAATGAGATCACCCAGGTCTGGGCAGAACAGGATTACCACCAGTCAAAACATGCCGAGATCGGCGTCTCGCCGCTGCGCCGTTATCTCGATGCCTCCCACGTGGGCCGGGAATGCCCCGCGTCCCAGGTGCTGCGCAGCGCCTTCTGTTGTACCGTGAAACGCCGCCAGCGCCGTAGTGACGGCACCATCAGCCTGGCCGGGAAACGCTTTGAAATCCCGGGTCGTTACCGCCATATGGAGCAACCCCAGGTGCGTTACGCCCGCTGGGATCTGCGCTCGGTTGAACTCATTGACCCGCAGTCGCGGGGCACCCTCTGTCCGCTCTACCCGTTGGATAAAAGCGCCAATGCCGATGGCTTACGGCGGAGCCGGGCGCCGACAGAATCGTCAGTGACGCCGGTACCCCAACAGAGCCAAGTACCCGGAGGGTGTGAACTGCCACCACTGCTACGTAAACTACTGGCCGACTATGCCGCGACCGGCCGTCCGCCGGCCTATCTTCCCAAACAACCCCATGATCCGGAGGCCTCCTGATGAATAAAAAACTACTCGCCCTCTATGGTCTGAAATGGAATCCCTTCTCACCGGAACTGCCTACCGAAGCACTCCATGTGACACCGAAGGCCGAACACTTCTGTTGGCGCATTGAACAGAGCCTGATCCGGGAAGGCGGCTTCGCCATGATCAGCGGTGATCCGGGCAGCGGTAAAAGCGTTGTGCTGCGATTGCTGTTCGAACGATTGAACCAGTTACGGGAAATCACCGTCGGCGCCATCGTCCACCCCAGCAGCAACCTGGCGGACTTCTACCGTGAAATGGGGGATCTGTTTGGCGTCGAGCTCAGGCCTCATAACCGCTGGGGCGGTTTTAAGGCCCTGCGGGAACGCTGGCAGGCCCACCTGGAGTGCTGATCGATGAAGCTCAGGAGATGCCCCCCTCTGTTCTGAGTGAGCTGCGCCTGCTCAGCAGCATGCAGTTCGACTCCCGAACGCTCCTGGCAGTGGTGCTGGCGGGTGACCATCGTCTGACCACCAAGCTGCGGCGTGATGAACTGCTGCCGCTGGGTAGCCGTATCCGGGCACGATTGATCATGGAGTATGCGGATAGAGACGCGCTCATGGCCTGCTTGAAACATCTGCAGGTCACGGCCGGCAACGCCAACCTGATGACGGTAGCGTTGATGCAAACACTCTGCGATCACGCCGCAGGCAATTACCGGGTGCTGACCAGTATGGCGGCTGAGCTGCTCGCTTCGGCCGCACAGCAGGAGATCACCCAGTTGGATGAAAAACTCTACCTTGAAGTGTTCGGCGCGCCGTCAGCCAACGCCCGCAAACGGGCCTGATCGCATAATGGAGGAAAACCCGATGAATCTACAATCACTCATGTTCATTGAACCGCCGCTACTCACCGATGAGGCCGCCAGCAAAATGCTCGACTTCCTGTACGAACTTATCAACGCATTTGAAAATCACTACGGTAATCAGTTACGGCGCTATCATGAACCCACCACCCCGCCTCAGTCAGATCTGTTTGATGACTTCGACGACGAGTCGCCTCCCTTCTGAGATCTGGCCATAATCAACATGATAACCGGCAGGGAGGCCGGTTCCCGCTCTTCAATGCATTGCTGCATCCCGGCCCATCAAATAACTTGAAAATGAGCACATCGATTATCGTGGACACGCTCAATTACGGGCACAAAAAAAGCACTGTAAAAACAGTGTCTTTCGTGGTTTTTCGTGGTCTGTGATGGGTTTTCAAAATGGTGCCGAGGAGAGGGCTTGAACCTCCACGTGGTTTAGGGATTCCGTTTTTCTTGATGCTAAGGAAGTATATGCACTCGCCTTAATAAACTATCCGTAGCTTGAATATCTTAAATGCTTGGCATATATTAATAATAGCCGAGGTAATAATAATTCTATTCCATACCAAAGATGTCTAAAAGAGAGCAGGTAATCGATTTTATTCGGGAGCATTCAATCGTCAGGCCGCAAGACCTGATAGCTATTGGCCTGCCCAGGGATTACCTCTACCAACTGGCTCAGGAGGGCGTGATTGAGCGTGTGGGTCGGGGGCTATATCAGTGGCCAAACAGGGATCTGGGGCGCCACCAAAGCCTTGTCGAGCTTAGTAAACTGGCCCCCAAAGCGGTTGTTGCACTGCTTTCCGCACTCAATTTTCATGATCTGACTACCCAGAACCCCTATAAGGTGTGGCTGGCTATCGACCGCAAAGGCTGGCGGCCAGAGATCTCATACCCCCCGGTGCGCTATGTCACTATGTCTGGAAAAGCCCTACATGAGGGGGTTGAGGTCCATAGAATTAATGGAGTAAAGGTGCAGGTGTTTTGCCCAGCCAAGACAGTAGCGGATTGTTTTAAGTACCGGAATAAAATTGGTCTGGATGTCGCCCTGGAGGCACTGCGGGAGGGGTGGTCAGCACGGAAATTTACTATGGATGAACTGCTGTACTATGCTGAGATCTGCCGCGTGAAAAAAGTGATGCAACCCTATCTGGAGAGCTTGGTGGTATGAGAGGAGGGATCTAATGCCAAAGAACGCAGCTGCATCGGTTCGCCAGCGCCTTCTCAATCTTGCTCGTGAACGTCACGAGGATTTTGATTATGTGCTGCGCCAGTATGTGATGCAGCGTCTGTTGTATCGCCTGAGCATCAGTAACCATGCCGACCAGTTTTTACTGAAGGGCGCATTGCTGTTCTGGGTTTGGAATAAAGCGTTTCATCGGCCAACCCGCGATATCGACCTGCTGAGTTTTGGGGATCATGATGTCCCGTACCTGATGGAGCTGTTCCAAGAGATTGTTTCAGCCCAAACAGATGATGGTCTGGTATTTGATATTGAGACTGTCACCGGTGTTGAGATCAAGGAGGGAGCAGATTATCCCGGTGTCAGATTGACAGGTTTTGCTTTTCTGGCCAAGGCCCGGATTCCTTTTCAGATAGATGTCGGTTATGGAGATGCTGTAGTACCTGCTGCGGAGAAGGCAGAGTTGCCTTCATTCCTAGATATGCCTCCACCGCAATTGCACGTATATCCGGTTTATGGCGTGATCGCTGAGAAGTTTCAGGCAATGGTGATGCTCGGGTTGGCAAATAGCCGAATGAAGGATTTTTACGATATTAGCGTGATTGCTTCCACCATGGCGCTGGACGGTGATCTGCTCGCACAAGCCATTCGGGCCACGTTTGAGAGGCGAAAGACAACCATTTACCAGGAGCCGCTTTCACTGTTTTCTGATGACTTTGTTCAAGATCAGGGTAAGCAGAAGCAGTGGCAGGCGTTTCTGGGAAAAAACAGCATTGAAGATGCATCAAGCTTTATTGAAGTGATGCAGGATCTGCAGCAATTTCTGGAGCCGGTGTATCAAGCGATTGCTGATGAGAGGCCTTATCCATATCAGTGGTCTCAAAAATGGTGTGCCGGATAATGTGCGGAAGTGAGCCTCAATAGGACTCATTTAGGCTCATTTAGGCACATTTTAGGGGTGGGCGGACGTCGTAACTCATTGATAAACAAAGGTTGTTAAATTGCCAGTAAGGCTACGAACCAGGGGGTCGGAGGTTCGAATCCTTCCGGGCGCGCCATACAAATCAAAGGCTTAGCTTCAACAGGCTAAGCCTTTTTCTTTGCCTGAAAGGAAATGTTTCTTCCTGCACCTACACTGCACCCACATTTTCGCTTGGTACTTTTCTTCCAGGTGAGTTGACATTCCTGCCCTACAAAACCACTCAATTGTGTTGTCTCCCAATCTTTTCAACCGAAATCATTAGGCAAACCACATGTTTTACAGATCCATACTCTACAAATCCAAATGCATGCCAAATTGCATCATTGCTCCTTCATCAATTTTTATATTTAGCCACTGGTACTTGAGATAGAGCCTATCAAATGTCTTTTGGTGCATGCCTTTTCGCTTCCGCCAGCCATAGCCATCGTAATCTTCAAAGATACGTTTCCCGAGTTTATGCTTTTTATCAATTAACTGATCAAGTTTGCCTTTCATTTGAGAAGAGTAGTGAATGCTGTAGCAATGACGGCATAAGAAACGGGCATCTACGCCATACAGAACGGCAACCCGCTTGCTGCAACGTGGGCATAAAAACCAAAGCCGCTCACCACCATAGTTGCAAGGTGTTCGATCAAACCAGACTGATTCCTCTACAGGCTGCCAATCGCCGCCATGCTCACGGAAGCGATAATTCAGAATAAGACGGCTCTGTTCAACGCGATACCTAATATCACCGGTGCTTTCACCGCCTCGTGTCCATGATAATGAGCCAGAGTAGCCAGGTTTGAGTAAGCCCCGCTTTCTCATATAACGAATATCCACCCGCTTAGCCTCTTCACATGTACTTTGTGTGCTCCAACGGCACCATGTCCCGCTTCCTCTGCCACCCATCGTGATACCTCCAGTTTTTTTGCCCTAAATCATTAGGCAAGTTGTACTTTTAATCTTCATTTTTCACCTGCGCCATTGATGTTGGGAGATACCACTCACAGTGGCGCTGCTCTGTATCCCATAGCCCGGCAATGGCTTCTGGCTCACCTTTTGAGCAGTGACCAAGGTGCGGGTGATCAATACGGGTGAAATGGGCGCAACCAGCACAGCAAACTGATAGAGCGCGCGGTATCGGCCGATTGTTTGCACGGTTCCAACACCAGGGACAACCAAGCACTTCACCGGCAAACCATAACCAGACAGGGCCGCATTGCTTGCAGACTGCTTGTTTGGTGTAGTGCGTCGGGCATTTGCCTTGATCCATCTCCCGGCGTTGTGCCAGTGCATGGGCAAAAGCAGAGAGGGTTTTGATACTGACTTCACCTTTGCGCCATGCTGCAAGGTCTTCTTCTGCTAATGCTTCTTTCACCTCTTTGGTGTTGATTGCCAATCCATTGCAAGCAGTAGCTAAGGCCTCCAATAATCTGGAATCACCCTCCGCACAATCCGCAATATCCGCACAATTACCCGCCCCAGTGGCCTTTTGCGTATTGTGCGAATTGTGCGTACTGGGTTTCTTAGCAGAATTCTCTGCCCCCAAAATATCACGCCAGCTCATTGCCAAGCCTCCACTAATTCTGGCCTTACTTGCACAATGGGTGAAGGTGGACGGCCTGGGCCATCTCTGGGTGGTTCGATTACTTCCACATAGCCACGCTCTTCGAGTGCTTCCAGGGCATCACGAAGGTTTTGTACGCGGGGGAATGTGCCTCGCAGGGCATTGAATGCTTCGCGCATGGTAAACCGTGCCAATCTGCCGCGTTCTGCCCACTCCCACACCAACCGGGCAGCGGCAATGGTTGGATCAGCCCCCATCATGTCCAGGGCAGCCAAGCTATGGCGGCTGATTACGGCCATCATATCCAGGGCATTGCTCATTGTTTCGGCGGTGATGATTGCTTCCCATGGTCTGCCATGGGCATGTTTAATGCCGTGTAGCACCCCAGCCAGTCGCGCTGCTGCTCCCGGTGCCTTGCCTGCCCAGTCAGTGACGTGTTCAAGCTCTTTGCCGGGGCGCATCTGTATTTCAATGGCACGGGCAAAGTCGTGCCACTCGGTATAGGCTTCATTGCTTAGGCGCAGAATATGAGGCCGTTCCTCGCCTTGCTCGTTGGTGGTTGGCTCCCATTTGAGCATGGCACGTATGCCACTTTCATAGGCTTTATAAATGTTATCAGGTACAGGGTTGGAGGCTAACGGGCGATACCCCAGCGGTGAAGGTGGCAGCAGGTAGAGAAAGCGCCCAAGTAAACCACGGCCACGAAATCCCGGCTTTGATGCTAATCCTCGCAATACATCCGGCTGTGGGCTTAAACCGATACTAAGGCGTGGGCTTCGTAGGAATACCGGCGGTCGGCTGCCACGATCTACCCGTTCGGCATCTCCACTATGAGCTTTTAGCACTAAGTCCAGGTTAGGTATGCCGCCGGAATAGCGCCCCTGTAGCAGATCAAATACACCGCCCTCTGATGAAAGCCATGCCATACATTCACCATGTTCAGCCAGCAATGACCCTAATCGCTCAGGCGTGGCATCTGATGTCCATATTTGCGGTTGTATTGGTATTTCAGGTAGTTCAGCTTCCAGTTCCGCCACTTCTCTTGCCAGCTCTTTGGCCTTGTTGCTGTCTTTCTCTTTGGCTGATCTGTTGCGGGTCTCTTTGGCGCGGGCCTCCTGAGTTTTTCGCTCACTGGTAATGCGTTTGATCTCCTCTTCCATGATGCTGGCTTGCTCCCATTCCCAAGCGATTAGTGGTGAAGTAGCCGCCGTCTGAACGCCACTTTTGCGGTTGCCCGGTGGCAAGGCGACCACTACCCATAAATTGCAGGGTTCAAAGTAGCTAGGCTTAACCATCACACGAAGGCAGCGGGCGGCGGCTGTCGCACAAGTGACCAGAATCATCCCCGCTGCTAGTTCAGGTGGTGTTTCTGTGTCGGCAGCCAGTGCGCTGGCATAGTCGCCTGCCCAAGTAGGCAGGTGGGCTGGATCAAGGCTTGGCAGGTTGGGTGCATCCAGTGGCACCAATACCGGCCATTCCTCCATGGGAGGCAGCTCAGGATTTAACAGCTTGCTATTCATGACTTCCCCCTTGCCAGCCATACGGCCAGATCATTGAAGTCAGTCAGTGTCTCGGGGGCATCATTCGGCCATTGGGGCAGTGCCAGCAGGGCATCGGCAGCAACGGCGGCAGCCCGTGCCTTGGTTGCACCTGGGTTACCAGGGGTTACCCGATCATCATCACCCGCAATAACCAGTTCAATGTTGGGGCAGCGGTGGTGTACAGCCAGTGCCACCCGCTCCAGGTTGCCTGCATCAATGGCAGCTAACACCGTGGCAGATGGTTCATCTTCTGCCAGTGTGCAGCCGGTCGCCCAACCTTCGCAGATGATTATTTTGGAAGCCTTGCAAATATCCCCAGCCACAGGAATAAAGCAGCCTTGTTTTCGGCCACCCGATAACAGTTTCTTGCTTCCATCCGGGGCAATGAATTGCAGGCTGGTAATATTGCCGTCTATATCTATCACTGGCAGCACCAGTACCCCCTTATGCAGCCTTGCACCGTATGTCTGTATCACTTTGCGGGTTAGGTAGAGGTGGTTGCCCGGTGCTGCTGTTGCAGCCTTCCAGATAGCGTTCGCCCTTATTGCGGCACTATTCTGCTTGGCTTGCCGCTCATCTTTGGCTTGTGCCTTTGCTGCTTCTACCCGCCGTGCAAAAGCGGCCCGTTCCGCTTGGGGAAAAGGCCTATCCCGTTTGGCTTGCCAGGTTTCAGAAATACCCGTTGACCAATCACCAAAACAACCACCAAGCCCATCATCAAACAGCAGGCACCAACCAGCACGATTACTTGGGCCTTTGCCTGCACCTGCAAAGCGGTGCAGCCTGCCTGGTTCGATAAAGTTTGGTGGCTCCATGCCTGTTGCGCGAATGGCATCAATAAAATCGAACAATGAATTAGCCATTGTTCTGTTCCCCCTGGTGGGTGAACCATTCAGCCAAGCCAATGGGGAACCAACCCCAAGCGGCCAGGGTTAAAACAATTGGTTTTAGATGATTAGCAAAGCAGGTAAAATAGTGCTTGATGAAAGCAGTAATTGAGGTCGCCTGATGGCAGTCAGCGCGGCCTTTTGTTTTTAGGTTCATCGCTTTTGCCTCCCTTCAGTGCGCAGCCTTGCGGCTGGCCTCTATCTGCTGTTCCAGCCAACCATCAATTTCAGCTTCAATCCAGCCAACGGCCCTACCACCAAGTGATATAGGTCGGGGAAAGCTGTCTTCTGAAATGCGTAGATAGATGGTTGAACGGGAAAGGCCGGTGCGGGTTTTAACAGCGGGTAGTCTTAGTATGTTGTGCATGATTCTCAAACCTCAGTAAACGAATTAGGAGTATTCGAGAAAGAATATGGCGTGGCGATTTTGGCGCTACAAACGCCGATAGAGGCTATCGCAACATAATGAAATCAACGGGTTATGACGGGGGGCATATAAGGTGTGAGGGGATGGAAAATGGCTATATTGTTGAAACAAAAGGAATTAATTCGGCGAAAAAATTCCCCCTAACTTTCATTCATAATGCGGATGACAGTGTTTGTTTTTAAATTTGAACCAAGCCCCTGTTTTTGGATTTGTTTAGCTATCCATTTATCTGTATGGAGTGAAGACCAAGGGTATTGTTTCCTTAGTTTTGTGTGTGCCTCTTGTATATCTTTATTTCGTGCTTCTGTGCCCAGCTTTCTCGCTTGCTGTTTTTTGTTTGATTTCTGATAGCGTTGCTTTTTCTCTTTTGCTGGCTTGTTGGCACAAGACTCAAAACGGTCTATATCGATTTCTAATTCTTCATCATTGAAGTAACAAACATCCGTAATGGAAAGGGGGTGGCCATTAATTTCTAGTCGCAATGGGTGGATATGCAGGGTTAATGCTCTTCGTCCTTCGCCCCCTTTTATGAATCCAATTTTTATAAAGTCTTGGTTCGGCGGGTGTTCAAGCTTGGTTTTTAGACCTAACAAACGATGAACAACTTTCGCCAGTTGTAGTGTTGTAATTTTCCACTGTTTTAACTGATCAATGGTGAAGTTGAGAATGCCCATTTCCTCTTGCATGTCGCTATCGCCACACAGGGCAGAAGCTCGAACCGGGATGTTGCCTTCCATATCTAAATGGACATCGATGGTGCAATCTTTGTTGCAATGGTTGCACTGGATTGCATGCGCACGTTTTGCTTTGTGCAATAAACCCATAGAGCAGAGTATTTTCAACCCTCCTTCTGGCCAATGGCTATACATAGGCCAGCTCACAACATAGGCTTCACCTTGTCGGCTCAACGCCTCTATCATTTCATTGAAAGCATCATCTAAACTCATACGGTTTCAACTTTGTGTTGAATACGCTGCTCAATGCCTGATGCAGCTAACACGTCCCTTATTTTTCCGTCGAAGCCATCATGGTTAAGGTTACATGTGCCGGGTGGGGTAATGCGTATATCTTTATAGGTTTGTTTTTTACCACCGATGCCAGCTATGAGAACCCGAATAGTGGTTTGGGTGATGTCATATCCTGGAAGTGTGATTGACCCCAAAAGATCATAAACTGCCATCGGGTTGCGCTTGTCATTGGCTTCTAGAATAATTTTTTTGCTTTTGTCATTCTTAAGTGTGAGCCGTAAGCGAATCACATGCATATCCTCGATTTCCGGCACATCATCCACATTAAACTCAAGTTGCTTATCATGTAGGGGGGTAAGGTCATACGACTTTTGATTTGCTGTGCCATCCGGCAGCACCTCTAAATCTAAAATTACATCTGCAAATATTTTTCTAAGCTCAGGCACAGACTTTGTGTTTTTTGGTGCGTAAATATCGATAAAACCATCTTTTTTGGAATAGACAAAAATCACCTCAAATGCCGGATGTGTGGCTAGAGGTTGTAATTTATCTTGAGTCCAGACCTGATTGATTTGGCCATAATCCTCCGGGTAAGCAAAAAAGTATTCTTTACCGGTTTCCATATCCCGGTAGGCCTCCACTTGGCAGCGCCGCCCTTTGCCTGCTTTCTCTCGAAAGTGGTGGCTAATTCTTTTCTCTAGTTTTTTGGGTCTATGCCATATTGAGTGGAAGTTGTATACTTTTTGCCCAATCGACTCTGGGATAGCACTATGAATAGCAGTGAAATATTTGCCCTTGCTCTAGGCTTAAATGGGCCTTGGGAAATCAGCAAT
>JAKISI010000070.1 GCA_021648685.1 Candidatus Polarisedimenticolaceae bacterium
TAAAAACAATGACTTATCGAAATATAGAGCAAATACTGCTGCTTGCTGCTCATTCATTCTTCAACCACATGGTTCTAGTATAACATGCTGTTTTTAATCATGTTTGCGTCTTTTCGTTCAGGCACTACCTATGCCTTCGCCACTCGCTTACAATATGCCCCATGGCAAAGAGATCGAAAAAAAAACGTAGCGCTGGCGGCTCCACCATCGCCCTCAATAAAAAGGCACAACATGACTATTTCATTGAGGAGCGCTATGAGGCGGGGCTTGTCCTTGAGGGGTGGGAGGTCAAAAGCCTGCGCGAAGGGCGCATCCAGCTAACAGAGAGCTACGTCATCATCCAAAATGCCGAGGCCTTCCTGCTGGGGTGTCATATCTCCCCGCTGCTCACCACTTCTGCCCACACCCACCCAACACCCACGCGAACACGCAAGCTGCTGCTGCATCGCCGCGAGCTGAGCAAGCTCATTGGGCTGGTCGAGCGCAAAGGCTTCACCCTGGTGCCCACGGCCATGTACTGGAACCGGGGCCGTGCAAAGCTAGAGATCGGACTGGCCAAAGGCAAAAAGCAACATGACAAGCGTGCTACTGAGAAAAACCGCGACTGGCAGCGAGATAAACAACGCATATTAAAACATGGCTAAACAGCCCCTCCTGCTGTAAGCTGCTCTGTTTTTTTGATCTCCTGGATACTATTGTGCCACGGAAAAAAGCCTCCAAACCCTCTTTTGAAGAGGCGCTCAATGAACTGGAATCCTTGGTTGAAACCATGGAACAGGGCGACCTGACACTTGAAGAGTCCCTGAAAGCCTTTGAACGTGGCGTCGAGCTGACCCGCAGCTGTCAACAGGCACTTGCAAATGCCGAGCAGAAGGTAGAGATCCTCAGCGCCAACACCCCCGATGCCAGGCTGGAACCCTTCGATGCAAGCTAACCCTGAACTGCAGGCATTCCTGAAAGCATGTCAAAAGCGGATTGAAAAGGCACTGGATCACTGGTTGCCAGCGGCCACCATCCTCCCCGAGCAGCTGCATGCCGCCATGCGTTACAGCACCCTGGCTGGTGGGAAACGTGTGCGGCCCGTGCTGGTGTATGCCACTGGCAGGGCATTGGGGGCAGATCCTCAACAGCTTGACGCCGCCGCCTGTGCAGTCGAACTGATCCACACCTACTCACTGGTGCATGATGACCTGCCCGCCATGGATGATGATGATCTGCGCCGTGGCCAGCCCACCTGCCACAAACAGTACGATGAGGCCACTGCCATACTGGCCGGCGATGCCCTGCAGACACTCGCATTCAGCGTGCTGTGCAGAGATAAAACCATGCTCGCCAATGCACAGACCCGACTTGAGATGATCCAAACCCTGGCCACCGCCAGCGGTTCCCGCGGCATGGCGGGTGGACAGGCACTGGATCTGGCAGCCGAAGGGCAGACACTGAATCTGGCCGAGCTGGAAAATCTTCATATCCACAAAACCGGCGCACTGATCCGCGCCAGCGTGCGGTTAGGCACCCTGGCAATTGAACAGAGCGAAAACCTGCTCACTCAAAAACTGGATCACTATGCCAAGTGCATTGGCCTGGCCTTTCAGGTGCGCGACGATATCCTCGATATTGAGGGAGACACCAAAACACTGGGCAAGACCCAGGGCAAAGATCAGGCCCAACTCAAATCCACCTACCCGGCACTACTCGGCCTGCAAGGTGCCAGAGATACCGCCGACCAGCTGCTTGCAGAAGCACTGGAGAGCCTGAGCGGGATGGATAAAAAAGCCGATCCACTACGCTGGATTGCAAACTACATTGTTGCCCGCAGCTACTAAATCAAAGGAAACCTGAATGACCCAACCTATCGCCGACGTACAAAGCAGAGAGGATCGCCGTTGTATCGCCATCAACAAGGTCGGCATCAAAGACATCCGCCACCCTATTCGGGTCAAAGATCGCAGTGAAGGCGAGCAACATACCATTGCCACTTTCAATATGTATGTGAATCTGCCGCACAATTTCAAGGGCACCCACATGTCCCGGTTTGTGGAGATCCTCAGCGAATATGAGAAGGAGATCAGCGTAGAGTCATTCAAGCATATTTTATGCGATATGACCGAGCGGCTGGAGGCGGAAGAGGGGCATATCGAGGTCAGCTTCCCCTACTTTGTCAACAAAAAGGCACCGGTCTCAGGGGTTGCGGCACTGCTGGATTATGATGTCACCCTGCTGGGTGAAATAATCAACGGCACACCCACCATCTATACCCGTGTCATTGTGCCGGTCACCAGCCTCTGCCCCTGCTCAAAGCAGATCGCAGAGCGCGGCGCGCACAATCAGCGCTCACATGTCACGGTACAGGTGCGCACCAGATCCTTTGTCTGGATTGAGGAGATTATCGACATGGTGGAGTCACAGGCATCCTGTGAGCTTTTTGGCCTGCTGAAGAGACCCGACGAAAAGCATGTAACCGAGCGCGCCTACGACAATCCAAAATTTGTTGAGGATATGGTGCGCGATGTGGCGGTCGAGCTGAACCGGGATGACCGCATCATCGCCTATGTTGTAGAGTCAGAGAATTTTGAGTCCATTCACAACCACTCTGCCTATGCACTGATTGAGAAAAACAAGGAGCACTGATTCCCATTCAGTAGCGGGTCTTCAGCAACAGCATGCTGCCACTGTTCTCCATCTGTAGTTGCCCGAGAAAGGTCATGCCCAGCAGCACCTCTCTCGGGCTGCTGCCTTCAATGACCGTGCCCCGCACGTTGCGCAGCAGAATATCCCCCACCTGCACCCGATCCAGCAGCACCCGGTAGCCTTTAACATTGCCGGATGAGGCCGTACTCACACGCACCACCTTGCCGGTAAGCCGGTAAGGGATGGCCAATCGCCGCGCCTCTACCTCACTCATCGCCACAGAGCTGGCACCTGTATCCACCAGCATATTCACTGTGCGCCCGTTGATGGTGCCCACAGTGGTGTAGCTTCCCTGGGTATTGCGCCAGATCCGCACCTCCTGCACTTTGGGTTTGCTGTAGGAGGCGCTTACATGGCGTCCCAACTCATAGCTTTCGCGCTTGCCGTTAATCTCCAGCACGACACCCCTGGCATCGGCGGAGATCAGCAGCACACCTTCCGGGCTGATTTTGCCTTTTTTCAGCAAACGGTTTTTGCCATTAATTTCAACCATGGCCTTATCTGAAAAGAGCGCCACTACGCGCAGGCGTTCAATCGCCATGGCCTGGCCTGAGCCGCTCAAGATCGCCGCAAGCAGGAGCGTAACCAGCATGCCCCGGCATGTTGCCAAATGCCCCCACCTTGCAAACACTTCCATTTTACTATCCCGGATAAAGATCTCAACTATACCTGTTAGCGACCAACAGCCGGGGTTTTATAGATAATCGCTACTGCTTAACCGGCCGCTTTTGAAGTTTACGCTGCAGGGTTCGGCGGTGCATACCCAGGCTTCTTGCCGTGGCTGAGATGTTGCCATCATGCTCATCCAGCATCCGCTGGATATGCTCCCACTCCATTCGCTTCAGAGACATCGCTGGGGTTTCGGCCTCCATAGCCTGGACGCCCTCTCTCTTTTCAAAGGCGGCAAGGATGCCCTCAATATCGGCAGGCTTTGCCAGGTAGTTCACCGCCCCCTCTTTTATGGCCTGCACAGCGGTGGGGATGCTGCCATAGCCGGTCAGCACCACGGCCTTGATATCTCTGTTGATTTCAAGGAAGGGTTTTATCAGATGCAGCCCCGAGTCTTCTCCCAATTTAAGGTCGATAACGGCATGGGTGGGTTGAAATTGTGCAACAGCGGTTAGCGCCTGCTTTGCATTATGGGCCATCTCTACTTTGTGACCCCGGCGCGCCAATGCGCGCGCCAGCACTTCACAAAATGTGATGTCATCATCCACAATCAGGAAACGGCTCTCACTCATGGCTACTGTTTTCCTCAATAATCAGTTCATGCAACGGGAGCTTAACCTCTGTTCGCGCCCCCTGCCCTGCCCTGTTGGTCAGGGTTACGCCGCCACCAAAACGCCCAAGACTGGCATTTGAAAGCGCCAGACCTATGCCAAACCCAGATGCTTTGGTTGAGAAGGGAATCTTTCCCATTTGGCTGGCGATCTCTGGGCTTATCCCTGGCCCTTCATCATCAATCTGAATTACCAGCTCCTGTTGCACATTAGAAATATTGATAATGACCCGCTTACTACCCTCTTCAAGCGTAGCATCGGCAGCATTATTCAGCAGGTTTGTGATCGACTGGGCAATGGTCTGTTCTGCCAGGATGGTTGGATTTTGAAATGGCTCGTTAAGGTGTACCCCGCACTCCACCTCAGGGCGCATCAGCTGCCACTGATCAATGATTCGATTAATAAACTGGCGCAGTGGCACGGCATGGCCGCCTTCACTGCGTGAATGTCCCGCATGATCCAACAGCTCTTTGATGCGCTCCTTGCAGATCTCAATCTGTTTGCGCATCAGCATCAGATCAGGATGGAGCTGCTGGTCCGGGTCGGGCAGATGCAACAGCTCATCGGTAATCATTGTCATGGTTGACAGCGGGGTGCTGATCTCATGTGCCACACCCGCTGCCAGAGTTCCCATGGCAACGATCTTCTCACTCCCCAATGCCTCTTCCCTGGCTTTTGCCAGTGATTTGTCCCGCTGATGAATGGAGCGGGATATACCTGCCACAATGGTCGCCATCAATATCGCACTCAGAATGAAATTGATCCACATGCCAAAGATGTGGGCATTAAAGTCACTGCCGTAATCACTATGAATGGGCGGCAGTGGTGTGTAGAAAAGCATAAGAAAAGAGTAATAGGCAACGCACAGTAAAGAGGTCAGCCAGATGTAACGGGCGCTCAGTGCTGCTGATGCAATCGCGATGGGGATCAGATAGAGGGAGACAAATGGGTTGGTTGCACCACCTGTCCAATAGAGCAGAAAGGTCAAGGCGGTGATGTCTACCGCCAGGTTCATAAATATCTCAAGCTGGGTGGACTCCCAGGGTTGGCGCTGCCTCCAGTAGGCGGCCAGATTCCACAGTGCCAGCGCCCCGATGGCTGTGAGTATCGGCAACAGGGGCAGCTCCATTGCCAGCTCGATCTTCACCAGCGCAACAACAGCCAGTTGCCCCAGGATGGTAAATGTGCGCAGCCAGAACAGCGCCTTCAGGCTCCTGCTGGGGGACATTAAAACGATGCTGCTCAAATGGGACGCTTTCCGGGGTGACTGCATTTCAATCGCACATCATAAACACTATTGCACCTTCCGGGTATGCAGCTGCGACAAAATACCGCGCGCTGCCCCGCGCACTGTTTATCTGGAACGGTCGGCCTGGTTCTGCGCGAGTGTGGCACCAGAGCGGTTGCCAACACTGCGCCTGGCTTTTGCTATCAAGAGCCAGTTATCCCGCCGTAAATCCCTGTCTGCTGCCGCCAAGGCATTTGATTTGGAGGCCAAATCTTCAGCCTGGCCATATTGCCGCTGAGCCAGACGTACCTGTGCCAGTTGGTTCCAGAGGTGTGCATTGCGCGGCTCGATTCGCAACGCACGCTCCAGGGTGGCCGCTGCCCCCGTCATATCCCCGCTGTTTTTTTGATCTGCGGCTCTCTGCACAAGGTTGGAGACTGCTGCGCTGGTTACCGGCTTGGCCTTGAAGCGTGGTGGAGGTGTGTAGATGGCGATCTGCACCTCTTGATTATCTGCTGTCCGGGATGGTCGGGGCTGCTCTTTTGGGCTGTGTGCTGATCTGGTTTCAGGGAGTGGTGGAGTGGAGGCATGGTCACGGTCAGCAACCGGCGCACCCACACGGTAGGCGGACTCAATGCAGCCGGTTAAAAAAACCGGCAGCAGAATCAACCCGATAACAGCAAATCTATTCATTCCAAAAAGTCTCCAGCAGATCATGAAATATAGAACCATTGCTATTGGACAGACAAGAGGCCCGTTCGTTTGGTGAGAATCCCCTACTATAGGGCACCTGTATTGCGCCTTGGCAATCTGCATCTGCCCTTAAACCGCTCACCGGATCGATCCACACAACCTCTATCGACTCAGGTGGCAGCAGATCCAATGCTATCGGCCGAATGCGCTGCATGATCTTACCCCACACCCGCAAGGCACCTGTGCTGCCGCTGAGTCCTGCCGGCCCGTTATCATCGCGGCCAATCCATACTACAGCGACCTTATCACCGCTAAAGCCAGCAAACCAGCTGTCACGCAAGTCATCTGTGGTACCGGTCTTTCCAGCCAGATTCATCTGTGGCGAGATGTAGTTCGCCAATGCGCGTCCCGTGCCGTTCCGAACCGCCTCTTGCAGCACCTGGTTAACCAGGTAGACCGCATCAGCAGGCACCGCCTGTTTCACCGTCAGTGGATAGCGCTGCAACGGCTCTCCCTCTGTTGTCAGCACCTCACGGATAGCACGCAATGGGGAGTAGAAACCGCCTGCTGCAAGGGTTTGATAGAGCTGTGCCACCTCAAGCGGTGTCAGCGAGATAGCACCCAGCAGTATCGAAGGGTAGACCTTTACCGGGCGTCTCAGCCCTAAATCCTGAAGCCTGCTGGCCACTTGATCCAACCCCACAGACATCCCTAAACGAACCGTGGCCATATTGTAGGAGTGTGCAAGCGCCTGGTGCAGCGGTACGGTGCCATGCGCTCTGTTGTCATAATTTTTGGGTGACCAGATATCACCATTGCGGCTCTTCACACTCAGTGGTTCATCCTCTAATGGCGAGAGCAGGTTGTAATGTTCCGGCTGCATCAGTGCGGCCAGGTATACAGCCGGTTTTACCAGCGACCCAATGGGGCGAACCGCATCCAGCGCACGGTTGAAACCTGCAAAACCTGGGGTGCGTCCACCCAGGACAGCCAGCACCTCACCGCTTTGCGAGCTGGCAATCACGGCCGCTGACTCCAGTTTATCTCTGCCCGACTCTAATTGTGCAAGCTGTGCCACCAGTGCCTTTTCTGCCTGCTGTTGAACCCACGGATCAAGCGTTGTAAAGATACGCAGCCCTTCAGAATTAAGATCCTCTTCCCGATAATCCCGATGAAGTTGCCGCCGGACAAGATCCATAAAGGCGGGAAAGCGCACTGTGCGACTACCTTTGGCTCCCGCTACACCTAATGGCGCTGCGGCAGCATATTTGGCCTCTTTATGCGTGATCAATCCCTGATCACGCATAATATTCAGCACCAGTTTGCGGCGTTTTTTAGCACGCTCAGGGTGTCGCCGCGGGTCGTAATAAGATGGTCCTCGCACCAATGCGACCAATAGCGCCAATCTTGGCAGATCCAGCTCATGCAGTGGTCGCTTAAAGTAGAAATGACTGGCCAGCCCAAAACCATGAATGGCGCGCTCACCATCCTGGCCCAGATAGATCTCATTGGCATAGGCCTCCAGGATCTCATCTTTCTGGTATCGCCGCTCCAACAGCAACGCCATCACGGCCTCATTGGCCTTTCGCCACAAGCTGCGTTCACGGGTCAGAAAAAAGTTTTTTACCAGCTGCTGGGTTAAGGTGCTTCCCCCCTGCACCACGCTTCGAGCACGAAGGTTTGCCCACATTGCCCGGGCAATGGCCTTGGCATCTACACCGAAATGGCGATAAAAACTGCGATCCTCAACAGCGATCAGCGCCTGCACCAGTCTGTCCGGCAACTCACTGTGCTGAACTAATACCCGATCCTCATTATGTGCTGGATAGATACTGCCCACTGGAGGTGCATCCAGTCGTGCCAGACCTACCTCTTTACCCGAAACAGTTTTAAGTGATGTGATCTGCTGAGCAGAAAACTGAAGATCCAGAATCTGCCCTGGCGCTTTGCCATCCCAGAAAACAAAGGGGCGGGTATGCACTAAAAAACGGCCACCATTACGCGAATAACTTCCAGCCTGTCGAGGATATCGAACACTGGTATAACCAAGGCGCTTCAGTTCACTCGACAGCTGATCGGTTGTTAATGCAGCACCAGGATAGAGTTCCAGCGGACGCCCATAGACGCGCGCAGGCACAGCCCAGCGCTTGCCTGAAAATTCACGCTGCACAACATAATCAAGGTAGACCGTGTAACCGGCAAGGATCAAACAGGAGAACAGGCTTGTCTTTATGAACCACCGCCGCAGCCAGGAGCTCCTCTTTTTACTGCTGCGCCGTTTTGTTTTTTTACGTTTTCTACGGTTAGAACGTCGTCTCATTGAGTAGACCAAAACACCTTCTTCAGGGGCGTGGAAAAATAGAGCGCCAGATTTTAGAAATAACGGCGGAGGCTATGGGGGAAGATGATTTAGGGCAAAAGCTGGTTTGCAGAGGTGGCCGGTCTAACGGCAGAGCTGCTCTTCTGCCGTGACCAGGTTATTAATGTGGCGCAGAGTGCTATGTTGCTACATCCTCTTTCTTAACTGCCACTTTTTTCTTGGCTTTACGACGGCGTTTTTTAGGTTTTAGAGCAATCTCATACTTTGCGACGGCATCTTTAACCCGGCGAACGAGAAATTTACCCACATCAGCTTGTGAAGTATCCAAAAGTTTTAACAGCGCATTGACTTTACGATCGCCGTTCTTTACCTCCTTTTTAAGCTCATGAATCTCATCTTTTGCCGCTTTTAGCTGTTCACGAAGCAATGCAAGCGCATCTGGTTTTTTGCTTGCAACTACTTTTTTCTTCGCTACTCGTTTTTTGGATGCCTTTTTCTTAATGGCCATTTGATACCTCTCATTGATAGTTATGAAAAAATGCCAGTAATGTTATTTAGTATGTGCAATAAATATCCGCTAATGTTTTTCAGTATATCTTCAACATAAATACCATAAGCATATACAGCTACTAGCATCATTAATTAATCAAGAAAGAAAATCCCTGTTCTATTCCTTAATCAAGATTCTAGAACAACCTTAAAATATGTAAACAGAGGAAGTGAATAAAAAAACAACATTCTCCTCCATTATCAACATAGTACGCAAAATTTCAACTATATAAGTAAAATGCTAGACTGATAAACCCAATGACCGTTATAGATGATCAACAAAAAGCCTATACACACAATGAATTCACCTGACAGTGGCACACCTTTTTCTGTAGCAGATGTTATCTATCTGGATACTGCATCACGCACTCGTATAGATCCACGCGTCATCAATGCAATCAGTGAGAGTTATCTCATACATTACAGCGACCCACAAAACTGCCAGCATCTGCTTGGCAAGCAGAGTGCCGACGCGGTCTTACATGCAAAACTAAAGATAGGCAAAAGCATTGGCGGCAATCCTCAGGGCATTATCTTCGCAGGCGGTGCAGCGGAAGCTAATAATCTTGCCATTTTTGGAGCCGCACGCGCAGCCCCTGAAAAACGGCATATCATCACTTTTGAAACAGAGCCACCCTCTGTATTTGCACCCTGTCAACTGTTGGAGTCTGAATTTGGTTACAAGTTATCAGTACTCAGTATTGACTCATCAGGCCGGGTTGACAACACTGAGATCATGCGCTGCATCACTGATGATACGCTTTTTGTATCTGTGTCCTGTGTTAACAAAGAAGTAGGCTCGCTTCAGGATATACCTACAATAAGCAGTATGACACAAACACATGGTGCGCTGCTGCATTCTGATTGTTCATTGGCGCTTGGGCGCATAGCCGTTGATGTAACTCAGCAGCCGATTGATCTATTGACCGTATCCGGGCATAAAATCCATGGCCCATACGGCGCTGGCTTTGTATGGGCTCGCCCCGGCATTGCTTTTGTAGCTGCATCAGGTGGCAGCAAGAGACCACAAGGGGCTCAGCCCTGCAACCTTGATGTGCCCAATATTGTGGGGCTTGGGGTGGCCGCCGAGCTAGCCAGCAGCGAGGTCGGAACCACCTCTGCAAAGTTACAGAAAGTAACAGATTATTTAAAAACCAGGTTATGCCAGGCAATCAATAATATATATATTGTAACACCAGAAGATGGCGCAGCGCCGGGCATCTTGTATCTTTCAATTGAGGATATTGAGAGCAATGATCTAATGTCAGTGGTTGATGGTGTTGCCTTTTCAGCTGGTCTGGCATCCAGTGTAGGTAAAGCAAAACCCGGCAGGATGAGTCGTGCAATAAGTCTTCCTTCTGAAGCATCGCGTAACTACATTCGCCTGAGCCCCGATAAAGACTTGACACTGGAATCAGTGGATATAGCCGTTGCTCGACTTGCCGATGGTATCAAAATGTTGCGATCAAAATCCTGATCGTTCAGGCTCATTCAAAGGATATTTTCAGCGGGATCGCTTTGCATATTTTCTTTGTGCTTCGGCAATATATTTTCGCATTTTGTTTCGGTCTGCAGCAGATAGCTTACAAAAATGGCCGCCAAAACTCATGCCGCCGCCACGGACATTATCATGCACGGAGTCTATTATCAGCGTGAACTTTATATCCCCTTTGTCCGGCAAGGTGATTGCACAAAGCTCCAGAGTATCACCCCGGGAGAGCGATACATTGCAATCTGTCATAACCCCGACACCACCCAGCGAGAGATCCCGCAGTGTTCCACGTATGGAAGGGGTTGCACCGCCCAGTGAGTAAAAAGGTACGCCGACCCCCTTGAGTGAAACACGGTAAGTCTGGCGCTGTTGACGAAAATAGAGCGCTGTCGGCATTGCAACCTTATAAAATGCAATCCCAGATTTTGACCCCTCGCCTACAAGATGGGTCTCAAACCGCAGCTCGACACCATCAATACGCCCCGTCACCTTGGCTTGCTTCTCTTGCAGAAACTGCTTATGGCCTACTGCTGGAGAGAGTTCATCCAATACCATTAGACCATGGTCAGGGTAAACACCTAAAATGGCTGTAGTAAAGAATTGATCCTGACTGCCTGGTTGCAGCGTGAGAAAAGCCTTTTTCTTGTGAGCCTGGCTAAGCAAAGCGACAATCTCTGATTTTTTTGTAACCAGAAATTTTGATCTTTTCTTGGCATTGCCTAAGGGCTCCGCCAATATTCGCTTAAGTGCTCTAAACATTTACGATAATCACCCCACCAGTCATAACTTTATAGTTTAGACTTTTTCTGCTACAAGCATAGCAAGGTTGCGCCATCCCCTCTTAACATCTCCAAGCGCACCCTCTTCCCGATAGACTCGCAGGCGCAAGTGCTGAAAAAGCTTGAGCAGCTCACCTTCACCCAGGCAGATCTTGGGATTTGATGGCCCACCACTGCCCACCGCAGTTTGGGTAAATGTCTGATAAAACAGCAAACCACCCAGACAGAGCGCATCTATCAAGGCTGGAGCCAAAGCCCTGTCGAGAAAATGGGTTGTAACAATAGCATTAAAACTATTGGGTTTTGGCGGGCTCAGCGATATATCCCGAACCTGGGTATTAACGGATAGCCCCCTGATCTTTGCCTCTGATTCCACTCTATTTACAGCAACATCAGAGATGTCCCAGGCATCTATGCTCAACCTGGTTTTCTCAGCCAGGTAGAGCGCATTGCCGCCTCGCCCGCATGCAAGATCAAGTATGCTGCCGCTCTGTGGTAACAGGTGAAGATTCTCTATCAGCACTTTGGCAGGCTCACCAATACCATCCGCCTGGCTATGGCGGTGATTCCATTTTTTTCGGATCTCATGGGAAGTCATATCATGTTGCATATAACTAGTAATCTTTCAATGTGATACCGCCTAATGTTAAAGTTCCTTCTCATGGTTGGTCGATATCTTGTTGAGGATACTCATGAAAAAGAAATATATCACCTAAATTCTGCAAGCTCAGATTCTCCATACAATAACCAAGCGCTATAGTCTGGTATTGTGGTGCAATATCTTAACTTTTGACCAAAATCCAGCAATTTCACTTACATAATAGTGCTATTTTGTGTAAACATCGGGCATTTTATACCCTTTATCAGAAGACAGGCACACGCGATCCTCCTTCATTTAATGGCTATTCAGCGCAGGCTGT